>NZ_JBFTZM010000013.1:0-153858 GCF_056406795.1 Neorhizobium sp. P1_A6 | reverse complement strand
GAGCAGAGCGGCACGGAGCTCATCGTGCTGGCCCGCTACATGCAGGTTCTGTCCGACAGTCTCTGCAGGAAGATGTCCGGCAAGATCATCAATATCCACCACTCCTTCCTGCCGAGCTTCAAGGGTGCCAATCCCTACAAGCAGGCCTATACCCGCGGCGTCAAACTGATCGGCGCGACGGCCCATTATGTCACCGCCGATCTCGACGAAGGCCCGATCCTCGAGCAGGACACGGTGCGCATCACCCATGCGCAATCGGCCGACGACTATGTTTCGCTTGGTCGTGACGTCGAAAGCCAGGTTCTGGCGCGCGCCATCCACGCCCATATTCATCACCGTACCTTCATCAACGGCAATCGTACCGTCGTCTTCCCGCCGAGCCCCGGTTCCTACGCTTCGGAGCGTATGGGCTAAGACCCAGCAATGTCGGTGAAAAGGCCTATGGACGCAGGCCTTTAACGCTCTATCCTCTTCGGAAGCGCCCTTCCGGAGAGGTTCATGTCCGACGTCCTGCCAGAACTCATCGAGCCTCCTGCAAACGACCTTTCGATCGACGCGATCGAGGGCGTTCTACGCGACCACTACGGGCTTTCCGGGCAGATCTTCCCGATCGAGGGACGGCAGAACCCCTACTTCCTGATCGACAACGGCCACTTGCGCTATCTGCTCAAAGTATCGCCCGCCAACGATCCCATCGAGGAGATCGAGGCGGAACACGCCTTGATGCGCCATATCCTGCGCAGTCCCGACGGACCGCGGGTTCCCGAACCGGTGATGACCAAGGACGGCGGCGATATGCTTGTCCTGCCGCTCGGCGGCGAAGACCGGCGTGTCCGCCTCCTGACATTCCTGGAAGGTGCGCCGCCGCCGACCGGTGAAAAACTGTCGGATCGATCCGTCGCCGCCTTCGGATCGATCTCGGCCGAGCTTGCGAAAAGCCTCCAGGATTTCGAACATCCGGTCCTCGAGCGCGAGCCGGAAGGCGACCTGCGCAAGGCCGGCCCCCAGACGGTCTCGCTTCTGTCCACCGTCGCCGACCAGGAAATCCGCGACGTGATCGCCAAGGCGATGGTGACGGCGCTTCGGCGCATCCAGCCGCTCGGCCCGGGCCTCAGGGTCGCGGCGGCACATCAGAACCTGAATGCCGGAACCGTCATCGGCGAAGATACGGATGGCACATGGATGCCAACCGGCGTGACGGATTTCTCAGGCATTTCCAACGGCTGGCTCGTCGCCGGTTTTGCCAATACCTGCGCCTACCTGCTCGCGGATCGCGATGGAGATCCGTTCGCCCTGCTGCCGGCGATCCGCGCCTACCACGAGATCTATCCTTTCACCCTGGCCGAGCTCGAAGCCCTGTGGCCGCTGGTCGTCGCCCGCACCGGCATTCTCGCCGCCGAAGCCGAGAGCCGGCAGGCCTTGTCGCCCGATGATCCACAGGCAAAGGAGGAGACCGAGAAACGCCGTGCGGTGCTGAACGGCGCAACCGCCGTTTCCCCGGCACAGGTCTTTGCAGCCATCCTCAATGCCACGGGAATGACGAAGCCGTTGCCGGAAATCGGCCGGCTCCTGCCCGATATCGACCCGGAAACTTTCCGGCTGGTGGACTTGAGCGTCACCAGTCCGCTTCTCTACGGCGGAAACTGGACGGACACCGACAACGACTGGAAGCTGCTTGCCCACATTTCCCGGGAGACCGGCCGCGCCAGCACCCGTTACGGCGAATACCGACTTTCGAAAGGCAGCACCGACGCGCAGCAGGAGCCGGAAAGTTTCGCGCTCCATATCGATGCCTGTATCCCCGCCCGGATAACGGCAGTGGCGCCTTTTGCCGGGACGCTGAAAAGCGCCGGCCCCCGCCTCGTCCTTGTCGGACGCGACCTGACCCTGCATGTCGAAGGCCTCGAATGTACGCTTGCCGAAGAGGCGGAGCTTGCCGCAGGCGACCCGATCGGCGTGATCGCCGGAGCGGACAACTCGATAGGCGGCCTGCGGCTCAGGCTCTGCCTCGATCCGGATCTCGTGCCGCCGCTTTTCTGCACGCCGACCGGGGTCGGCAGGTGGTCGAGGTTATGTCCTTCCCCGGCTGCATTGCTCGGCATCGATGCGAATGCCCCGGCTCCGAAACATTTCGATCAGCCGGTCCGCGGCTGGAAGGAATATCTCTTCGACGCAGCGGGCCGCACAGCGCTCGATCTCGGCGGTCAGGCGCCGCTGATCGGCCATGGACATCCGCGCCTCGCCGCCGCGACTTACCGCCAGACCATCCTGCTCAACCGCGCCACGAGCCATCCATCCGAGCCGGAGGAGGTGTTGCGAGCGCAACTGGCCGAGCTTGCGCCTGAAGGTTTGAACCATGTCGCGTTTGCGGCCAGCCGTGGCGACGCTCTGGATCTTGCCTTCCGGCTCGTCCGCGCCCACACGAACCGGGCCCGCATCATCGGCCTGCCGGGCTTCCGGGTGGATCGCCGCGACCCGGACCTTTTCACTGTCTCCGCCATCGGCACCGCAGCCGACATGATCCACGATCTCAAGGACGTGGCAGCCGTGCTCGCGAACGGCTACGACGAGGCCTTGCACCTCGACGAGCCGCTGGCCGAACTTCGAGAGAAGGCCGGCCTGCTGGTCATCGACGAAACCGCAACCGGCTACGGCCGCCTTGGCCACCACACCTGGGGTTTCTCGCACCGGGGCTTGGCGCCGGACCTTCTGATCACCGACGGGCCGCACGGAGGGGCGCCGGCGCTTCTGCTGACACGGCCCGAAATCGCGGCAAGCCTTGCCGCCGACGAACGTCCGCGGGCGATCTCTCCGGTCGAGGCCGCAGCGGCCGCAGCGGCGCTCGACGTCATCAGGGAAGAACAATTGCGGGAGAACACCCGCGAGATCGGCGGCCATCTGAAGACGCGGCTCGAAAGCCTGGCCGAACGCTTTCCGGCGATCCGTGCCGTGGCCGGCAGCGGCTTGCTGCTCGTGGTCGATCTGTCGGACGAGGCGGCGAACCTCGGCGAACGGCTACGACCCGGGTTTATCGTGGACGATAGCATACCGAAGCGCATTGTCCTGCGTCCGCCGTTATGTCTCCGCCGCGAGAGCGCAGACGGGTTGGTGGATCGGATCGAAACCCTGCTCTCGGAAATTTGAGCCGGTCGATCCGGGCTTTGCCGGAAATTTTCCACTCTCGATCCTTGCTTGGATGGAAAAGCCACCTATCTCAAGGCTGACAGGCAATGATCAGGAATCGCGAATGAAATTTCACAATTCGGCCTTCTTCCTGTCATCAGTCGGAAAAAAATTCTAGGTAGATTGATTTCCGTTGATCATTTTGTGGGACTCGCCTACAGATGATTTTCGTTCGGCCTGCTGAGTCTCGCCGACTTTCGCGCAACGCCATGAAGGGAGAGTGACATGTTTAAATTCGTCCGCGTCGCCGCCTTTGGTGAGGCCGCGTTCAAAATGAATGGCACGGATCGCCGCTCCCTTCCGTGCTGTCGAATGTAACGCTTCAGTTCAATCGTTCCTGAAAATTTTCATTCGCCAGAGCTGCGTCGCAAGCAGCCAAAGCGGGAGTCTGCCATGCAGAAGCAAGTAATCGAGTTCGGCGGCGAGCCCGTCGGTATTGTTATTCCTGACGCGGATCGGCTGAAATTCATCGCCGTTAAATTCCATGTCATCGATCTGGACGAGCAGCGTTTCGGCTCTGCCGACGAAGTGCGTCTTGCCATCCGCGAGCTGGTTCGCTCGCGCAACAGCGCCTCGGCGGCGCATGCCTGAGATTTTTAAATCCAATCCAAAAAGCCGCCCCTGTGGCGGCTTTTTTTTGCGCTCAGAACGCTGTGAAGGTCATCGTCGTCAACGAACGTTCGATGCCCGGAATCGAGGCGATCTTCTCGTTTACGAAGCGGCCGATCTCGTCGTTGTCCTTGATGTAGACCTTCAACAGCAGGTCCCATTCGCCGCTGGTCGAATACAGTTCGGAGGCGAGCTCGGTCTTGTAGATGGCGTCGGCAACCTCGTAGGTCTTGCCGGGCTTGCAGCGGAGCTGGACGAAAATAGGTTTCATGGACGTCTTCCCGTCGGTCGGATCGCCTAAGCGATCATGATGGACATGTCCGACTATTGGCCGATGCGACCGCCGTTCGCAAGCGCATCCTGGTGAATCTCTTGCCTGTGGATCTCCTGGGTGATCCAGTCCCTGAAAGCCGCAAGTGGCGGATAGGTGGCTCGGTCGGGCGGATAGGCGAGATGATATTGGCCGGTCTCCATCCTCTCGGCGTCCACGGCCGGCACCAGCAGGCCCTGCTCCAGCTCCCGGCCGATCAGGAACCGCGGCAGCAGCGCGGCACCGAGGCCGGCGGTTGCCGCCTCGACCATGGTGATGAACTGGTCGAACAGCATCCCATGCAAGGCATCGAACGTGATGCGGTTCTTCGAAAACCACAATTCCCAGGCGTCTGGCCGGGTATTGAGATGCAGAAGCGGCGCCTGCAACACGTCGGCCGGAGTTTGAAGATCATGTCGCACTTTGAATTCCGGACTGCAGGCCGGCAGCACTTCCTCATCCATCAGGAAGGTGAGCGCCGCGCCCGGCCAGCGAGCCGCACCGAAATGAATGGCGGCATCCAGCGTGTCGAACCGGAAATCGAACGGTTCGAGCCGTGTGATCAGGTTCACGACCATGCCCGGATGCGCATCGAGAAAACGCCCGATCCGCGGCGTCAGCCAGCGCGTGCCGAAAAACGGCAGGATGGCAAGGTTCAGCGTGCCGCCGGAAGGATTGGCCCTGAGATTGAGCGAGGCATGCGAAATGCGCCTGAGCGCCTCCCGCACCTCGCGGGCATACCCGTCTCCGGCAAGCGTCAACCGGATCGTCTGGCGTTCGCGTAAGAACAAAGCCACGCCGAGTTGTCTCTCGAGCGCCGAAATCTGGCGGCTGACGGCGCTCTGGGTGAGGCCAAGCTCGTTTGCCGCAGCCGTGACGCTGCCGGTGCGGGCCGCCGCCTCGAAGGCGGAAAGCAGCGAGAATGACGGGAGAAAGCGCCGGGGCGGCAGCATGTCATTCCTCCAGCGAATGATCTGTTGAGAACATGTCGATATTCATCGATAACGGCTCCCTGTAAAGAGTTGGCAACCAACACTCCCGGACAATCATCATGCTGAACGATCCCCGCTCTCACGGCCTCTGGGAAAAGACCGCCCCCGCACCGCCGCTCACCACCCGGTTGGAGGAGACGATCTCGGCCGATGTGGTGATTGTCGGCGGCGGATATACGGGTCTCTCGGCCGCGCTGCATCTTGCGCAAGCGGGGACCAATGTCGTGCTGCTTGAGGCAGCGGAGATCGGTTTCGGCGGCGCCGGCCGCAATGTCGGCCTGATCAATGCCGGCATGTGGGTGATGCCCGACGATTTCCCCAAGGAACTCGGCCCGATCTACGGTGAACGCCTGCTCGACCTGCTCGGCAACGGCCCCGCCCTCGTCCGCGAGCTGATCGACAAACACGCCATCGCCTGCGAGCTCGAAAAGAACGGCACGCTGCATTGCGCCGTTGGCCCGGAAGGGGTGAAGGAACTGGAGGAGCGCGCCCGGCAATGGCAGGCGCGCGGCGCCCCGGTGACTTTGCTCGATGCCGCCGAGACGGAACGGCGTGTCGGTTCCGCCGCCTATTCCGGATCGCTGCTCGACATGCGTGCCGGAACGCTGCAACCGCTCGGCTATGCGCGTGGTCTTGCCCATGCGGCGGTGAAGGCCGGCGCCAAGCTCCACACCGGCAGCGCCGTCATCGGCACCGGTGAGATCGACGGCCGAAAATTCGTCAGGACCGCTTTCGGCCAGGTTACTGCCGATTGGGTGATCGTCGCAACCGATGCCTACAGTACAGGCCCTTGGGAAGAGGTGCGGCGCGAGCAGGTGCACCTGCCCTATTTCAATCTCGCCACCACGCCGCTCAGCGACAACCTCCGCCGCTCCATCCTTGCCGGGCGCGAGGGTTGCTGGGACACCAAGGAAATCCTCTCTTCCTTCCGCATGGATCAGGCCGGCCGGCTGGTCTTCGGTTCGGTCGGCGCCCTGCGCGGAACAGGAACGGCAATCCACAAGAGCTGGGCTCGGCGCTCGCTGAAACGCATCTTCCCGCAGCTCGGCGAGGTGGAATTCGAGGCCGAGTGGTACGGCAAGATCGGCATGACCGACAACGCTTTGCCGCGCCTCCACAAATTCGGCCGTAACACGATCGGTTTTTCCGGTTATAACGGCCGGGGCATTGCGCCCGGCACGACGTTCGGCAAGCTGCTTGCAAAACATATCCTCGGGGAGATCTCCGAGGCCGACCTGCCCCTGCCGCTTTCGGACCCGCAGGAACCGGCCTTCCGCGCCATCAAGGAAGCCTATTACGAAGCGGGCGCACAGATCGCCCATTTCGCCGGCGAGCGGTTCTGATTGCGAAACTGCCACCGATTTGTAGATTGACGAAAATTACCCATCCGGAGACTGACATGACGCTCGCCACACTCGATCTCGCCGCTGAGGTGAAACACATTCTGAGCGGTCTCGGCGTGAAAGCCGAAAGCTATACTGGCGGCACGCTCGCCGTCCGTTCGCCGATCACCGGCCTGGAAATCGGCAGACTGCCAGAAGAAACCGCCGCAGGTGCCGTAAAGGCGATCGATGCCGCCCACGCGGCCTTCCTCGAATGGCGGCTGGTGCCGGCTCCGAAGCGCGGCGAACTGATCCGCCTTCTCGGCGAGGAACTGCGCGCGGCCAAGACCGCACTCGGCCGGCTCGTCTCCATCGAGGTCGGCAAGGTCACCTCCGAAGGCCTCGGCGAAGTGCAGGAAATGATCGACATCTGCGATTTCGCGGTCGGCCTGTCCCGCCAGCTCTACGGCCTGACGATCGCCACCGAACGCTCCGAACACCGGATGATGGAAACCTGGCATCCGCTCGGCGCCATCGGCATCATCTCCGCCTTCAATTTCCCGGTCGCGGTCTGGTCCTGGAACGCGGCGCTCGCCATCGTCTGCGGCAATTCCACCGTCTGGAAGCCGTCCGAAAAGACACCGCTGACCGCGCTCGCCACCCAAGCGATCTTCGAAAAGGCGCTCGCCCGTCTCATCGCCGACGGCGGAAAAGCGCCGAAGAACCTTTCGACCGTTCTGATCGGCGGCCGCGATATCGGTGAAGTCCTCGTCGACCACGACAAGATCCCGCTCGTTTCCGCGACCGGCTCCACGGCCATGGGCCGCGCCGTCGGCCCGCGGCTGGCGTCGCGCTTCGCCCGCTCGCTGCTGGAACTCGGTGGCAACAATGCCGCGATCGTCGCCCCGACCGCCGATCTCGACCTGACGCTTCGCGGTGTCGCCTTCGCCGCCATGGGCACCGCCGGCCAGCGCTGCACCTCGCTGCGCCGTCTGTTCGTGCATGACAGCGTCTATGAAACGCTGGTGCCGCGCCTCGCCAAGGCCTACCAGTCGGTGACGATCGGCAGCCCGCTCGAAAACGGCAATCTGGTCGGTCCGCTGATCGACAAGGCAGCCTACGACAAGATGCAAAAGGCGCTGGAAGCCGCCAAGGCCGAAGGCGGCAAGGTGACCGGCGGTGAACGTGTTCACCAGAACGAGGCGGCAGACGCCTATTACGTCCGCCCAGCGATCGTCGAAATGCCGGCCCAGACCGGTCCGGTCAAGGACGAGACCTTTGCGCCGATCCTCTACGTGATGAAATATTCGAGCTTCGACGAGGTACTCCACCTGCACAACGACGTGCCGCAGGGTCTTTCCTCCTCGATCTTTACCAACGACATGCGCGAGGCGGAAACCTTCGTCTCCGCCCGCGGCTCCGATTGCGGCATCGCCAACGTCAATATCGGCCCTTCGGGCGCCGAAATCGGCGGTGCGTTCGGCGGCGAGAAGGAAACCGGCGGCGGCCGCGAATCCGGCTCCGACGCATGGCGCGTCTATATGCGCCGCGCCACCAACACGCTGAACTACGGCCGCACCCTGCCGCTCGCGCAGGGCGTCAAGTTCGACATCGAATAACCGATGGCCGAACCGCTGAACCTGCTGACCGATATCGGTGGCGTGGCCGTCGGCCATGCCACTGATCTTGCCCTGGGGTCGGGCGTCACGGCGATCATCTTCGACGAACCGGCAATCGCCTCCGGCTCCGTCCTCGGCGGCGCGCCGGGCGGCAGGGATACGGCTCTGCTCGATCCGTCGATGACCGTGCAGACGGTCGATGCCTTCGTGCTGTCGGGCGGCTCTGCCTTCGGTCTCGATGCGGCCGGAGGGGTGCAATCGGGTCTGCGCGAAACGGGTCGCGGTTTCCAGGTCGGCAGCGTCCGCGTGCCGATCGTGCCGCAGGCGATCCTGATGGACCTGCTGAACGGCGGAAACAAGGACTGGGGCTTGCATTCGCCCTATCGCGAGATGGGTTACGAAGCCTTCCGGACCGCCGCCAAGGGTGAGTTCGGGCTCGGAACCATCGGCGCCGGAACAGGCGCGACGACGGCGACGTTCAAGGGCGGCATCGGTTCGGCGAGCGCCCGGACTTCGACGGGCCATACGGTCGCGGCACTGGTTGCCGCCAATGCCCTGGGCTCGGCGACGATAGGCGAAGGCCCGCATTTCGGGGCCGCTCCCTTTGAAGAAGGGAATGAATTCGGCGGCCTTGGACTACCTCCGACCTTCGACAACCGCATGCGCCTCAAGGGCCGCAATGTGACGTCGACGACGATAGGCGTCATCGTCACCGATGCCGTGCTGACCAAGGCACAGGCGCACCGGCTTTCCATCCTCGCCCATGACGGGCTTGCCCGTGCCATCCTGCCGGCACATCTGCCCTTCGACGGCGACACGATCTTTTCGGCGGCGACCGGGGCGAAACCTTTAAGCGACCCCTCGGATTTCATGGAAATCTGCCATCTGGCGACGCTGGTAACCGCCCGTGCCGTGGCCCGCGGCGTCTACGAGGCGACGGCTTTGCCCAATGCAAGCGCCCAGATCGCCTGGCGCGACAAATTCACTTCGCCGGCTAAATAGTTTTCAAGGCTTCTTGGAGCCGCGGCCAGTCGCGCTCGCAGGGAAGGCCGATCCTCAGATCCTCGGGCCGTTCCTCGAACCGGCGCACCAGAATGCCCTGCTCTCCAAGATGCCGGAAAACCGCCTGCGCGCGAGGATCCCGGATGAAGCGGAACAGCGACGTTCCATCCGTGACAGGTATTCCGGCAGCACCGAGCAGTGCATCCAGCCGCGCCGCATCCTCTTTCAGCCTCAGCCGCATCGCGCCCTGCCATCCGACATCGGCAAGTGCCTCGTTCGCCACGTGCAATGCCGGGCCAGACACCGCCCAGGGACCCAGCCGGTTCTCGATTTTCGCCACCGCTTCCGGACGCGAAATCACGAAACCGAGCCGCAGGCCCGCCATGCCGTAGAACTTGCCGAAGGAGCGCAGCACCACCAGCCCGCCGGCATCCACCGCGTCGGTGACGCTCGATGCGTCCGAGACGTCCATGAACGCTTCGTCGACGATCAGCAACCCGCCCTTCGCGCGCATGACTGCTGCGAGCGCCAGAAGATCGGCGCGCGGGATGATCCGTCCGGTCGGGTTGTTGGGATTGACGATGACGGCGAGGTCCGCTTCCGCCAGCCGATCCAGATCGTCGGTTTCGGCGACCTCGAAGCCGGAAAGCCGCGCCGCGCGGGCATGCTCAGCATAGGTGGGCGAAAGAACCGCAGCACGGCCTTTCCGGGCGATCAGATCAGCGACCATCGGCAGCAGGATCTGCGTCCCCGGCCCCGCCGCGACATGTGCCGCCGACGGCGCGCCGTAGGCAGTAGCGGCAAGGCCCTTCAGCCTTTCCGCCGATGCGACGTCAGGCAGTCGCGTGAAAGCATTGTCGGGCAGGGGCGAATACGGATAGGAATGCGGGCTGATACCGGTGGAAAGATCGACCCAGGGTTCCGGCGCATGTGGAAACAGCGCCCGGGCGCGGGAAAGATTGCCTCCGTGCTGTATCGGATCGCCAATTTCACCGCCAATCTCAGGGCCTGCCAATTTCATGTTCCTTCTCGCATTTTTCGCCCTGATCACGGAGCGTATCGTGGGTTATCCGGACTGGCTGTTCCGGCGCATCGGTCATCCGGTCACCTGGATCGGCGCACTGATATCCCGGCTCGACCGCGATCTGAACCGCGAAAGCGACGATTTCTCCACGCGCAAGCGAAAGGGCGTGTTCGCGCTTCTGGCGCTTCTCGGCATCGCGATCCTGCTCAGCCTGGTGATCGAATACGACCTGAGAATGATCCCCCTCGGGCCGATCCTGCTGGTCGTGATCGCTGCCAGCCTGCCGGCGCAGAAGAGCCTTGAAACCCATGTCGAGGCCGTGGCGACGGCGCTGCGATACGGAGGCCTGGACGCCGGGCGGAAAGCGGTCTCGAAAATCGTTGGGCGCGATCCGGAAAAGCTCGATGAAGCGGCCGTCTGCCGCGCCGCGATCGAGAGCCTGGCCGAGAATTTTTCGGACGGCGTCGTGGCGCCGGCCTTCTGGATGGGGATAGGCGGTCTCGCGGGCGGCGTCGGCTACAAGGCGGCCAATACCGCCGACAGTATGATCGGCCACAAACTGCCGCGTTACGAAGCCTTCGGCTGGGCGGCCGCGCGGTTCGACGATCTCATCAACCTGCCCGCCTCGCGCCTGAGCGCCCTTCTCTTCGTGGTCGCAGCAGGTTTCATCGATCGCGCCTCGCCGGGCAACGCGATCCGCGCCATCAGGCGGGATGCCCGCCATCACCGGTCGCCGAACGCCGGCTGGCCGGAAGCGGCGATGGCCGGCGCGCTCGGCATTGCGCTTGCCGGACCGCGCAGCTATGGCGGACAGATGATCGAGGCGCGGTTCATGGGCGAGGGTGGGCGCTCCGAGCTCACCTACGACGACATTCGCCGCGCGCTGAAACTCGCCCGCGTTGCCGACGCTCTGCTGATCGGCCTTTTCGGCCTTCTGGCGCTGATCATCTGGCAAGTTTGAGCAGCCCATCGAGATCGAGATGCTTTTCCATATGGGCGGCCAACCGGTCGAGTACCGCATCCACCCCGGCCTCATAGTCCAGGCCTGATGCCGAGCCACCAAGCCGCTTCAGCCAGGCCGACCGCTGCCGGTCGTCGGAAAACAGACCGTGAAGATAGGTGCCCCAGACCCGGCCATCCGTGGATATCGCGCCGTCCGGGTTGCCGCCGACGATTGAGAACGGGCATTGGCAATCCACGCCCGACGTCCGTCCGATATGCATCTCATAGCCGGACACAGAAATTCCGTCGAAGCTTTCGCCCGAGACGGCCTCCAGCCGTTTATCGCCGGAAAGAACCGTCTCCACATCCAGCAAGCCCAGCCCTTCGATCGAGCCGGGCGGCCCTTCGGTTCCTTCGGGATCGGAAATGGTTTTTCCAAGCATCTGATATCCGCCGCAGAGGCCGAGCGTCCGACCGCCGCGGCGGACATGGGCGGCGATATCAACATCGAAACCGGCCGCCTTCAGCACCCGCAGATCGGATATCGTCGCCTTCGAACCCACCAGCAGCACGAGATCGCAATCGCCGGGAATGACCTGCCCCGGCCGAATCCGGATGAGGTCGACATCCGGCTCCGCTTCCAGCGGATCGAGATCGTCGAAATTGGAGATATGCGGCAGGATCGGCACCGCGATCCTGATCTTCGCACCAGCCTTCCGCACCGAAGGCGTATTGAGGCCGAGCGCATCTTCGGCCGGCAGCCGGGCCGCATCGGCAAAATGCGGCAACAGCCCGACCGGTTGCCAGCCCGTGAGTTCCCCGATCATCCGCATGCCGTCGGCGAACAGGGCCGGATCGCCGCGAAACCGATTGACGATAAAACCCCGGATCATCGCCGCATCTTCGGGATCGAGCACCAGACTGGTGCCGGCAAGGCTGGCAATCACCCCGCCGCGTTCGATATCGCCGATCAGCACCACCGGCACGTCGGCGGCCCGGGCAAACCCCATATTGGCGATGTCATTCCGACGAAGATTGATTTCCGAGGCGCTGCCGGCGCCTTCGACCAGGACGAGATCGGCCTGGTTGCGGAGGATGTCGAAACTTTCCAGGACCCGCGGCATCAGTGTCCGCTTGAGCATCTGATACTCGGCGGCCTTGGCGTTGCCTTCGACCCTGCCTTGCACCACCACCTGCGCCCCGACCTCGCTCTGCGGCTTCAGGAGCACCGGGTTCATGTGGACGCTGAGCGGCGCGCCGGCGGCGCGCGCCTGCAACGCCTGCGCCCGGCCGATTTCGCCGCCATCCGCAGTGACTGCGGCATTGTTCGACATGTTCTGCGGCTTGAACGGCATGATCTTCAGGCCGCGTAGCGTAAAGGCGCGGGCAAGCCCGGCCACCACCAGCGACTTGCCCACATCCGAGCCCGTTCCCTGAAACATCAGCGCCCGAGCTGGCTTGACCCCAACCATGGCTAAAACTCGATGCCGGCCTGGGCCTTCACGCCCGCCTTGAAGTGATGCTTGACCAGCGACATCTCGGTCACCATGTCGGCCGCCTCGATCAGCGCCGGCTTGGCGTTGCGGCCGGTGACGACCACATGCAGATCCGGCCGCCGGGCCTGTAACGCGGCGACGATTCCGTCTAGATCGAGATAGTCATAACGGAGCGCGATGTTGAGTTCGTCGAGGATGACGAGCCCGATCGTCTCGTCCGCCATCAGCTCAAGTGCCTTTTCCCAGGCCTTTTCCGCTGCGGCGACATCGCGCTTCAGGTCCTGGGTCTCCCAGGTAAAACCTTCACCCATCGTGTGCCAGACGACGCGGTCGCCGAAGACGGCAAGCGCCGGCTGCTCCCCGGTCGACCAGGCGCCCTTGATGAACTGGACGACGCCGACCCGGCGGTTGTTGCCGAGCATGCGCAGCGCCAAGCCGAAGGCGGCGGTGGATTTGCCCTTGCCGGGCCCGGTATGGACGATGAGAAGGCCCTTTTCCTGGGTCTTCTCGGCCACTTCCGCATCCTGAACCGCCTTGCGGTTCGCCATCTTGGCGCGATGACGCTCGACGGACGCCTCGTCGATCTCCTTCACCGGGAGACGAGCTTCGCCGAAGATCCGGCAGAAGCTTCCTCGCCAGCGCGGAACTTTTCGCGGACGACACCGGCAAGCGCCCCGAGCACAGCCCAGAACACCAGGTTGGTGGCGTAGACGGCGTTGACGAAGCGGGCATAAAGATCCATCGGCACGGCCGTTTCATGGCTCGGCGGCAACGGCGCGCCAACCAGATGCGGCGCAATCAGAAGCACGATCGCAAGCGCCGCGAACACGGCCGAGCGGGTATAGGCGAGCAGGCCGAGGCCGATCGCCGTGCAGACAGCCGTCGAGACCCACCAGATCTGGCGCGGACCGAGTTCCGCAGCCGGCATGCCGGGCAGTTCCGGCGGCAGGCCGAGGCCGGGTGCAAGGATGACGGTGAGAAAGCCGGCAATGCCGAACATCAGGCCACCGCGCCAGCCCTTGAAGCCGCCGAACGCTTCCGAAGCAGCGATCAGGACGAGGGCAAAACCGATAGCCGACAGCATGTCCGCCGCAAGCGTGTAAATGAAACGTTCGAAGCCATCGGCGGGAGCCCAGGCCTCTTCGCCGTGGTGATGCTCGGCGGCGGATGCCGTGGCACCTGCGGCAGGTGCAGCGTCATGGCTGTGGCCGGCCTCGGGCGCAGCATTTTCAAACACCTCGGCCCGCAGGATCAGCGGCACGGTGGAGAAGCTCTGCATCACGGTCAGCAGCAGTCCGGACAAAAGCCCGGCGATCACCGCCGTGAAGACGATGTTGCGAAACAACGACATTTGGGAGAACTCCTCAGTGGCAGGGGAAGGCGAGCGAGTGGCGCGTGTCATGCGCGGCATTGTGGACGACTTCCAGATGCGAGAAGCCGACAAAGCCAACGATGAACAGGCCGAGCAGGGCCGTCATGCTGAGGGGAATGATCTTCGAGGCGGAAATGGTGACTGCAGTTGCAGTAGTTGCAGTAGAATTCGTAACCATGGTCTCGTCCTTTCGCCCTCCACCCGAGGGCCGTTCACGTTCTTTGTCGCCTCTGGCAGGTCTCCTGGCTCGCGGATCGGACGCCTTCTCCCGCCTTCCCAGAAGTCCGTTGGCCGGATTTCCCAGTGGCATGACGGCCGGACGGCCGTTTTGGTCGAAGACTTTCCGCTTACAGTTGCGGGGGCAGCCGCGGGTTGGACGGCAGAATTCCGTCGCACCGCATTCCCTCTAAAACCCTTTCGGGCACCATAGGCTCGGTCACTATAGACGAATTCGGCGTCACGGCAATCGCCTTTGCGACGCATTGACATGGGCCTGCGACCGGGCTTACTTGAAGAGAGATGGTCCCTTTCCGGCAACGGGGAGGGCTAAGAGAGAATGCGGTGCGATCCCTTTTCAGGATCAATGCCGCGGCTGCCCCCGCAACTGTAGGCGGCGAGCCATTGCCTAAAACGGCCATTTGGCCGTCAAGCCACTGGGAAATCCGGCCAACGGACTTCTGGGAAGGCAGGCAAATGGCGACGACCCGCGAGCCAGGAGACCTGCCGTCCGATTCATTTTGCTTCACCGGGCGGGGTGCTCCGGAGGAAGTTTCTCGATCACCGCAGAGGGATTTTCGACCTTCTGCTCCGCGCCCCGATTTTTCGACCCCGGCGGGAACGCGGCTGACCGATGAGTGACCACCGACCAGATGATCCGGCAACCGCCGGCTCGGCAGATGTGACGATTTTCGTCTGCACCAATTGCCGCGACGCATCCGACGGCGAAGTCCGGCCGGGCATCGCGCTGATCGCGGCGCTGCGTGAAGCAGCAAGCGGCAAACCGCTGGCGGTCAAGCCGGTCACCTGCCTTGCCAATTGCGAAAAAAGCCCGAGTGCCGCCTTCAACCACAAGAGCGGCTGGTCCTATGTCTTCGGCCATCTGTCGCTCGACAATGTCGAGGATATCGTCACCGGCGCGATGATGCTGGCCGAGGACGAGCGCGGTTTCCTTCCCCTTCGCGGCCGCCCGACCTGCCTGCGCGGCAAGGGCATGACGGCCCGTATTCCACCCTTTCATCACCATGAGGACATGCCATCATGAGCGTTTCGTTCGACCGCGTTCCCTGCACCGTCGTTACCGGGTTTCTGGGAGCCGGCAAGACCACGCTGATCCGCAACCTGATCGAAAACCTGAAGGGTAAGCGGCTGGCGATCATCGTCAACGAATTCGGCGATGTCGGCATCGACGGAGACGTCCTGAAGGGCTGCGGCATCGAAAGCTGCCCGGAAGACAACATCATCGAGCTTGCCAACGGCTGCATCTGCTGCACCGTGGCGGACGATTTCGTGCCGGCGATCGACCGTATCCTGGCCATCGAACCCCGCGTCGATCACATCCTCATCGAGACCTCCGGCCTTGCGTTGCCGAAGCCCCTCGTCCAGGCGTTCCAGTGGCCTGACGTCAAGGCACGGGTGACGGTCGATGCGGTGATAGCCGTGGTCGACGGACTGGCGCTCGCCGAAGGCCGCGTTGCCGACGATCACGAGGCGCTGGAAGCGCAGCGCGACGCGGACGGCTCGATCGACCATGACGATCCGGTCGAGGAAGTGTTCGAGGACCAGGTCGCCTGCGCCGACATGATCGTGCTCACCAAGAGCGACCTCCTGGATGCTGCCGGCCTCGCGACCGCCAGGGATCGCGTTTCCGCGCATCTGCCACGTGCCGTGAAAATCGTCTCGGCCGCCAATGGCGCCATAGATCCCGCCGTACTGATTGGCCTCGGCCTCGCCGTCGAAGACGATATCGAAAACCGCAAGACCCATCACGACGGCGAACTCGACCACGATCACGACGATTTCGACAGCTTTGTCGTCGATCTGGCCGCCGTCACCGATGCCGAACAGCTCGCCGCCCGCATTTCTGCAACGGCCGAAGCCGAAAACGTGCTGCGCATAAAAGGCTTCGTGGAAGTCGCGAACAAGCCGATGCGCCTGCAGGTTCAGGCGGTAGGATCGCGCGTGAACCACTATTTCGACCGTGCCTGGGCACCCGGCGAAGCGCGGACAAGCCGCCTCGTCGTGATCGGCGAAAAAGGCATCGACCGCGCCGCGATCGAAAGGATGCTGGCCGCATAAGAAGGCCCGAGGGAAGGATGCACATACTCGCCACCACATCGTCGTCGCTTGACGACCTCATCGAACCGGTCGACCTCAATCAGTCGCCGGCCGACGTGGTGGTGCTATCCTTTTCCGGCAGCGACCTGAACGGCGTTGCGGCCGTCTGGGGTCCGGATTTGACAAGCCTCCGCCTCACCAATCTCTCCGACCTTCGCCATCCTATGTCGGTCGATCTTTGGATCGAGAAGACGGCTACCCAGGCCAAGGTCATCCTCGTGCGCATTCTCGGCGGTTACGACCGCTGGGCTTATGGCGTGGAAGAACTTTCGCACATGGCGAAGCGGAAAAAGATCGCGCTGGCGCTGCTGCCCGGCGAATGCAGCATCCGCGACGAACGGCTGACCGTCGCCTCGACCGTTTCGGAAGACCGGATCGCCGGCATCCTGAGCTGTTTCCGCGAAGGCGGGCCGGCCAACATGCGGCTTCTGGCGAGGTTGCTGACGACGCTGGCCGAGGGCAAAACGGAATCGCTGCCGCAGGCGGCCCCGGTGCCGAAAGCCGGCTATTACGCGCCCGGAAAAGGCATTGTCGAGATCAACGACCTGCTGGCCCGCTTTGCGCCGGATGCGCCGCGCTTGCCGATCCTGTTCTACCGCTCCATGCTGCTTGCGAATGACGCGGCGCCGATCGACGCACTGTTCGAAGCGCTGAAAAAGCGCGGTTTTGCACCGGTGCCGATCTTCGTCGGCGGACTGAAGGAGCCGGATGCACTGGCCTTCGTCGAACAGGCGGTCTCGGACCTGAAATCTGCGGCCATCCTTTCCACCACCGCCTTTGCCAGCGGCACTGATGGCAACGGTGAGACGGTCTTCGACCGCACCGGCGTGCCGGTCTTCCAGGTCGTCGTCGCCACGACCCGCCGCGATGGCTGGACGGAGAGCCGGCGCGGCCTCAACCCCGCCGACCTCGCAATGCACGTCGTCCTGCCGGAACTCGATGGACGCATTCTTGCCGGCGCGATCTCCTTCAAGGCAGGCGAAAGCTCCGCCAATCTCGTCAACCAGCCGGAACCGGACCGGGTCGAACAGGTCGTCGACCGTATTGCTGCCTTCCTGCGGATGAAGGCGGCACCGCGTGCCGAGCGGAAGATCGTTATCTTGATGCCGGACTATCCGAGCGCGCCCGGACGCACCGGTTATGCAGTCGGCCTGGACGTGCCACAGAGCGTGCTCGGGATGCTGCATGAATTATCGGTAGCCGGCTATGATGTTTCGGATATCCCTGAGACTCCGCGTGATCTTCTCGATCGCCTGGGTGCCCAGTCCGCCGGCCACCCACGCGCCGCCTACGATCCCCTGCCCGTTGCAGAGGCGGCGTGGGGCGGGCCCGAAGCCGATGAAGACCTGGAGGGCGGCGCTTTCCGTTTCCGCGCCGCGACCTTCGGCAACATCACCGTCGCGCTCGCGCCCGACCGCGGCCGCAACGCCGATCGCCGCGCCGACTATCACAGCCCCGACCTGCCTCCCCGCCACGCTCTGATCGCCTTCGGCCAATGGATGCGCGAGACGCTTGGCGCCCATGCGATCGTCCATGTCGGTGCGCACGGGACGCTCGAATGGCTGCCGGGCAAGACCGTGGCGCTGTCGAAGGATTGTTTTCCCGAAATCGTCACCGGCGGCCTGCCGGTCATCTACCCCTTCATCGTCTCTAATCCGGGCGAGGCAGCGGTCGCGAAACGGCGGATCGCCGCCGTCACGATCGGCCACCTGCCGCCGGTCCTGGCCGGCGCGGGCCTTTCGGACGAACAGAAGAAACTGGAACTGCTGGTCGACGAATATGCCCAGGCCGACGGGCTCGACCGCCGCCGCCGCGACCGGCTGGCCAAGCTGATCGTCGAGACCGCCCGCGACACCGGACTGGCCGGCGAGGCCGGCGTCTCGAACAGTGACGATCCCGATACGGCGCTCACCCGCATCGACGCCTTTCTCTGCGATCTCAAGGACTTTTCGATCAAGGACGGCCAGCACGTCTTCGGGCAGGCGGCACCCGGCGATGACGATCCGCTGCGCATTCAAAGCGCCGAGACCGAACGACAGGCCTTGCTCGACGCACTGGACGGCAAGCACATCCGCCCAGGCCCATCCGGTGCCCCGGCCCGCGGCCGCCGCGACGTCATGCCGACCGGCCGCAATCTCTTCGCCAGCGACCCACGCACGCTGCCGACGCCGACCGCCTTCGAACTCGGCAAGCGTGCGGCCGACGAAATCCTGCGGCGTTATCTCCAGGATCACGGCGACTGGCCGAAAAGCCTCGTCTTCGATCTCTGGGGCAGCGCGTCCCTGCGCAGTGGCGGCGAGGAAGTTGCCCAGGTCCTGGCACTGATGGGGGCGAGACCCGTGCAGGATACGGCGACAGGCCGCGTCACCGGCATCGAAGTCCTGCCGCCGGCAGCGCTCGGCCGCCCGCGCATCGACGTGACGCTGAGGATTTCCGGCCTGTTCCGCGACATGTTTCCGGCTCTCATCGCCTTGCTCGACGCCGCGATGCGCGCCATTGCCAGCCGCGAGGAAGCACCGGGCGACAATCCCCTGGCCGAAGAGACACAAGCGCTCGGGCACGTCCCCTCACGCATCTTCGGTTCGGCACCGGGCACCTATGGCTCCGGCATCGAGGAAAAGCTCGCCGACGGCACTTGGGGCGAACGCGAGGAGCTGGGCCGCATCTATCTCGATGCCACTAGCCATTCCTTTGGCGGTTCCGAAGGCGACGCCAGCCACGTGCCCGGCCAGTTCGCGAACCGCATCGGCACCGCCGATCTGCTGGTCCATACAGGAGACGATCCCGGCCGCGACCTGCTGGACGGGTCGGCCGATGTCGCCTTCATCGGCGGCTTTGCGGCGGCCGTTGCAGCACTCGGCGGCAAGGCGGATGTGATCGCGCTCGACACGACCGACCCGCAAAAACCCCGCGCCCGCTCGATTTCCGAAGCGGTAACCCGCGTGGTGCGTGCCCGCGCCGTCAATCCGCGCTTCATCGCCGGCCAGATGCGCCACGGCCCGCGCGGCGCAGCGGAACTGGTGGAGACGGTCGACCGTCTGATTGGTTTTGCCGAGACTACCCACGCCATTCCGCAATCGCTGATCGAAGCGACCTACGACGCCTATCTCGGCGACGAAAAGGTCCGCGACTTCCTGTTGAGCCAGAACGCCGAAGGAGCCCGCTTCATGGCCGCGCGGTTCCGCTCGGCGCTTCGCCGTGGCCTCTGGCATCCCCGCCGCAACGCGGTCGACGCCGAGCTCGAAATGCTCACTCGGGAGAAGGTCGCATGACGGCACTCTCCCTCGATCGAAACACGCTGGATATGCGCCGTGGCGCCTGCCCCGCCCTGTCCGCCCCGATGCAGACCGGCGACGGGCTCCTCGCCCGCGTCGCGTTGACTGACGCGATCACCCCGGCACAGCTGGCGGAACTCTGCCGGCTGGCCCGGCGCCATGGCAACGGCGTTCTCGATATTTCCGCCCGCGGCAACCTGCAGGTCCGGGGACTGAGCGAGGCCTCGGCTCCCGTTCTCGATGCCGATGTCCGCGCGCTGGACCTGCCGCTTCGCGAGGGACTTGCTGTCGAAACTCCGCCGCTCGCGGGGATGGACGACACCGAGATCGCCGATCCGCGCGCCATAGCCGAGGCGATCCGCCAAGGCGCCCGCGACATCCCCGGCCTTGCTCCAAAGATGTCGGTGGTGGTTGACGGTGGCGGACAGCTCAGGCTTTCCGACCTCCTGGCCGATATCCGGCTGACCCCCGTTTCCAGCAGAGAAGGCCTGCGCTGGACCCTGCTTTTGGGCGGCACCGAAACAACCGGTCGCGTTTTCAATGTTTTACGCGAAACAGAGGCCGTCTCTGACACTCTGGCGCTGCTTCGAAAGCTCGGCGAAAAGGGACCTGAGGCGAGGGGACGCGATCTCGCCGCCGGCTTGCCCACGAACGATGTGCCCGGCCGGCCGGCCTCGCCTTTCGGCACCTTCCGCCTCTCCGGCGACCTTTTCGCGGCAGGCATCGGCCCGGCCTTTGGTCAGGCAAACGCCGAGGACCTGATCGCTCTTTGCGACGAAGCCCAGCGGCTGGGAATACGAACCCTGAAGCCGGCTTTCGACCATTCGCTGTTGTTTTTTGGCGCTCAAACCGCCTGCGAAGCGCTCACCGCTTTTGCCGGCGGCAACGGCTTCGTCACCTCGCCGAGCGATCCGCGTTCGGCCATTGCCGCCTGCTCCGGAAGCCCCGCGTGCAATTCCGCGAGCGTCGCCACCCATGAACTCGGCGCCAAAGCGGCGGAAGAGTGCGGCGATCTGCTGGACGGCTCGTTCAAGCTGCACGTGACCGGCTGCCCCAAGGGCTGCGCCCATCCGCAGCCGTCAGCGCTTGCGCTCTGCGGGACGACCACGGGCCTTTCGCTGATCGCCCACGGAAAAGCGGCCGACGAGCCCTTTGCCTCGGTCACTTTTGCCGATACCAACAACTCCCTTCGCCGCATCGCCGATCTTGTCCGAGACGAAAGGCGCGCCGGCGAAAATTCCGCCGCCTGCCTCGCCCGTCTGGGACCGCGCCGGCTTGCTGCGGCCGTTACGTCAGGACGATCATGAACAGTTACGATTACATTCGCGAAGGCGACGCGATCTATGAAAAATCCTTCGCCATCATCCGCGAAGAAGCGGACCTCTCGCCCTTCTCGTCAGAGCAGGCCGATATCGCGGTGCGCATGATCCACGCCTGCGGGCTGGTCGAGGCGGCTCAGCATTTCCGGTTCTCGAAGGATTTCGTTGCCCAGGCGCGCGGCGCGCTTCACGCCGGCAAGCCGATCTATTGCGATGCCGAAATGGTGGCCCACGGCATTACCCGCGCCCGCCTGCCGGCCCATAACCAGGTGATCTGCACGCTGCGCGACGGCCGCACGATCGAGCTGGCAAAGACCATCGGCAACACGCGCTCGGCTGCTGCGCTGGATCTCTGGGACGATCTCGAAGGCGCAGTCGTTGCGATCGGCAATGCGCCGACCGCGCTCTTCCGCCTGCTCGAAATGCTCGACGCCGGCGCGCCGCGCCCGGCTGCCATCATCGGCATGCCGGTCGGTTTCGTCGGTGCGGCGGAATCCAAGGAAGCGCTGATGGAAGCGACGCTCGGTATTCCCTATGCGATCGTGCGCGGCCGCATGGGCGGCTCGGCGATGACGGCTGCCTGCGTCAACGCGCTGGCGAGGGCTGGACTGTGAACGCCGTACTCCTCAAGGGCAGGCTCACCGGCGTCGGCACCGGACCCGGCGACCCCGAACTCCTGACGCTGAAGGCGGTACGCGCCATCCACGAAGCGGACGTGATCGCCTTCTTCTGCAAGAAGGGTTCGAGCGGCAACGGCCGCGCCATCGTCGAGGCACATATCCGGCCGGGTACGCTCGAATTGCCGCTGGCCTATCCGGTCACGGTCGAGACCCACAAGGACGAGGCCGATTATCGCGGCCCGATCGCCGATTTCTTCGATCGCTCCGCGGACGACATCGCCGCGCATCTCGATGCGGGCAGGCACGTCGCCGTGCTGAGCGAAGGGGACCCGCTGTTCTACGGATCCTACATGCACCTGCATGTGCGGCTGGCCAGCCGCTACCACGCGGAAGTCATCGCCGGCGTCACCGCCATGTCCGGCTGCTGGTCGATGACCGGCATGCCGCTCGTCCAGGGCGACGATATTCTAAGCGTGCTGCCGGGAACCCTGTCCGAAGAGAAGCTTGCGGAGCGGCTTGAAAACACCGACGGCGCAGTGATCATGAAGGTTGGCCGCAACCTGCCGAAAATCCGCCGGGCACTGGCCTCCGTCGGCAAACTGTCCGGAGCGCTCTATGTCGAGCGCGGCACGATGGCGAACGGCGCAGCACAACGTCTGGAAGAGCGCGACGAGAGCCCTGCCCCGTACTTCTCGATCGTCCTCGTGCCCGGCTGGAAGACACGGCCATGACGACGGGTTCTTTGACCGTCGTCGGCCTCGGCCCCGGCAATCCCGACCAGATGACGCCGGAGGCGGCGGCCGCTGTGACGTCTGCGGAGGATTTTTTCGGCTATTTTCCGTATATCGACCGTTTGAACCTCCGCCCCGACCAGCGCCGTCACGCATCCGATAACCGGGAGGAACTGGCGCGCGCCCGCGCCGCGCTCGAAATGGCGGCGGGCGGAGGCAAGGTCTGTGTCGTCTCGGGCGGCGACCCCGGCGTGTTCGCCATGGCCGCCGCAGTCTGCGAGGCGATCGACGAAGGTCCGGCCCTGTGGCGCGAGATCGATTTTTCGGTCGTTCCCGGCATTACCGCCATGCTGGCCGTCGCGGCCAAAGCCGGTGCGCCGCTTGGCCATGATTTCTGCGCCATCTCGCTTTCGAACAATCTGAAGCCCTGGGATGTGATCGAGAAACGCCTGGTCGCCGCGGCGACAGCCGGGTTCGTGATGGCTTTCTACAACCCGATCAGCAAGGCGCGCCCGCATCAGCTCGGCGAAGCCTTCGATATTCTGCGCGCCCATCTGCCCGGCACCGTGCCCGTGATCTTCGGCAGAGCAGCCGGCCGGCCGGATGAAGTCATCCGGATCGTGTCGCTTGCTGAGGCGGCAGGCGACATGGCCGACATGGCGACATGCGTGATCGTCGGCACCGCGGAAACGCGGGTGATCGAGCGGGAGAACCAGCGCCCGATCGTCTATTCCCCGCGTTATTTCAGGGGCACCGGCGCATGATCGAGCCAGGTGAGCATCTCCTCCACGGTCTCGACGGACGGCACGTCCGGCAGGTCCGGACGGCGGATCAGGACGACATCGATACCAAGTTTGCGCGCAGCGGCGATCTTGCCGTAGCTCGCCGGCCCGCCGCTGTTCTTGGCAACGATCACCTCGATGCCGTGATCTTGGAGAAGCTGGGCCTCGTCCGCCTGTTCGAAGGGGCCGCGCGCGGTCAGATAGACGGCGTTCGGGACGGAAAGCGGCGGCTCGACCGGATCGACGCTGCGGACCAGGTAGTGGTGTTGGGGCGCGGCCTCGAAGGGCAGAAGCTCCTGCCGGCCGAGCGTCAGGAAGGCTTTTCGCGGGGCCGCTCCCAGGGCAGTGACCGCATCGGCGACGCTCTCGACTTCAATCCAGCGGTCGCCGGGCTGTCTCTGCCAGGCCGACCGTCGCAGGGCGACAAGCGGAACGCCGGAAATCTCGGCGGCTTTGGCCGCATTGCGGGAAATCTGAGCTGCATAGGGATGCGTCGCATCGATCAGGATCGAGATGCCTTTTTGCCGGAGATAGGCGGCAAGCCCTTCGGCACCGCCAAAACCGCCGACACGCACCGGCACGGGCTGCGCGGCCGGCGCGCGCGTGCGGCCGGCGAGCGACAGCTCCACGGCAAACCGCGGATCGCCGGCGAGTTTTCCGGCCAGCGCGCGGGCTTCCGCCGTGCCGCCGAGAATGAGAATGGAGCGTTGCAAGATGCCTCCTGAATCAGTTCGGAAACCTTTAAACCAAAGCCGCTGGCTGTCCATCGTCGGCATCGGCGAAGATGGCGTGCCGGGCCTCGGCGACAATGCGCGCGCGGCAATTGCTTCGGCCACCGTGGTCTTCGGCGGCACGCGGCATCTGGAACTGGCAGCCTCTCTGATCACCGGCGAAGCCCGACCGTGGCCGACACCGTTTGATGCAACAATGCGCGACGTCGTGGCGCTGCGTGGCCAAAAGGTCTGCGTGCTGGCCTCCGGAGACCCCTTCTTCTTCGGCGTCGGCGCAACGCTGTCTCGCCATGTCGCGCCTGAAGAATATACCGCCTATCCCGCCCCCTCGGCCTTTTCGCTGGCCGCCTCAAGGCTTGGCTGGCCGCTGCAGGACATCGAAGCCGTATCATTGCATGGCCGTCCGCTCGATTACATCCGACCGCTGCTGCATCCTGGCCGGCGGATCATCGCGCTGACATCCGATGAGAACGGGCCGGCGGCGCTGGCGGAGCTTTTGTCTCGCACCGGTTTCGGGCCTTCTCGGATAACTGTTCTGGAATCTTTGGGCGGGGCGGCGGAACGCATTCGTTCGCAGCAGGCAGATGAGTTTGCGCTAACGGATGTCGATGTGCTGAATGTCGTCGCTATCGTCGTAAAGGCCGAAGCTGGGGCCTTTGTCCTTCCGCGCGCTTTCGGACTGGACGATACGCTGTTCGAACATGACGGGCAGATCACCAAGCGTGAAATCCGGGCGCTGACGCTCTCGGCACTGGCTCCGCACCGCGGCGAACTGTTGTGGGATATCGGCGCCGGCTCGGGCTCGATCGGAATCGAGTGGATGCTCGCCGATCCATCCCTGAAGGCCATTGCAATCGAAGCCAATCCGGATCGGGCAGCACGGATCGCGCGGAATGCCTCGGCATTCGGTGTGCCCGGACTGCGCATCGTCGAAGGTGAGGCGCCGGGAGCTCTGGCCGGCCTGCCGCAGCCGGATGCGATCTTCATCGGCGGCGGCGGCAGCGAACCCGGCGTTTTCGATAGGACCCTGGAGGCGTTGAAGCCCGGCGGGCGGCTGGTCGCCAATGCCGTGACGCTGGAAATGGAAGCGGTCCTCCTGACAGCGCATGCGAAACTCGGCGGCGAACTGATCCGCATGGAGGTTTCCCGCGCAGCGCCGATCGGCGGCATGTCGGGCTGGAAGCCGGCCATGCCGGTCACCCAATGGAGCTGGACGAAACCCGGAGTGAAACCATGATTGCCGCCGGTCTCGGCTGTCGCAAGGGGACGTCCGCGGAAGCGCTGCTTTCGGCGCTAACTGCTGCCTGCGCCGCGGCGAATATTTCACGTGAATCCGTCTCCGTTCTGGCGACCGGCGAGATCAAGCGGCATGAGCCGGGGATGGTCGCGCTTGCGCAGCGGCTGCGCCTGCCCCTGCAGATTGTCGACGAGGCGGCGCTGAAGCAGGTGGAAGCGCGCACCAGAACAGTTTCGAAACACAGTCTTGCGCAAACGGCCACGCCAAGCCTTTCCGAAGCCGCGGCACTGGCCGCCGCTGGCGAGGC
The DNA here is from genome assembly GCF_056406795.1 of Neorhizobium sp. P1_A6. Lineage (NCBI taxonomy): Bacteria > Pseudomonadati > Pseudomonadota > Alphaproteobacteria > Hyphomicrobiales > Rhizobiaceae > Neorhizobium > Neorhizobium sp. P1_A6. Next base: position 128,651 of record NZ_JBFTZM010000013.1, on the reverse strand, counting down.
TTCCGAACTGATTGTCGCGCGGCTGATTGCCGATGGCGCCACCTGCGCGCTGGCACGCTCGAAGGACCATTCATGACCGTGCATTTCATCGGCGCCGGACCGGGCGCCGCCGACCTCATCACCGTGCGCGGTCGCGATATTCTCGCCCGTTCGCCGGTCTGCCTTTATGCCGGCTCGATCATGCCGAAGGAACTGCTCGACTATTGCCCGAAGGATGCGCGGATCGTCGATACCGGGTCGCTGTCGCTGGACGATATCGAGGCGGAATACGTGGCGGCCCACAAAGCCGGCCGGGATGTCGCGCGGCTGCATTCCGGCGATCTTTCCGTCTGGAGCGCGGTTGCCGAACAGATCCGCCGGCTGGAGAAGCACGGCATCGACTATACCCTCACTCCCGGCGTGCCCTCCTTTGCCGCCGCCGCGGCGGCTCTGAGGCGGGAGCTGACCATCCCGGAAGTGGCGCAGAGCCTGATTCTCACCCGCGTTTCCGGCCGGGCGTCGAAAATGCCGGAAGGCGAGACGCTGGCGGCCTTTGGTGCGACCGGCGCGACGCTGGCGATCCACCTCGCCATCCATGCGCTCGACCGTATCGTGGCCGAACTGACGCCGTTTTATGGCGTAGACTGCCCTGTCGCAATCGTGGTTCGCGCCTCCTGGCCGGAAGAACGGATCATCCGCGGCACGCTTGCCGATATCGAAGCGAAGCTGGCGGCGGAGCCAGCTGAACGGACTGCGCTGATTTTCGTTGGCAAGGGCCTGGGCGCTGCCGATTTCGTCGAGAGCCAGCTTTACAATGCCGATTACGTGCGCCGCTTCCGTCCCGGCTGGCCTCAGGCCGGCGACAAGGATCCCGAATGATCGGACGGCGTAAACGCAGTCCGGCCGACCAGCCGGCCCTCGCGATCGTAGACCAGGATTTCCAGCGCGATCTCGGGCTGTTTGAGCGCCTTGGCGGCGGTCTTCCAGGCGAGCGCGGCAATCCGGTCGCCCAGCGCCAGGCCGTTTTCGCCAGCGAGCGCGAACGCCTGGGATACGGTATTGGCGGCCGCTATCTGCGCCGCAAGCTCATCGCTCGCCCCGGCTTCACCGGCGAGTTTCGCCAGAGCTTCGAGATCGGCCAGTCCGCGCTTGGAATGCACGTCGAGCATGCCCTGCGCCAGCTTGGTCATCTTGGCGACACCGCCGGCGATCGTCACCTTCTGCACCGGATGGTCGCGCAGATATTTCAGCATGCCGCCGACGAAATCGCCCATGTCGATCAGCGCGATCTCGTGCAATCCATGATGCGCCTGCACCGCCTTTTCGGACGTGTTGCCGGTGGCGCCTGCCACATGATCGAGCCCGGCGGCGCGCGCCACGTCGATGCCGCGCCAGATCGAATGGATCCAGGCCGAGCAGGAAAAGGGAATGACGATTCCGGTCGTGCCGAGGATCGATATGCCGCCCAGGATTCCGAGCCGGCCGTTGAGCGTCTTCTCGGCGATCTTCTCGCCATCGGCGACGGAAATCTCGACTTCGAAATCGGCCTCTTCGCCGGCGACCTCGGCGATCGCCTGGGCGATCATCTTGCGCGGCACCGGATTGATGGCGGGTTCACCGACGGGCAGGGGCAGGCCGGCGCGGGTGACGGTGCCGACGCCTTCGCCGGCCTTGAAGGTGATGCCGCTGCCGGCCGGGCCGCGCCGCACGGTGCTCTTGATCAGCGCGCCATGCGTGACGTCCGGGTCATCGCCGGCATCCTTGACGATCCCGGCTCTTGCAAATCCCTCGCCGGTTTCTTCGACGGCGAGGGAGAAGGACGGCGTCTGCCCGCCCGGCAAAGTCACCTCGACCAGGTCGGGAAATTTTCCGGAAAGGAGGGCAAGACAAGCCGCCTTGCTTGCCGCCGCCGCACAGGTTCCCGTGGTCCAGCCACGACGAAGGTTCTTGCCATCCACTTCCATGGCCGTTTCTATAGCCCGACCGGGGCCGAGCGTCACCGGTCAAAGGTCCGCATATGAATGAAAGCATCGAAACTATCGTCGCAGCACCCGTCTTCGAGCCCGGCCATGTCTGGCTCGCCGGCGCCGGCCCCGGCCACCCGCGTTACCTGACGCTGGAAGTCGCCGATGCGATCGGCAAGGCGGACGTGATCGTCCACGACGCGCTAGTCTCCGACGGCGTGCTGTCGCTCGCGACGACCGCCGAACTTGTCTTCGTCGGAAAACGCGGCGGCAAACCCTCCGTCGCCCAGGATGACATTACCGGCCTGCTGATCGAACTCGCCCGCAAGGGCCGGCGTGTTCTGCGGCTGAAGGGCGGCGATCCCTTCGTGTTCGGACGCGGCGGCGAGGAAGCGGAAGCGCTTGCCCGAGAAAACATTCCGTTCCGCATCCTGCCGGGCATGACCTCCGCGCTGGCGGCTCTCGCTTCCGCCAACATTCCCGCGACGATGCGGGGGATGAGCCGCGCGATCACGCTTGCGACCGGCCATGCGGCCGGCAGTCCCGGCGACCTGGACTGGAAGGCGCTGGCGAAAACCGGCGAGCCGATCGTCGTTTATATGGGCGTCAGCACGATCGGCACGATCGCCAGGCTGCTGATCGAAGGTGGGCTATCGCCGGAAACGCCGGTCGCGGTGCTGATGGCGGCGACGACGCCGGACGAACGCTCGCTGATTGCAACGCTTGCGACGGTCGAGGCCGAGGTCGTGCGGCAGAAATTCGCTGCGCCCGCCCTGATCGTCATCGGCCGGATCGTCTCCATGCAGGCCGTCTTGTCGGGGGGCAAGTCATGACGGCGCGCGCGCTCATCATCGGTGCGCCGCGCTCCGGCTCCGGCAAGACCAGCGTCACCATCGGCCTGCTGCGCGCCTTTGCCCGCCGCGGCGTCAAGGTGCGCGGCATCAAGACAGGCCCGGATTATATCGATCCGGGTTTTCACGAGGCCGCGACGCATCGGCCGGGCCTCAACCTCGACAGCTGGGCGATGGCGCCGGACCTGCTGCGGCACCTGGCGCGCGGACAGGCGGAGGATGCCGAGCTGCTTCTGATCGAAAGCGCCATGGGCCTTTTCGACGGCATCGTCAGCGAAGAGAACCGTTCGGGCGCTGCCTCCGATCTTGCCCGGCTGTTCCGCCTGCCCGTGCTGCTGGTGCTGGACGTCTCCGGCCAGTCCCAGACCGCCGGCGTAATCGCCTACGGCTTTGCTCATTATGATCCGACCGTGAAAATCGCCGCCTGCGTGCTCAACCGGGCCGGCAGCGAACGGCACAAGAAGCTGTGCGGCGATGCCATCCAGGCGGCCGGGATTCCCGTGGTCGGCACCGTCCTGCGTGATCCCTCGCTGGTTCTGCCCGAGCGGCATCTCGGCCTGGTGCAGGCGAGCGAACACCCGGAAATGGACGCGCATATCGAGCGGCTGGCCGACGCCATGGAAGCCTCGCTCGACCTCGATGCGATCTACGCCGCCGCAAAGCCCTTCAATATTCCCGGCGGTTCGACGGAAAAATCACTGCGTCCGCCCGGCCAGCGGATCGCGCTGGCGCAGGATGCCGCCTTTACCTTCCTCTACCCGCATCTGATGCGCGAATGGCGCTCCGCCGGTGCAGAGGTTGTTCCCTTCTCGCCCCTGGCCGATGAAGCACCGGCTGCCGGCTGCGACGTCTGCTGGCTGCCGGGCGGATATCCCGAACTGCACGCCGGACGGCTTGCCGCTGCCGAGAATTTCAAGACCGGCCTAATGCGATTTGCAGAAACAAAACCCGTTCACGGCGAGTGCGGCGGCTACATGGTGCTCGGAGAAACGCTGGAGGATGCCGACGGCGTGACGCACGCCATGACCGGTCTCCTGTCCCACCGCACCAGTTTCGCCAAACGCCGGATGAACCTCGGTTACCGGCAGGCGGAGATCGCCGAGAACAGCCCGCTCGGCGGCAAGGGCGATAAGATCCGCGGCCATGAGTTCCACTATGCCAGCGTTGTTTCGCCGGGAACCGACCAGCCATTTGCTACGATCGCCGACGGTGGCGGCAAGCCGATCGGCCCGACAGGCGGCCGGCGGGGCTTCGTCAGCGGCGCCTTTTTCCACGCGATTGCCCGCGGCTAACCGGGAGGGGTTGAAAGCGCCACAACCGCCGTTCGGCGTCCGCCGCCCGCAAATAATCGAATAGGGCGCAAATCCGTCTTGCGCGTCCCTCGCCAGCTTCTAGTCTGGGTTACTCGGGGCTAGATGCCCTCAAACGATTGGTTTCGAACAGCAAGGTGTTCCGGTGACGGATTTCGAAAAGACCCGCTCGCTCTTCTATCTGCCGGAAGGCGTGATCTATCTCGACGGCAATTCGCTCGGACCGCTGCCGCTTGCCGCCAGGGAACGCGTCGCCCGGCTGATGGCCGATGAATGGGGYGAACTGCTGATCAAGGGCTGGAACAAGGCCGGCTGGATGGCAATGCCACGGCGGATCGGCGACCGGGTGGCCAAGCTGGTCGGGGCGGCGGAAGGCACGGTCGTCATGGGGGACACCCTGTCCATCAAGGTCTACCAGGCGCTCGCTTCGGCATTGGAACTGGTGCCTGAACGCGAGGTCGTATTGTCCGACAGCGGTAATTTTCCGTCCGACCTCTATATGGCACAGGGCCTGATCGGCTCGCTCGGCAAGGGTCTTGAGCTGAAGATCGTCGAGCCGGAAGGGGTCGAAGCCGCGATCGACGAAACCGTCGCCGTGGTCATGCTGACGGAGGTGGACTATCGCACCGGACGGCTGCACGACATGAAGGCGCTGACCGAAAAGGCGCATGCCGCCGGCGCGATCACCGTCTGGGATCTTGCCCACACGGCCGGCGCCCTGCCGGTCGATCTTTCCGGTGCGGACGCGGATTTCGCGGTCGGCTGTACCTACAAATATCTGAACGGCGGGCCCGGCGCGCCGGCCTTCATCTATGTCGCGCCGCGCCATGCGGACAAGGTGCGGCCGGCGCTGTCCGGCTGGCTGGGGCACGAACAGCCCTTCGCCTTCGATCTCGGTTATCGTCCGGGCGGCGGCATCGACCGCATGCGGGTCGGCACGCCGCCGATCATCGGGCTTGCGGCGCTCGACGCAGCGCTCGATGCCTGGGACGGCGTCGACATGGCGGACCTGCGGCGGCAGTCGATAAACCTCTGCGATCTGTTCGTCGCGGAAGTCGAGAAGCGCTGCCCGATGCTGAAGCTCGGCTCCCCCCGGGATGGGATGAAGCGCGGCAGCCAGATTTCCTTCCTGCACGAGGAAGGTTACGCGATCATGCAGGCCCTGATCGCGCGCGGCGTGATCGGCGATTTCCGCGCCCCGAACGCCATTCGTTTCGGCTTCACACCGCTCTATATCGGCGAGCGTGAGGTACTGGGCGCGGTGGATATTCTCGAAGACATTATGACCAATCGCCTCTGGGACACCACCGAATATAGACAGCGGGCGCTGGTGACCTGAGCGGATGACGGAAGAACGGCCCACATCCCCCCGAAAGCTCTCCAAGGTCGTGCCCTACCGGCTCGCGCGCAGCAACGCGGAAATGATGAAGCTCGTCAGCCTGCTTTGCGAAGCCAACGGTTTCAAGCTGAATATCTGGCGGGTCATGTCCGCGATCGGCACCTATCGATCGATCTCGCCGATGGAGATCGGCAAGCTTACGACGATCGACAAGGCGATGGTGTCGCGTGCCATCCGCGAGCTTGTCGATCGCGACCTGATCGACCGCCGCGCCGACGCACGTGATGCGCGATGGGCCCAGATCCAGCTGACGGCGGCAGGAACGGCCGTCTACGAAAAGATGGTGGCCGGCATCGATGCCCTCGAAAAACACATGTTCGGCGATCTGCCGCCCGAAAAGACCGCAGCCTTCATGGAGATGCTCGAACTGATCGAGCGTCGCGCCAAGTCGGCGCGTGAGATGGTGGAATTGAACGGCAAAGCCGGCTTGGCGCGGCTGCTGKGACATGATGCCGAGTGAGACTTCGGCACTCCCGCCGCGTCCAGGCCGGGCCTTCGTAAGCTTTACATAACCATTATCAGAATTGTTTACAAAGAAACAATCTCCCTGTAAACAAATGGCAGGGCGGGAGGAGATCGCCCGCTTTTGTCCTGGGAGGATCCTATGAAGAACCGGTTTTTTGCTGGGATGGCGCCCGTTGCCGCCCTGTCCATGTCCCTATTTGCAAGCTCCGCGCTGGCCGACATCACGATCGGCGTGACCATATCGTCGACCGGCCCGGGTGCGGCGCTCGGCATTCCGCTGAAGAACTCCGTCGAATTGTGGCCGACCGAAGTGGGTGGCGAAAAGCTGAAGGTCATTGTTCTCGATGACGCCGGCGACCCATCCATCGCCACCACCAATGCCCGCCGCTTCGTCAATGACGACAAGGTCGACGTGTTGGTCGGCTCGGCACTGACCCCCGCTTCGATCGCCGTCGCCGGCGTGGCGGCTGAAAGCAGCACGCCGCATCTCGGATGCTCGCCGGTTCCGCCGAACATTTCCAAGGGCAAGTGGACCTTCATCATGCCGCAGGATGCCGGCCTGATCGCCAAGAACCTGTTTGCCAAGATGAAGGCCGACGGGGTCAAGACGGTCGGTTATATCGGCTTCTCGGATAGCTATGGCGACCTGTGGATGGGCCAGTTCAAGGCGATCGGCGAACAATACGGTTTGAAGGTCATCGCCGACGAGCGTTACGCCCGTCCTGACACCTCCGTTTCCGGCCAGGTGCTGAAACTGGTCGCCGCACGTCCGGATGCCGTCTTCGTCGGCGCCTCCGGCACCGGCGCCGCACTGCCGCAGATCGGTCTCCGCGAACGCGGCTTTACCGGCAAGATCTACCAGACCCATGGCGCCGTAACCTTCGACTTCCTGCGCATCGCCGGCAAGGCTGCCGACAACACGATCTTCGCCTCCGGCCCGGCCATGGCGCCGGAAGCTCTGCCGGATACCGCGGAGACCAAGCCGGAAGGCATGGCCTACGTAACGGCCTACGAAAAGAAGTTCGGTCCCGGCACCCGCACCCAGTTCGGCCCACATATCAACGATGCCATGGCCATCCTGAAGAAAGCCATCCCGGTCGCGCTCAAGAAGGCAAAGCCCGGCACGCCGGAATTCCGCGCGGCTCTCCGTGACGCTATCGAAACCGGCGGTCCGTTCCCGGCAAGCCAGGGCGTCTTCAACTTCAAGGCCGACGATCACCTCGGCCTCGACGACCGCGCCGTCGTGCTGTTCACAGCCAAGAACGGCAAGTTCGAAATCACCAAGTAAAGAGCAACTGAACGAGGCCCGGCGTCCGCGCCGGGCCTTTTTGCAGCGTCTTTTCTGTTATCGGGGGAAATTCTTTGGACGCGATGATTGCGACCTTCCTGATCCAGGATGGTGTCACCAACGGCGCGATCTATGCGCTTCTCGGCCTGGCGCTGGTCCTGCTCTTTTCGGTCACGCGGGTGATCTTCATTCCTCAGGGCGAATTCGTCGCCTATGGCGCATTGACGCTGGCGCTTCTCGACGGCGGCAAGGTGCCCGCCACCACCTCGCTTCTCGTCTGTTTTGGAGCGATCGCCTTTCTGTTCGATCTCTGGAGCATGCGCCGCGGCACCGATGTCCGCACCTTTCTGCGCAGTCTCGCCCTTAACCTGGTGCTTCCGGGCGTGATTTACGGCATCACCATCGTGCTTGCACCGCTCGGCCTTCCCTCTGTCGCAAAAGCCCTGTTGACCATCCTGATCATCACGCCCATGGGCGCCTACATCTACCGCATTGCCTACCGGCCGCTCGCCGATGCTTCCGTGCTCGTCCTGCTGATCGCTTCGATCGGCGTGCATCTCGCCATGATGGGGCTTGGCCTCGTCTTCTTCGGCGCCGAGGGCCTGCGTGCCGAACCGCTCGCGAACGACAACTACACGATCGGCTCGTTGATGGTGAGCGCCCAGAGCCTCTGCATCTACGGTGCGACGATCGCGATCATCATCGGCCTCTACCTGTTCTTCGAGCGGACGCTGCTCGGCAAGGCTTTGCGCGCCACCGCCGTCAACCGGCTCGGCGCACGGCTGGTCGGCGTCCGCACCCATCTGACCGGCGTCACTGCCTTCACGCTGGCCGCCGCGATCGGCGCCGTTTCCGGCGTGCTGATCGGCCCGATCACCACGATCTATTACGACACCGGCTTCCTGATCGGGCTCAAGGGCTTCGTGGCGGCGATCATCGGCGGGCTTGCGAGCTTCCCGATCACCGCGATCGCGGCGATCGGTGTCGGGCTGGTCGAATCTTTCTCTTCCTTCTTCGCCAGCAGCTTCAAGGAGGTCATCGTCTTCGGGCTCATCATTCCCGTTCTGATCTGGCTGTCGCTGAGCGGCAGTTTCCACGAGGAGGAGTGAGCGATGAAGATCGAGCGTTTGCTTCCCGGCCTTGCCGGCATCGTTTTCCTGGCGGTCATCCCTCTCCTGCCGGTGCCGCCGTTCTGGCTGACGATCCTCAACAATATCGGCCTCGCCTCTCTGGTGACGATCGGCCTTGTGCTGCTGACCGGCGTCGGCGGCCTCACCTCGTTCGGCCAGGCCGCCTTCTGCGGTTTCGGCGCCTATACGACTGCCGTGTTGAGCACGAATTACGGTTTTTCGCCCTGGCTGACCCTGCCGCTGTCGCTGATCGTCGGGGCGTTGACCGCCCTGCCGCTCGGCCTCATCACCGTGCGCCTTTCCGGCCATTTCCTGCCGCTCGGCACGATCGCCTGGGGCCTGGCGCTCTATTATCTGTTCGGCAAGATCGACCTCCTCGGCCGCTACGACGGCATTTCCGGCATCCCGCCGGTCGAAGTCGCCGGCTATCGTTTCCTGAGCGACGGGTCGATCTATTACCTCATCTGGTTCTTCGTGATTGCTGTCGCGATCGGCGCGAAAAACCTGCTCGACTCGCGGATCGGCCGCGGCATCCGAGCACTGCGCGGCGGCGGCCAGGCGGCGGAAGCCTTCGGCGTCAATATCGTGCGCGCCAAGCTCACCGTTTTCGTATTTGCCGGCGTGGTCGCCGCCCTTTCCGGCTGGCTCTACGCCCACATGCAGCGCTCGGTGAACCCGACGCCGTTCGGGCTTAGCATGGGCATCGAATATCTGCTGATGGCCGTGGTCGGCGGTTCCGGTCACGTCTGGGGCGCAATTTTCGGCGCCAGCATCGTGCTGATCATGAAGGACGTGCTGCAGCGTTTCCTGCCGGACCTGATCGGCACCACCGCCAATCTGGAAATGGTCGTTTTCGGCATCCTGCTGGTGGTGATCCTGCAGCTCGCCCGTGACGGCCTCTGGCCATTCGTCTTGAAGCTCCTGCCGAAGCGGCCTGCGCGGTCTCTTCCGACTTCCGACGACAAGCTTGCCAAACGAACGCTCGCGCCGGCCGGCTCGTCGCTGATCAAGGTGGAAAAGGCGCGAAAAGCCTTTGGCGGCCTGGTGGCGGTCAACGATGTCAGTTTCGAAGTGCGCGCCGGCCAGGTCGTCGGCCTGATCGGGCCGAACGGCGCCGGCAAGAGCACGACCTTCAACCTCATCACCGGCCTTGCTTCGTTGACCAGCGGATCGGTTTTCTACGAGGGCCAGCCGATGACCGGCGATAGCCCGCGCGAAGTCGCCAAACACGGCATCGCCCGCACCTTCCAGCACGCGAAGATCCTGCCAGACATGTCGGTGCTGGAAAACGTCGCGCTCGGCGCGCATCTGCGCGGCTCGGCCGGCGTCTTCAGGAGTTTCCTGCGGCTCGAACGGAGGCAGGAGGCTACACTGCTTGCCGAAGCTGCCCTCCAGCTCGAACGCGTCGGGCTCGGCGCCTATCGCGACCGTCCGGCGGGCGATCTGGCGCTCGGCCAGATCCGCATCCTCGAAATTGCCCGCGCCCTGTCCGCCGACCCGGCCGTACTACTGCTCGACGAACCCGCGGCGGGCCTGCGTCACGGCGAAAAACAGGAACTCGCCAATCTCTTGAAGAAGCTGCGCGAGGAGGGCGTCAGTGTGCTGCTCGTCGAGCATGACATGGGCTTCGTCATGGGTCTGGTCGACCATCTCGTGGTGCTCGATTTCGGCACCCTGATCGCCGAAGGCAAGCCGGCCGACGTGCGCAAACATCCGGCGGTCGTCGCCGCCTATTTGGGAGGTGTCGTATGAGCGGAAACCTGCTTGAGCTCTCCGACATCCACGTCTCCTACGGCCGCGCCGAGGTGTTGCACGGCATATCGATGAGCATGAAGCCCGGCAGCATCGTCACCGTGATCGGTGCAAACGGCGCCGGCAAATCGACACTGCTCAACGCTATCATGGGCATCGTTCCCTCTTCCGGCACGATCATCTACGACGGCGCGCCCGTGCCGCGCTCCGTCGAAGGCCGCGTTGCCGGCGGCCTGTGCCTCGTGCCGGAAAAGCGCGAACTGTTCGCCACCATGTCGGTCGAGGACAATATAGAGCTCGGCGGATTCCTGCGCAGCGCCGCTGAGCGCGCCGAGACGCGCGAGGACGTCTATACGCGTTTCCCGCGCCTGGCCGAACGCCGCAAGCAGCTGGCCGGCACGCTTTCCGGCGGCGAGCGGCAGATGCTGGCGCTTGGCCGCGCCCTGATGAGCCGGCCGCGCCTGCTGCTGCTCGACGAACCGAGCCTGGGCCTCGCGCCGAGGATCGTCATCGACATCCTCAACATCGTCTCGGAACTGCGAAAGACCGGCGTCTCTATCCTGCTCGTCGAGCAGAATGCCCGCGCCGCGCTCGAAATCGCCGACGAGGGTTATCTGGTCGAATTGGGCGAAGTCCGCCTTTCCGGCCCGGCAAGCGAAATGGCGGTCAATCCGGCGCTGATGGAAAGCTACCTCGGCACCCATTCCTGATGAGGCAACTCGGCCTGACACGGTCGATCAATCGAAACTCTCGACGAGCTTCCGGCGGAATTCGTCCATGCTATAGACCGGGGTGGATGGCAGCGGGATCATGCCCTTCTGCCAGTTCCAGCCGTCGAGGCGTTTCAGGAGGTCCGGATTGCCGGTGACGATATGCATCGGCACGTCGCGCGAGGCCCCTTCGCCGGTAACGATCGACGCCGGCTGGTGGTCGCCGAGCAGGATGAACAGCGTGTTCTTTCCGTAGCGCGCCATATAGGAGCCCAGCGTCTCGAGCGTGTAGTCGATCGAGGTGAGATATTGCGCCCGCACGCGGCTGGGGTCGGCCCAGACGATTGAAGGCGGGTCGCCGCTTTCCGCCTGCGCATTAAAGACGGCGCCGTCGGCGATCCGGTCCCAGTCGACCAACGAGGGAAGCGGCGTCCAGGGTGCGTGGCTGGAGATCAGCGCCATTTCCGCCATGACCGGTTTGTGGCCCACCGGACGCTCCAGTCTTTCAAATGCCTCGAGCGTGAACTGATCCGGCATCGTCACCCAGTTGAAGGGTTTGCCGCGATAGCCGAGCCCTGCAGCGGAATGGATGCTGTCATAACCGAAATAACCGGCTTCCGGCCAATCGAGCGTGATCGCCGGCATCACCGCCGTGGTGCGCCAGCCGGAGGACCGAAAGAGATTGTTGAGGCTCGTCCGCTCACTGGTGATCATCCGGTCGTAGCGCCCCTGGTTGTTGACCCAGAGACCGGAGAGCAGCGTACCATGCGCGAGCCAGCTGATGCCGCCGACGGTCGGCGAGGTCAGCCAGCCGCTGCGGGCCTGCAGGCCTGCGGCCCCGATCTCCTTCTCCACGGACGTCAGCCGGTTGTCGATGACCGTCGCGTAACGCGGATCTTCGATCGCGCTGCGGCCATAGGATTCGACGAACACCAGCACGACATCGGTGCCGGCAAGCGCCGAAAAATGCGACCCGGCGGTGACCGGATCCTGCTTCAGTTCGTCCTCGAACCGGGCGAGATCGGCAATCGAATCCTTCACCATGGCGATGCGATTGACAAAATAGGAAGCGGCATCAGCCTCGACGCCGAGGCTGCGTCGATCGTCATTTTGGACCGCAAGCGCCACCAGGCCGATCAACAGAACCGCACCGGAGACGAGTGCGGACTTGCGCCGGACTCCCCCCGAAAGACGACGGAAACCGCCAAGCGACCAATATAGGGCGACGGCGACAACCACCCATGCCAGAAGCCCCGCACAGATGAACCCGACCGCCTTCGTAAGGCCGATGGAACCGCTTAGGAGATTCCAGCCGTCGGTGAGGATCTTGAGGTCGAGATAGGGATTGAACGGTCGCTGGAAGGCGGTGCCAGTGCCAATATCTGCAAGCTTCAGGAACAGCATTGCCGCCAGCAGCAGGGTGACTGCAATGCGCAGAAGGGAAAAACCGAGACCTGCCAGCACGGAAGCCAGCAACGCAACTGCGGCCACTTCCAGCGGAAACCTGATCTCGGAAAAATCGGTAAAGTCGGAAGGAAGCGCCAGGATTGCCGCAACGATCGCCAGCGCGATCGTGATCCTCAGAAATGGCAGTCTATTTGCCTTGCGTTGCGCGATATGCCCTATTCTGTCGATGTCACTCTGGCGAAAGGGCCGAAACTCGTTCATGCGTTGCTCCTGCAAAACCTTCGGCCCATGCGTTTTCTGAAACTTATAGGCTTATCTGCAGCCTTCGCACTTCTCATTGCCGTGATCCTGCGCTTCGATCCGAATCGGATTGTCGCAAGCCTTGCCTCGGCCGATCCGAGCCACGTGGGCGCCGGGCTTCTTCTGGTGCAGGTGCAGATCGTTCTTTCCGCGCTCCGCTGGCGGTTCACGGCGGCGCGGCTGGGCCAGCACTTGGGCGTCGGCCAGGCGATCGGCGATTATTATCTCGGAACGTTGATCAACCAGCTTCTGCCGGGGGGTGTGGCCGGCGATGCCGTGCGCGCCATCCGCAACCGGGCTCATGGTGATGGCGGCTGGAAAGTGCCGGCGCAGGCCGTGATCTTCGAGCGGATCGCGGGGCAAGGTGTATTTTTTCTCATAGCCACCATCGGCGTCATGCTCTGGCCGCTTCTCGGCGGAGCGATGATTCCGGAGGAGCTGCGCCACCTTCTCTCCTGTTTCGCGTTTATCGTCGCCGGGTTGGTCTTCGTGTGTCTGTTGCTACTCCGCTTCCCGCCGCGCCGCATCCGACCTCAGCTTGGAAGGCTGAGGTCCGCGCTGGCGCAAGTCTTCCTGCAGGACGGAGCCTGGATAATGCAGACGCTATTCAGCATTGTCATCGTCGCAAGCTATATCGCCATGTTCATGCTCGCTTCAGCAGCCGTCGGCTCGCCTTTGCCGGCGCTCGCGGCGGTTACCGCAATTCCGCTCTGTCTGCTGATGATGCTGATCCCTGCGACCATTGCCGGCTGGGGCGCCAGGGAGGCGGCAGCGGCGGCGCTCTGGCCGCTCTTCGGTTACCCCGCCTCCAATGGCGTCGCCGCCAGCATCCTCTACGGAATTCTGGCGCTTGTCGGCGCAGCACCCGGGCTGGCGTTCATTTTCGTCGCGCTGCTCAAGAGGCGAAAGCGTTAAAATCGTTAGGGCTTCAGCCGTGCATAGATATCGCCGGAAAACGTCTGGCCGGAAAGACCGGCAATCTCCGCCAGCATCGCGTCGGCGGCAATCCACTCTTGATGGACGAGCCGATGCCGCTCGCCCTCAACCCGGTTGAAGCGATAGGGACCAAGCTTCCGCAGATGCCCGATTGCCTCCTCGGCGATTTCCATCGTCGCGGGGATATACTCGAAGGCGATCAGTGGGATGGAATGATGTAGCCCGGCGATGATATCCGCTTCCGCGCCCTCCACATCAATCTTGCAGAAGGCAGGCAGCCCGTATTCTTCGACCAGCGCATCGAGCGTCGTCATCTCCACACGTTCGACCCTATCCCATGTGACATTGCGAAAACCGGAGGTCTTTCCGACTTTCGAAATCCAGGACGAGGAGATGCTCGTCACGGTCGGGTGACGGCTGGAAATATGCAGGTCGACATTGCCTGGTTCCTTGCCGACTGCCTTGCGCAACAACGTCAATTCTTCGCCGGCAAAGGATCTGGCGATGAAGTCCGCAAACAACGGCTGCGGCTCCAGCGCGACGATCCTGGCACCGAGCGACAGAAGCGTGCGGCTTCGGCTGCCGGCATGGGCGCCGATATCGAACACCAGATCGCCCTTGCGGATAAGGTCCGCATAAAGCCGCTTCAGTGAAGAACGCCGCCAAGGCTGGCCGTAATAGATCAGCAGCGAGCGCGTGAGGCCAAGGAAAGCGGAAAAATCAGGTCGCGGCATGGTGGTTCTTGCTTGCACTCACCAGGAAGATCACGTCGACGGCGAAGGAATAGGTGAGCGAGGCAAGAGCCCCGGCCGCAAGCAGGGTGGAGACCGGCATCGTAACGACCGGAAACAACATCAGACAGAGCGCCACGCCCTGCACGACGCAGATCGTCTTGCGGCGCATCGAATGAGGCAGTTCGCCCTTGAGCGCCGGAAACACCGCCTGCGCCCCGACATAGGCATAACGCATCAATCCGATCAGCAGAACCCAAAGTCCCGCCTTGCCGAGCAGCACGGCCGCGAGCGAGAGAAAAAAGATCAGCAGCGCATCCACTTCCATGTCGAAACGGGCACCGAAGTGCGAGGCCGTGCCGGTCTGGCGGGCGAGAAAACCGTCGACGCCATCCAGCGCCAACGCGAAGGCAACCACGAAGCCGAGCAGCCACAGTGCGCTCTGGTCGAGATCCACGCCGAATTGTGGAGACGCCAGCACCATCCCGCCCAATACTGCCGTGAGCGCGGCACGGATGGTCGTCACGATATTGGCAACGCCAAAACGGCCATGGCTGTGGGCGTGGAGATTGCCGAGAGCGATGGCGGAAATCACTGCATAGACGATGAAGGCGCAGCCGGCAGCGGCCGTGTCGATGCCGAGCCAGTCGCCGAGGAAATGCATCGCCGCAACGAGCGCGGCAGCGACGGTCATGGTCACCGCATAGGCATCCAGGGAGAGCAAGCGATAAGCCCTGCGCGCCGCCTGGCGATCCAGCGGCCCGGCATTCATCCAGTCAGCCATCGGACATGCCTTCCTCGTCCCAGGGATGATATGAAACACTCATGACGCTCTCCTCACAGGCACTACATGGAGAAGAATACGGAGCGCAGCAAAGGCCGGATCCGCAAAACCAGTGTCAAATAAACGTGATAGCGATGTCGACCTCTCGCACAACGACTCCCTTGCCGTCATCGTTGAAGCCTCTAGGTCTGGATTGTTGTGGCGTGAAAGGTGTGATGCGTGACAAGGCGTGAGACAGCCCCCAATGCGGCAACGCAAAAGGACGGAAGAGCCCTCTGGATCGAGGAGACAGGCCGTTGCGCGCTTCGGCAGGAGAAATTGCCGGCGGAGTGCGAAGGCGAGGTTGTCGTCCGCACGCTTTATAGCGGCATCAGCCGCGGCACCGAATCGCTGGTCTTCGCCGGACAGGTGCCGGAAAGCGAATACGAGCGCATGCGCGCACCGCATCAGGCAGGCCGGTTTCCCTTCCCGGTGAAATACGGCTATGCCGCCGTCGGCGTTGTCGAAGAAGGGCCGGAACGCCTCGTCGGCAGAACTGTCTTCTGCCTGCATCCCCATCAGGATCGTTTTCGGGTGCCCGTTTCGGCTATTCACCCGCTTGCCGACGATTTACCCCCGCACCGTGCCGTGCTGGCTGCCAATATGGAAACCGCGCTCAATATCACCTGGGACGCGGGCATCCAGCCGGGTGACCGCGTGGTCATTTTCGGCGCCGGCGTCGTGGGGCTTCTGGTCGCCTACCTTGCGTCGCGGATCATCGGCACTGAAGTGGTGATCTCCGATATCGAACCGGAGCGTGCCGAAACCGCTAAGGCTCTCGGTCTTCGATTTTCGTCTGCCGATGATGTGCCCCATGATTGCGACGTGCTGGTCAATGCTTCCGCTTCGGCCGACGCTCTGGCAACGGCGCTCGATCATGCCGGTTTCGAAGCCCGGGTTATCGAAGCGAGTTGGTATGGAGAAAAGCACGTGGAGATCCCGCTTGGGCATGCTTTTCATGCCAAGCGCCTGTCCATCGTCAGCTCGCAGGTCGCCTCGCTGCCGCCCGGGCGGCGCGCCCGCTGGGACACGAGGCGCCGCATGAGCAAGGCACTCCAGCTTCTCGGCGACGACCGGCTCGACCATCTGATTTCGGGCGAAACACCGTTCGAAACCATCGCCGCCGATTATGCCGACATTATCGGCTCGGCCACCACGCTCTGCCATCGCATCAAATACTGAAGGAAATCCCGCATGTTCGCCGTTGAAGTCCGTGATCACATCATGATCGCGCATAGTCTTCCCCGCCCGGTTTTCGGCCCCGCCCAAGGCATGCATGGGGCAACCTTCGTGGTCGACGCCGCCTTCTTCACCAGCGATCTGGACGAGAACGGGCTTGCGGTGGATATCGGGCTGGCGTCCGAGGTGCTGAAGGACGTGCTGGCGCCGCTCAACTATCAGAACCTCGACACGCTGGAGATTTTCGCCGGCAAGGTGACGACGACAGAATTCCTCGCCAAATACATATTCGACCGCATCGCCGATGCCATCCGGAACGGCCGGCTCGGTGAGGGCGGTGCGCGCATCCGCAAACTGCGGGTCATGCTGCACGAATCACACACCGCCCGCGGCTGGTTCGAGGCCGAGTTGTGAGCCGCGATCTTGTCCTTGCCTATCCCGGCGACCTCGAAACCCGCACCGGTGGTTATGGCTATGATCGGCGTGTCGTCGCGGCCCTTACCGATCTCGGCTGGAATGTCGAACTGATCTCCCTCGGCGACGGCTTTCCGAATCCGAACGCGAAACAGCTCGACGAAGCCGAAGAGAGGCTCTCCGGCCTCACCGATGACAGTCTCGTGCTGATCGACGGGCTTGCCTTCGGTGCGATGGACGAATGGGCGGGCCGCGAAGCGAAACGCCTGAATATCGTGGCGCTCGTGCACCACCCGCTGGCCCTCGAGACGGGGCTCGACGACAAGCAGCAAGAAGCCGCAGCCTCCCGGGAGAAGGCGGCTCTGGCGCAGACCCGCGGCGTTATCGTCACATCACATATGACGGCCACCGAACTTGCCGCCAATTACGCCGTCCCCGCGGAAAGGATCTTGGTCGCCATTCCTGGCATGGACCCGGCGCCGTTGGCCGCTGGTGGCGGCAATCCGCCTCTGATCCTCAGCATCGGCACGTTGACCCACCGCAAGGGACATGACGTGCTGATTTCTGCGCTCGAAAAGCTGCGCGATCTGCCCTGGACCTGCCGCATCGTCGGCAGCAAGCTGCTCGTTCCCGGCGTCGCAGCAGAACTCGAACGCCAGGTCGCTCAATCCGGGCTCGGGGGTCGCATCGAGCTCGCCGGCCAGATCGACGACACACGCTCCGAATTCGCCAAGGCCGACATCTTTGCGCTCGCAAGCCGTTATGAAGGTTATGGAATGGTGTTTGCCGAGGCGCTCGCCCAAGGCCTGCCGATCGTCGGCTGCGCGACGGGGGCCGTGCCGGACGTCGTGCCGGAAGGCGCTGGCTTTCTCGTGCCGCCGGACGATCCGGACGCTTTTGCCGCCGCTCTGCGACGGCTGCTGGAGGAGCCCGAAACCCGCATTTCGATGGCCGATGCCGCCGTAATCGCCGGTGCCAGGCTTCCCTCCTGGCGGGACACCGCCGTCATCATCTCCGATTTTCTGGAACGAGCGTCATGAGCGGCTTCGACAGGGATTGGCTGGCGCTGCGCGAACCCGTGGATGGTCGCGCACGGGACGCGGATTTGCTGGCAGCGGCGATCCAATCCCTCCAAAGCGTCTCTGCCCCGACGATCCTCGATATCGGCTGCGGCACCGGTTCGACCTTTCGCGCGCTTTCGCCAAAACTTCAAAACCCGGCGCGGTTTCGGCTTTTCGACGACGATCAGCGGCTTCTGGACGAAGCAAATCGCCTGCATGGCGAGGCCATCGAGATTGTTCGGGGCGACCTCAACGAGATCGAAGCTCTGCCGCTCGCCGATGTCGGCCTCGTGACCGCCTCCGCTCTCTTCGATCTCTGTTCCGAGCAGTTCATTCGCCGTTTCGTCGGCCACATTTCGCAGAGAGGCGCCAGCCTCTATGCCGCGCTCAACTATGACGGCCGGATGCGCTGGTCGAAACCACACCCGCTTGACGAGACCGTGGTTGCGAACTTCAACGCACACCAGTTGAGCGACAAGGGTTTTGGACTTTCGCTTGGGCCCCGGGCGTGGGCGACGCTGGCCGATTGTCTCGGGGAGAGCGGCTACATCGTGACGACGGCTGAAAGCCCATGGGCAATGACCGCAGGCGACCGCGACCTGCAGCGTCTGTTCCTCGACGGAGTGGTGCGCGCGGTCTATGAATATGGCCAGCTCGACGAGAGCGAAATCCGCGACTGGGCCGATTTCCGGCGGAAAATGGTCGATCGCGAAGGCAGCCTATGCCAGGTCGGCCATCAGGACATCCTCGCGATCCGCTGAGGCGGCCACCTGCTGCGCTTCAATGCGGAAATTGCAGTCGAATACGATATCCGTGCCGATATTGTAGACCTGAACCTCCGGCCGGCGGGCCTCCGACAACCGGTCGATCGGCGAAAGCCGGATACCCGCGGGGCCCGAGCCGATGATGATCGGCGCGACCGAGACATGCAGCCGGTCGATCAGGTGTGCATCGACGAAGCGGGAAATCGTAGTTGCGCCGCCTTCGACCAAAACGGTCGTCAGGCCGCGTTCGGCGAGCGCGGCAAGAATATCCCGCGGAGCAAGTCCTCCATCCGGCTGGCGCGGCAGCCGGATGGTCCGATACCGGACGTTGCGGAGAGGAACGTCGTCGGCCTGCATGACGTGCACGGGCGCGCCGCCGTCATGCAGCATCTTGGCCCGCTCGGGCATGCGGCCATTGCAATCCACCACGACGCGCACCGGGTTCCTGCCGCTGACGGCACGAACCGAAAGGCTGGGATTGTCGGCAACGACCGTCCCGACCCCGATGATCACCGCATCCACCAGCGCCCGGCACCGGTGCAGATGGGCAATCCCATCACAGCCGGACACATCCTGGGCGTCGCCGGTCGGCGTTGCGACGCGGCCGTCCAGAGACTGGCCGACCTGGGCCAGAACCAGCGGCCCGCCACGGACCGCGATCGGCCTGTAGAGCGAGAGGCTGGAACCATCGACATCGGCGGAGAGCGCCACCGGGCGCAGGGATCCTTCGCGAAGCGAAAGCAGATGCTGCCACAGTTCCTCGGTCATCCTCACTGATCGCATGTCCGCCTCGTCTTCCGGCCGAAAATGAAGAATGCCGGCACCTTCAAAAGGTTCCCCGCCCGTCCATTCTCCCGTAACTGTAATACGGCGAAAAATTTCACCGGATCAACATTCCGTCAATGCTCCACTGAAAATTGCTGCCACCATGATCGATAGCCTCTCGAGAGAGCTTTTGGGGGCTTCCACTATCGTGGGAGTGCGCCGCTCCTCACGATTTCAAGGCGCCGGGACGAAAGTGACCGAGCGCTTCCCAGGGCTTCCGTTATTCCTGGATTGCAGCCGCCTGACCTTAACCCCCCAAACAAAAAACCGCCGGATCCTTCGACCCGGCGGTTCCTCCGTCCCCTGTATGGGCCCATCTGTGGGATTGGCGTCAGCTGGCGCGGCGCATCTTCTGGGCGACGCGGTTGAGGCTGCCGGCGCCGGCATTGTAGCCGGTGTCCTGGTKGGCGTTGATGCGGAAGCTGCTGATCAGGTTCAAGAGTTCGTCGGTATCGGCGGCAAGCGCCTCGGCCGAGGCGGTSGTYTCTTCCGCCATCGCCGCATTGTGCTGGGTGGCCGCGTCGAGCTGGTTCAGCGACGACGAGATCGAGCGCAGCGTGGTGTCCTGTTCGGAGGCCGAATGGGCGATCTTGCCGACGATGTCGCTCGCCGCCTTCACCTGGTTGGAGATCCGCTTCAGCGCTTCGCCGGCCTCGCCGACGAGGCGCACGCCGTTCTGCACCTGGCCGGAAGAGCGCGAGATCTGGTCCTTGATCTCTTTTGCCGCWGCGGCGGAGCGCTGCGCGAGTTCGCGCACTTCCTGGGCGACGACCGCAAARCCCTTGCCGGATTCCCCGGCGCGGGCCGCTTCCACGCCGGCRTTCAAGGCCAGCAGGTTGGTCTGGAAGGCGATGTCGTCGATCACSCCGATRATCTTGGAGATCTCTTCCGACGAATGTTCGATACCGCCCATCGCGTCGATCGCCTGGGCGACGATCTGGTCGGAGCGGTTGGCCTCGGCGCTGACCGAGGTGACCCGCTGGGCGGCYTCATGCGCACCTTCTGCCGTCTGGCGGACGGCGACGGCGAGTTCGTCGAGGGCGGCCGACGTCTCTTCGAGATTGGCGGCCTGGCGTTCGGTGCGCTGCGACARYTCGTTCGAGGCGCGGCGGATTTCCTCCTTGGAACCGCCGATATCGATGCCCTTGGCATTGACCTTGCTCATCGCGGCCTCGAGRTGRACGAGCGCCTCGTTGAAGTTGTGGCGCAGCGTTTCGTARCGCGCSCCGAGATCGGCGCAGCGAACCGTGAGGTCGCCATGGGCCARYGMTTCGAGCGCTTCGCCGATGGTGGAGACGACGCGGGTCTGCAGCRCTGCTTCCTGCTGCTGCATGTCGAGGTTCTGCTGGCGCTCGCGGTCGAGCTCGGTCTTCTGCTTTTCCTCGCGGGCGGCCATCGCATGCCGTTCGCGGATCTTTTCCTGCAGCGCCTGGGTGGCCTTCGCCATCATCCCCACTTCGTTCGACATGTCCGTATGCGGGATCGTCGCGGTGACATTTTCGTCGGCGACGGCCTGCAATGCGCCATGCACGGCGGCAAGCGGTTTGGTAATCCCGCGGATCACCACATAGGCACCGGCAAGGGCGATGATCAACGCGAGTGCGCCGATAGCGAGCGCGTCCAGCACCATTCCGCGGATCTGCGCCTGCAGGTCGTCGGTGTAGACGCCTGTCGCAAGGACCATCTGCCAGGGTTCGAATGCCTTCGCATAGGAGCTCTTCGAAAAATTGCCATCAGGCAGGCCGGGCTTGGTCGTGCTCATATAGTCGACAATTCCGCCGCCGGATTTGCCAACGGAGACCATTTCGTCGCGGAACAGTTTTCCGGCGGAATCAGGTTTGCCCTTGCCGCTCTCGCCGACCTTCTTCGGATCGGGATGCATCAGCATCTTCACGTCGTAGTCATAGGCAAAGAGATAGCCGTCGGGCTGGAAGCTCATGGCGGAGACTGCGACGAAGGCCTGTTTCTGGGCTTCTGCGCGCGTCAGCTCACCGGCCGCCTCACGCTGCTGGAACTTCTTGAGGATGCCGATACCCGACTCCACCTGGGTCCGCAGCATTCCATACCGTTCGGCATAGATAGCCCGCGTCGAGGCCTGGAGTTCGAAATAGGTCACGACAGCGAAGCCGGCGATCAGAGCCAGAACCAGCAGCACGAGCTGGTTTGAAATCCTCAGATTTTTCATGTTCGTTCCAGGGGTGAGTGAGACGCATCAAGCGACCGGGAGAAATGATTCTGAATGAAAAAGCGCGTCCTGCGCGTGGAAATGTGCGGCACTGCACACTTGCTAGAATGCGGGACAATATTTGAATAAAAATTTAATAAATGATCACGCGAATCTAAAATTTAATAACAATTCGCAGTTGCGAATACTGCGCCTGATCCCAATATTAATTCCGGCGCCGCAAGATAACTTTATGAAAATACACCATCGACGCGATGGTCCTGCAGCCTGTCCGATCCCAAATGCTAATGGTCGATCAGCCCAACGCAGCACATACTCAGGAAATGACGATGGTCAGGCCGTTGAGGTAAACCGCGGATTATTACAGAACGGACCTAAGTAAGTATGGCGGAGAGGGTGGGATTCGAACCCACGATACGGTTGCCCGTATGCCGCATTTCGAGTGCGGTGCTTTCGACCACTCAGCCACCTCTCCGCTTAAGACGTGATGACGCGTTGGTCAGCGCGGGCGTTCTCATAGCGGGCAAACATGGGGCTGGGGAACTCCGCATTATCGGAATTCAGCCGAATTTCTGAGCCGCATGTGCCGGTATTGTGGCTAGTCGCGGACGATCTGCAAAAGCGGTTCGAAGCTGTATAGCGCCGGTCGTCTTCCGGCAGCAGCTTCTAAGGTGCGAATGAGACCACGCTCAGCCAGGATACGCGTAAATCGATGCGCCGAGGTTTCTGGGATGCCGGACTTCTTGGTGAAGACGTTGTTCCTGAACACAGGGCGCGAGAAGAGGAAATCCAACGCTGCCGTGCTCCACTGCGACGTCAGGATCTGTGGAAATTCTCGTTTCAGCTCTTCATAGAGATCGCGGATACGCTCAGCCGTCGCGAGGTTCTTCTGAGCTTGCGCCTCCAGCGCCTCGAGGAAGAAGATGATCCAATCTGTCCAGGCACCCGATTTGGACACCTCGCGCATCCGGTCGATATATTCGTCGCGACGGTCTTCAAAGTAGCTACTGATATAGAAATGAGGGGCGGCGATCGCGCCGTATTTCCACAGCATGAGAGTGATGAGCATCCGGCCGATCCGACCATTGCCATCCTTGAAAGGATGCAGTGCCTCAAATTCAAGGTGAGCAACCGCCGTCTTGATCAGGATCTGCCAGTCTTCAGACTCAATGAAGGCAAAGAGACGGTCCATCCCATCCTGGAGTTGCTCCGGCCGCATAGGAACGAAGTGGACTTTGCGGCGCATGCGATCTGCCAGATAGTTCTGCTCTGTCTTGAATTCGCCTGGAGAGAGGTGCGCGCCCCGGCCGAAGCCGAGCAGAACCCGATGCGCGCTCTTGATAAGGAAACTCGACAAGGGAGCTCCCTGTTCAATGCTGCGCTGTGCGGCTGTCAGAGCGCGGCTATATAGAAATACCTCGATCGCTTCGTTACGATAGTGGCCGCCAACATCCTCACCACTCTCTTCTTGATCAGCTTCATATCTCAGCACTTCGTCCAGCGTGCTCACGGTGCCTTCCATACGGGACGACACGACGGCTTCCTGGTTTCTCAGAGGTGCCAGCAGAATCTCGCTGTTGTGCATTCCCTTCAACATCTGATCGTAACGAGCCAGGGCCGCTGATGCTGATGCTATCGGCATGATCAGACGACCGGCATCGATCCGCTGCGGCGGAAATTGATCGTAATGATATTCAACTGCTTCGGACAGATCCAAACCGGGGTGCAAAGCCATGTTGATTTCCAATTATTGCTGTTTCTGACATTCAAGATATGTTGTCTTCGTCATGAAGGAGACAAGCCGGCTTGTCTACCGGAAAACCTTATTTTTGGAATTCAAAGCCTTTTGGCTTGCATGGACGGAGGTCAAGCAGGCTTGCCTTCCAAAAACGACGATTATTGAAAGTCAATGCATTTTGCCTTCCATCCACGCAATACAAACAGGTTTCTCTTCCAACATGGGAGCGATCTGGGACTCAAACAGCGAAACACGGCAGTAAAGGCAGCAAAGTAGGTTTCAACCGGAAGGGTGAAGCCACTAAGGTGCGGGTCCGATTCGCATTTGATAAGGGACCACGCATGCTGAACGGTGAAATTCGCTCAAAGGTCGATCAGGTCTGGAATGCCTTCTGGGCGGGCGGGATTGCCAATCCGCTGGAAGTGATCGAGCAGATCACCTACCTGCTGTTCATCCGAGGGCTCGACGACATCCAGACGCGCGAGGAGAGCAAGGCGACCGTGCTCGGCCGGCCGGTCGAGCGGCGGGTGTTTCCGGAGGGCGCTGACGCCAGGGGCATGGCCTACGATCGGCTGCGCTGGTCGCGCTTTCGCCATGAAGATCCGGCGACGATGTATTCCATCCTTGACCAGCACGTCTTTCCCTTCCTGCGCGAGATGGGCGAGGCCGGCTCGTCGCATGCCGAGCATATGAAGGGTGCGCGTTTCACCATCCCGACGCCGGGGCTGCTCGCCAAGGTGGTCGACATGCTGGCGGAAATCCCGCTCGATGATCGCGACACAAAGGGCGATCTCTACGAATACATGCTGGGCAAGATCGCGTCGGCCGGCCAGAACGGTCAGTTCCGCACGCCGCGCCACATCATCAAGCTGATGGTCGAGCTGATGGCCCCGAGCCCGAAGGACGTGATCTGCGATCCGGCCAGCGGCACCTGCGGCTTCCTGGTCGCATCGGGCGAATATTTGCGCGAGCACCATAAGGGCCTGTTCCGCGATGCCGAGCTGAACCGGCATTTCCACCAGTCCATGTTCCACGGCTACGATTTCGACAACACCATGCTGCGCATCGGCTCGATGAACATGCAGCTGCATGGCGTCGAGGGCGCCGATATCCGCTACCGCGACTCGCTCAGCACCGGCCATGCCGACGACGCCGACAAATATTCGCTCGTTCTCGCCAACCCGCCCTTTGCCGGCTCGCTGGACTACGAGACGACGGCCGCAGACCTGCTTTCGATCGTTAAGACCAAGAAGACCGAGCTGCTGTTCATGGCGCTGTTCATCAAGCTGCTGAAGCCCGGCGGACGGGCGGCGGTGATCGTGCCGGATGGAGTGCTGTTCGGCTCGTCTACGGCGCACAAGGCGATCCGCAGGATGCTGGTGGAGGATCACCGGCTCGATGCGATCGTCAAGCTACCGTCCGGCGTGTTCCGGCCGTATGCCGGCGTCTCGACCGCGATCGTCTTCTTCACAAAGACCAATTCCGGCGGCACGGACCAGGTATGGTTCTACGATGTGCAGGCCGACGGTATGAGTCTGGACGACAAGCGGCAGATGCTGCTGCCGGAAGAGAAATTCGGCCCGGTGCCTGAGGTGTCCTTGAGCGCCGAGGACCATGCGAAGAACAACCTGCCCGACGTGTTGGCGCGCTGGAAGAACCGCACCGGCACGGAGCGTGAAAACCCGCGCACCGGCCAGAGCTTTTGCGTGTCGCGCGAGGATATCGCGGCTGCCGACTACGACCTGTCGCTCAACCGTTTTCGCGAGGTGACCCACCAAGCCGCCATCCACTGCCCGCCGAAGGAGATCATTGCCACGCTGCTCAAGCTGGAGGAGGAGATCGCGACGGGGTTGAGGGAGTTGGAGGGGATGCTGTGAGTTGGCATACCGCACGCCTTTCTGACGTCTGCCATTTCGAAAATGGAGATCGAGGGAAGAACTATCCCGGAAAATCCGCTCTGCTTGATGACGGAATACCGTTTGTAAACGCTGGCGACCTCCAAGAAGGGGTAGTGCGTCTAGACGGACTGAGCTTCATCGCACCTTCTCACTATGAAAAACTAAGCAACGGAAAGTTCTCCCAAGGGGATTTCTTGTTTTGCCTTCGCGGGAGCTTGGGGAAATTTGCGTATGTGAATCGAGCAATCAAAGGGGCGATCGCCTCATCGCTTATCATAATCAGGCCCCAGGATGGCCTGCATCCAGACTATCTGAAGCACTATCTAGGAAGCGGCCTCTGCGAGAAAGAGATAGCGCTGCATGCTAACGGTGCTGCGCAACCGAATCTGGCGGCCAGCTCTCTAAAGCAGTTCAAAATCCCCCTCCCGTCACTCGACGAGCAGAAGCGGATTGCGGTGATCCTGGATAAGGCCGATCAGCTCCGGCAGAAGCGCCGCCAGGCCATCGCGCTGCTCGACACCCTCACACAGTCGATCTTTCTGGAGATGTTCGGGGATCCGGTTAGCAATCCGAAGGGGTGGGCGTTGGCGACGCTAGGAGACGTAATTCACCAAGCTTCGGATGGACCACACGTAAGTCCGCAATACAGTGATGAGGGGGTTCCTTTTCTCTCGACACGGCACGTGGCGCGAGGTCGGATAATCTGGCAGGATCTAAAACACATCAGCGAAGAGGACGCGAAAATACACTGGCGCAAATGTAAGCCCGAGCGAGGTGATGTCCTTTATACAAAGGGCGGAACCACTGGAATAGCAGCTCACGTTGATTTCGATGAACCTTTTGCGGTTTGGGTTCACGTAGCTCTGCTCAAGACAAAGCACGATGTAGTTAGCCCAAAGTGGCTTGAATGCATGCTAAATGGCAACTATTGCTACCAGCAATCGCAAACTTACACGCATGGAATTGCGAATCGCGACCTCGGGCTCAAGCGGATGGTGAAGATCAAGATCTTCGTGCCACCTTTGGAAAGGCAGGTTGAGTTCATAGAGCGGACAAATGCTTTGGCGCACGTAATACAACAAGCCGAACTACAATCGACAGACACCGACTCCCTCTTCGCCTCCCTCCAACACCGCGCCTTCTCCGGTCAGCTCTGAGGCTTCATGTCCAACTTCGCCTTCCTCGCCGCCGAATTTCCCGAGATCTTCGACAGCGCGAAGCAGGCGGAGAGCTATGCGGCGGGCGATCCGCGGGCCTCGGCCTTCTATGCAAGGCGCACGGTGGAGCTGGCGGTGCAATGGGCCTATAAGCACGATGCCAGCCTGCATTTTCCCTATGACGACAAGATTTCCGCGCTGATCCACGAGCCGAGTTTTGTCGCGCGCGCCGGGCAGGCTGTCTTCACCAAGGCCAAGCTGATCATCCGTATCGGCAACCAGGCAGTGCATGAAAGCCGGCAGACGCAAGCGAAGGATGCCGGCGATGCCGTGCGCGAGCTGTTCCACCTGTGTTTCTGGCTGGCGCGCACCTATGGTCGGAACCCGCCTGCAGACACCTTGAGCTTCGACCCCGCCTTTCTCACCCGCAAGACCGATCTGGTAAAGAAGGCCTTTGTCGAGCTGACCCGGATGAAGGCCGAGACCGAGGCGCGCGACAAGGCCTTTGCCAACCTGTTGCGCGACAAGGCCGAGCGCGACGCCGAACTTCAAGCCCTGCGCGACGAGATCGCCCGCATCAGGCGCGAAAACGAGGCGCGGCCGGACCATCATGACTATTCAGAAGCGGAAACCCGCGACCTCTATATCGATCTGCTGCTGCGGGAAGCCGGTTGGCCGCTGGATCAGGCACGGGACCGGGAATTTCCCATTGTCGGCATGCCCAACCAGAAGGGCGAGGGTTTTGCCGATTACGTGCTCTGGGGCGATGACGGCAAGCCGCTCGCGGTGATCGAGGCCAAGCGCACCAAGCGCGATGCCACCGCCGGCCAGCAGCAGGCCAAGCTCTATGCCGACGGCCTGGAGCGGCAATTCGGCCAGCGCCCGGTGATCTTTTACACCAATGGTTATGACCACTGGCTGTGGGACGATCTGGCCTATCCGCCGCGAAACGTGTCCGGCTTCTACAAGAAGGACGAGCTGCAGCTGCTGATCCAGCGGCGGCAGAGCCGGCGGTCGGTCAGTGGATCTCCGATCGACAAAAAAATTGTCGAGCGGTCATACCAATTCAGAGCGATCCGGAGGGTCGCAGAAGCCTTCGAGAAGGATCGAGGTCGCAAGGCATTACTTGTAATGGCAACCGGCTCCGGCAAGACGCGCACGGTGATTGCGCTGGTCGACCAGCTGATGCGGGCCGGCTGGGTCAAGCGCGTGTTGTTCCTGGCAGACCGCGTGGCGCTGGTGAACCAGGCGGTGCGCGCCTTCAAGGCGCATTTGCCGGATTCCTCGCCAGTCAACCTGGTGACGGAGAAGACGGCCGAGGGTCGCGTCTTCCTCTCCACCTATCCAACCATGATGAACCTGATCGACGAACGGCAAACTGGCCAGGCGGGCAGCAAGCTAGCCGGCACCGCCCGCTTCGGCCCCGGCCATTTCGACCTGGTCATCATCGACGAGGCGCATCGCTCGGTCTATCAGCGCTACGGCGCGATCTTCGACTATTTCGACAGCCTGCTGGTGGGACTGACCGCGACGCCGAAGGACGAGATCGATCACAACACCTATGGCCTGTTCGACCTGGAAGACGGTGTGCCTACTGACGCCTATGCGCTGGATCAGGCGATAGCAGATGGCTGGCTCGTGCCGCCGGTTTCGGTCTCCGTGCCGCTCAAATTCGTCCGCGAGGGCATCCGCTACGACGACCTCTCCGAGACGGAGAAAGAGCAGTGGGATATGCTGGAATGGGACGAGGAGGATGGCGACCCGCCCGATAGCGTCAATGCAGAGGCGGTCAACAAATGGCTGTTTAATGCCGACACCGTCGACAAGGTGCTGGCCCATGTGATGACCGAGGGCCTGAAGGTGGCCGGCGGCGACCGGCTCGGCAAGACCATCATCTTCGCCAAGAACCAGGCCCATGCGGAATTCATCGAGCAGCGGTTCAACAAGGCCTATCCGCATCTGGCCGGCCATTTCGCCCGCGTCATCACCTTCAAGACGGAATATGCCCAGAGCCTGATCGACGATTTTTCCAAGAAGGACGCAAGCCCCCATATCGCCATCTCCGTCGACATGCTCGACACCGGCATCGACGTGCCGGAAGTGGTCAACCTGGTGCTGTTCAAGCTGATTCGCTCGAAGACCAAATTTTGGCAGATCATCGGCCGCGGCACGCGGCTCTGCCCGGATCTGTTCGGACCCGGCGAGGACAAGGAGTTTTTCCGCGTCTTCGACTATTGCCAGAACCTCGAATTCTTCCAACAGAACCCCAAGCCCGACGAGGGCCGCAATGCCAAATCGCTGAGCGAACGGCTGTTTGCCGCCCGCTTCGATCTGGTGCGGGGGCTGGACGAAAAACATGCGCTGGAGCGACCGCCGGGTGTCGCCGAGGAAGGCGAGGCCTACGATGCCGGGCCGGACGCGGCACCGAGCGAGCCAGAAATCCGGGCCGGCGCGCTCGATTTCCTGAAAACCTATGTCGGCACCATGAACCTCGACAATTTTATCGTGCGGGCCAGGCGCAAGCTGGTGGAAAAATATCAGGCACCGGAAGCCTGGAGCAGTCTCTCCGACGCGATGCGCGACGAACTGCTGGAAGAGGTGGCGCCGCTGCCGAACGAAATGAAGAGCGAGCCGGAAGAAGCCAAGCGTTTCGACCTGCTGATGTTCAATCTGGAACTGGCGCTGCTCAAGGGCTCGAAAAGTTTCGACCGGCTGAAGAAGCAGCTGATCGAGATCGCTTCAGTGCTGGACGAGCAGACCGCCATCCCGCCGATCGCCGCCCAACATGCGCTGATCCTCGACATTCTCTCCGACCCCTGGTGGGAGGGCATCACCGTGCCGCTGATGGAGCTGGTGCGCTTAAGGCTGCGCGGCCTGGTGCATCATATCGAGAAGGGCCGGAAAGCAATCGTCTACACCAATTTCGTGGACGAACTGGGTCAAGGCACCGAGCATGACCTGCCGGAAATCGGCGCCGTGGACTTTGCCCGCTTCAAGAAGAAGGCCCGGCATTTCCTGCGCGAGCACGAGGACCACATCGCCATCGCCAAGCTGCGCCACGGCAAGCCGCTGACGGCAACCGACATCGAGGAACTCCGGCAGATGCTGCTGGCTGCCGGTATCGGCGAGCCGGCCCATCTCGAAAAGGCCACCGAACTCGCCCACGGCTTCGGCCCTTTCATCCGCTCTCTGATCGGGCTGGACCGCGCCGCCGTCGCTGAGGCCTTCAGCAGCTTTCTCTCGGATGCCAGCGTGACCGCCGACCAGATCGAATTCCTCGACATGGTGATCGAGCACCTGACCGAGAAGGGCGTGATGGATCCCGGCCTGCTCTATGAAAGCCCGTTCATAGACGTCGCACCCGAAGGCCCGCAGCAGGTCTTCGACTTCGACACGACAAAAAAGCTGGTCGAAGTGATCCGGGGATTGAACGAGAGCGCGGCGGGGTGAGCGGCTCGACGATCAATCTGGATGAGGTGGCGTTGCTTGGCATCGACGTGGGTTTCTCGAAATCCAGACCGACGACCGGCATCGCCTGGAGCAAAAACAGCGAGTTTGGAGCCGCCAGGACGCATTCTGACTGGGAACGTCGCAGCCGCCACATACCAGCATCGACGGTCTTTTCCGTGATAGCGATTGACGGACCGCTCGTCCCTGTCGGTGCAGATGACAGCTTGGGCCGGCTGTGCGAACGCCTGTTCATTCGCGGGACCTTCCAGACGCGGTGCAAGCCGGGCCTGAGCAATCGCGGATACGGAAAGGATCTGAGCCGAGCCGCGTCTCAAACTGCCGAGCAGGTTCTACATCTCGCGATGCCAAGTGAAGCAATCGAAAAGGCGATCCGGCCCGGCACCTCTATCATCGAAGCATTCCCGAACGCGTTTCTTGGAGTTCTGCTCCACGAGGCGCGCTTCGCGATGTCGGCGGCTGGCAAGCGCAAGAAGTTCGATTGGCTATACGAAAATGCTGTCGACAGCGGTGTCCTTGCCGCCCTTTTCCAAGCACTCGGTTGGCATAATCGGATCCTGATCGACATTGTCCTGGCTGAGAAAGATCACGAGAAGCGCGCAGCATGGATTTGCTTACTTACGGCAGCATGCGCAGCGACCGGCACGTCCGAGGTAGTTGGTGATGATATTGGCGGGTGGTTCTGGCTGCCCCCCTCGGACCTGTGGGCACCATGGGCTCAAGACGCGCTTGAGAAGAATCGTCTTGCCCTGGCTTAGCTCCCTTTGACTCAAGGAAGCTCACTGGCTGGTTCGGCGATACTGAACGTCGCTTCGCAGCTCTCGCCGTGCCAAACGCCCCAGCGAGGCTCCTGGTCGATTTGCAGCTCCTGTCATCCCGCTTGGCTTTCCAGAACCTTCAGGTTGCGGGAAATCTCAGCCAAAGGCGCGCGCAGTGCCGCCTCTAGCTTCTGGACATGCACGGACAACCACATCGCCATCTGGGGCCACATTTCGCGATCAAGTCCATCGAACGTTTGGTCGTAGGCGATGAGGCTGCTCTTGAGGTGATCCGAGCGACGCCAGTCCAGCGCAGCCCCAAAGTCGTTTTCGATTTTTTCTTTTTGCGCATAGAGCCGATCGAACATCCGCTTGTTTACCTCTCCGCTGCTCTTACCCATCGCCAGCTGAACCCTCACACCATCCTGCAAGTAGAGGATCTGAAACGGGCAGCCTCCGACCCCAGACCCTCCGCTAAGCCAGTTGTCGTTGCCAGGACTGACGTTGGCGAACATCGACACTCCGTCCGTGCGCATCTGGTCCAGAGCCAGATCCCAGAAATCGCGGCGCAGGATATGGCGCCGTTGTTGCCCCGCTATCGATGTCGTCTCTTCTACTTCTTTCGAAGCGATACCGATCATATAGTCCTGGGCCTCCGGGGGCGGGATAATCTGCTGCAGGTCGAGGAAAAGCTCGTCGCCGAAACCGAACGGTGTCACGCGGAAGCATTGCACCGCAATTCCCCGGCCTATTAGCCATAGCGCCGTCGCCGTCACCTCACGTCGGAAGTTTGCGGCTACAAACATAATCCGCTGGCCGTTGCCGGGATTCAGCACGGCTTCATCCAGATCCTCGACCTCCATGAAGTCGCAAATTGCCTGCAGGGCATTCCCGCCGCCGCAATAGCGGTCGAGGTATTGTTGGTGAATGTCGACGATCTGGGTCTTCTTGAGGCCGGACGTATAGGCGGCATATTTCAGCGCCTGCCAGGTTACGTCGCGGCCTGAATCGTCCAGCTTGTTCTCGATCACCACTAGGTTGCCAGCTTTGTCGAGTGCCAACAAATCAAGCCGTTCGCGCGTCTCGTCGAAGCCGTCGAATTCCTTCTGCAAGATCAGCAGATCCTCGCCCAAGGCGTCGGGCTGATGGACCAACCACTCCTGCAGGTGGTCACGTTCCCGGAGCGCCAGATCGCCGAAGCGCTTCTGGGCCAGACGGAAGATGCGGTTTTGCGTGCGATCGACACGAAACATCAGGCTTACGTTTTCGAAGGTGGATGCATAATGGTCACCGAACATCTTATGGGGAAGTAAACATTTCTTCTCTAGGCCCATCATGCCGCGACGCAGCAACGACCAGAATAGCATCAGATACACACTATCGATGAGGCAATCAGCATCCACGCTGGTGAGGTAATGCCCGCTAACATACCGGGCGAGAGTAGGTGTGCAGAAGCCATCGAGCCTCTGGGGCGGATGCGAAATGTCCCGCTCTCTGACTGGCGCTTCCCCTCTCAGAGGCAGAGGATGCCTCGGGCAGGGGTGATACTAATCGAATTTCTCAGCGACGAGCTTCTCGAGGTTGGCGGCTTCGCTCTTGTAGATGCTGGTTAGGGTCCTAAGGGAATCAGCATCCTCGGAATAGCACTTGGAGCCTCTGAGGGCAGCTTCAGTTTGCCGGCGTTGAGCGAAATGAGATATCACGCCACTCATTTTAATTCCGGGCACGGACATCAACGTCTCAAAAACCTGAACTTCCAACATCGGATCGACCGCGATCTTACAGCTGTCCGATATCGATCGAATGCGCGCGGCTGTTGTTGCCAAAACACCGACGAGGGAGCTGAGCTCATCGGCCGTGACCGCTGGGCCACAAATCAGCAAGCTAATCGCGGTAGCGAGGACGGTCGAAGTCTTACTCATGTGCAGGTGTCACTTCTGATGTTTGCTCCGCACAAAAGGGAAGGTTTTCGTCATGATGGTTTCGGCTCTCGACCCGGGAGGTCAAGCTGTTGGAACCATTGGGTGCGCTAGCCGTGGCCAAGAGAAATCCCCTTCCGCACGAAAAGGTTCCTTTTAATCAAGGCCTTGGCGTGTAATCTCAGGGTGAGGAAAACGTGGAAGTAGCATGAGCAACATCGGATACGGTCGCATTAGCACGACCGAACAGAGCTTGGATTTGCAGGTTGCTGCC
Organism: Neorhizobium sp. P1_A6; assembly: GCF_056406795.1. Lineage (NCBI taxonomy): Bacteria > Pseudomonadati > Pseudomonadota > Alphaproteobacteria > Hyphomicrobiales > Rhizobiaceae > Neorhizobium > Neorhizobium sp. P1_A6. The sequence continues at coordinate 95,966 of NZ_JBFTZM010000013.1, read as the reverse complement.
CTGAAAGCAGCAGGATGCTCGGCGATCCTTACGGACGAAGGTTTCTCCGGCGCCGATTTCTCGCGGCCCGGACTGAGCAAGCTGCTCAGCACTCTTCGTCACGGCGACACACTAACCGTCTGGCGCCTGGATCGCCTGGGTCGATCACTTTTCGAGCTTCTGGCGCTCGTCCGCGACCTAAACGAGCGGGGCATCCAGTTTCGTTCCATTAGCGAAAGCCTAGATACAAGCACCCCAGCTGGAAGGCTGCTGCTGCATGTTCTAGCGAGTATGGCGGAATTCGAGCGGTCTCTCATCAGCGAGCGGACCCGCGCGGGAATGGCTGCAGCTCGTGCTCGCGGAAGCCGGATCGGCAGACGACCGGCTATGACATCAGAGCAGCTCGAAGACGCGCGGATGTCGATCGAGCATGCTGGAAAAACTGTCGGCGAGGTGGCCGGCAGTTTTCAGGTGCACCCACGGACGCTATCGCGCCTCCTGAGACAGCAAGCCCCAGTCAGGTGCCAGCCCGGTTGCGTGTCGCTCTTAATTAGCCGCTAAATCGAATTCAGCGAGGATTGCCGTCGTTTCTTCCTCTGACCGGAGCCAGTAGTCTGCCGCGCGGGCAGTGTTCAGCACCTCTTGCACCCAGCGACCGCCGACAGGGGGACGAAGGCCATCTTCAGCAGCAAACAGCCGGGCGAGAAGGCGCGTCACGTCGCCGTAGGTCCTCTCGTGCCGGAACCAAACGAGGTATTCAGGGCCGCAGAGCTTCCGGAGGTCAACGTCGTAACGGGGAGAGAACGGCTCAGTATCGAACGCTAAGGTCCGGCATAGATCCCGGAGCGTAAGCGATGACCCATCCCGCAGGTCCGCACTGTCCTTCTCGTCAATGAAATATTCGAACCGGTTGCGGAAGAAACGACGGATGTCGTCGATATTGTCAGTCATTTGAGGCTCTTTTCAAGAATGGGACGCGCTAGGGGACGCCGTTCCCGAGAAATTGGGTGGGATCTGTTCAAATGGTCAAAACATTCCGAAGGTCGGATCACTCGTCATCGGGTTCCCTGCTTCTGCTGCTGCCCGGCGCATGCTGTTCCGCTGCTGCTGACGAACGATGAGTTCTGCCTGGATGTCCGCAGCTGCGGCTCCCTTAGCTTCACGGCGCTTGACGAAATTGCCATCCGCGCGCTGATCACGCTTGCGCTCTTCCTTCTGCTCATCCGTCATGTGTGACAGATCTTCGTTCGGCTTATCGCGAACCTTCCGGCGACTTGAATTGCGCAACTCCCTGCCTTCGCCTGAACGCCAGCTATCGACTTCCCGGCGCCGACGCCAACCGTCGTCCAGCCCGCGCTTATTTTCCTCCTCGAACCGTTCTTTTGCCCTCCGGACCAAATAATCCAGCGCTGCGAGCTGGCGCTCCCTGTTCGGCTGCTCGGACAGTTCCTCATACTTTTCCTGCAATGCCCGAAGTTCCTGCCGCCGACGGTCAAAGGGCGTCAGCCTGATCTGTGGAGGAATGAAGGTGAAGGTGTCGTCATCGCTCACGTCTGCCATTGGTTTGCCTCATCTGTTGTTTACGCGGGGACTTATAGCGGCGAGGCGGTGGAACCGCGGCAGGTCGTGAGCGAGGGTAATCGGGCTAGACTTAAGGCCGGATCAGCGGCCCGTTTCGGACCATCCCGAAGCTCGGAAGCACCCTCCAAAGGGCGTGAACTTTTGGCCGTTATTATATTTAACAATACGTAATTAATTATACTCTTAATAAAGAAGAATAGACCGGACGAAAGTTCACGCTCTTTCCAACTCAGACACTCGGGCGCCTGCGGCTCCCTCCCTGCGCGGCCTTCGGCCTTGCCCGCGCCGTTGGCGCGGACCGGTGAACGAACGCCCGGTAGTTCAAGATTTTTCGAGAATTAGATACGAACTGGTATGGAAGACATCAGCCAAGATAATAAAACGCTCCGGCTGGTCGCCTACGGCTCCCAGCAACGGTAAGTGGTCCGGCTCGCGAGAGTGTGTCAGACTCGCGATCAACATTCTCGACCTTCAGTGCGGCAGCGCTTCATTGACTCGAGGATTCGCCGTGGCACGATCCGTTGCTTGGAATGACTGGGATTAGCGCGATTACCTTTGGCGCGTGCCAGTGAGCTCCTGTGTCGATCTTGGCTGAGGAGGTTAGAGCGACCGGATCATCGCCAGCACGGAGAGCATCCCCATCAAGACGATTGATTTTTTCTAGGACTTCGACCTGGGGTCGTATCGGTCGGACAGGGCGACGGCTAATGGGAACCGAGGCAGAGGAGGATATCCGGCACCAAATCGATACGAACAGAAAGAAGGCGCGCTTTCTTTTGACGTCCAGCGATAGGGGACTCTATGGAAATATTGAACCGCGAGCTTGATATGAGGTCTGATATCCTCATGCTCGCGCACTAGGCTATGATTGGTAGATCAGTCTACCGGTGTGATTTGCGGATTGGCGCGGATATATTTTTCAGCGCTGGGAACCAAGGCGTTCCGAGCAAGCGAGGCGGATGCTCAATCGCATTGTCGGTCATTCAATCTTGATATTCGCTAAGGCGGTTCTCAGGCACGTAGGCAAACTGTCGATTGCAACCCAGGAGAGCTTCCGCACCTTTACATGGCAGCTAAATCGCCAAAAACCACCTCATCCGTCAAGATAATGTAAACATAGCGTCAAGGTCAGGTGTGCTTTTGACGTATTTTCGGCTTGCACGTCAACCTCGACACACAACTATAGATATGCGTTTTTCAAGGTTCTAGTGCTTCGACCTTTACATTGTCGTCCTCTCCAGGTGACGAATGTAAAGGTCGGGCAATGCAAATCAGGATATCAGGCGAGGCGAGTTACGAGGTCCTCGGCGGATAGGTGCGTGTATCGCTTCAGCATCCGTAGCTCCTTGTGTCCGGAGATGCTGCTAACCTCGATCATGTTAAGGCCACGCTCGAACAAGCGGCTGACGCCCTCGTGGCGAAGGTCATGAAAGCGGAGGTTCTTGATGCCAGCGCGAACCAGAAGGCGACGCCAGGTCTGCTCCAAAGCTCCAGGGCTCATCGGGAAAACGGTAGATGCATCTACGTCAGCTTGGTCCTTCCAGGACATCAACGCGTCGAATGCTCGTTGAGAAAGCGGCACCTCTCGACCCGATCCGTTCTTGGTCATCGTCAGAGTGACCACCCGGCGATTGTGCGAGACATCTGTCCAGTCCAATCCGAGGATCTCCCCACGGCGCATCCCGGTCTCGATCGCGACGATCACCAGTGTTCGAAGGAAAGGGATCTTACCAGCATCACAGCCATCGAGCAGGCGCTGTTCCTCATCACCGGTAAGCCGACGGCTGCGCTCGTTCCGTATCACCGGACGGCGCACCAGTTTCACGACGTTCTTCGCGAGCGGCATTCCCCAATCGCGGATCGCCACTTCAAGAACGTGGCTCAAAATCGCCATTTCTCGCACCGCAGTAGATGGAGCTACGCGCTGAAGACGCTCGTCCCGGAACGTTGCAACGTCTTGCTGGCTGAGACCTATCAACGTCCGATGCGAGAGATCATGGCGACGAAGAACGTCGATCCGCTGATCCTCCTGAACTGCTCCACGCTTTGTTGGTGTGATCTCGCGCTGGTAGCGCTCAAGAAGAGCACCTAGCGTCGTGGTCTCAAGGATCTTCGTATCAGGTGCAGCGCCGAAGCGGTCCACCTGCGTTTCCAGGTCTCGCGCCCATTTTTCCGCCTCAGCCTTGCTATCGAAGCTTTTCGCGCGAGGTTTCATACCACGACGACGAACCTGTGCTTGCCAGCGTCCTCTGAGTTTTCTGATCGTTGCCATCTCAATCTCCGTTTGTGATCGAGATGATGCGTAGGATGCCCCGTTGAGGGCGCCAAGGGTAATTCCGGCACCTTGGCGACAAAGATTAACTCCAACCAAGATCAGCATAAATGGGCCGCCGGGAGCCCTTGCACCCGAAATGCCGATGTAGTTTGATGGCTTCGGGTAAGGGTTTGTTTTATGCGTCTTCCACTTCAAGCTGCATGCGCTGGCATTGTGCTATCGCTTTTATCGTCCACCGGCGCGGCAGCCGGAACTAAGACGTTTGGGCCCTTTACGATCGACGACACCAAGCCGGATGTCATCACACTCAATGGCGAGATCGACGTTAACTCTGGCCTTGCCTTCCGCCGATCGCTTCAAGCAGCACCGAATGCCAAGCTCGTCACGCTCAACAGCCCAGGCGGCAATGTGCAAATGGGCTTGCTTATCGCCGACGACATCCACCAGCGAAAGCTGGCTACCTACATCCCCAACGGCAGCAAATGCTTCTCAGCGTGTTCCTTCGTCTTCCTTGCCGGTGATGAACGGAAAGTCGATGGAGCCCTCGGCGTTCACCAGTTCTCTTCAGATTCGCCGGATCTGGTAGGCGCGCAGCTCGCAATCTCCGACATCATCGAAGTCCTGAATCGCTTCGGGACACCGATGGACGTGATGCAGATCATGTTCAAGACGCCTCCGAACGACATGCACGTCTTCAGCCAGGACGAGGTTGAACGATATAAACTCAACCGTGCTGGCGGAGGGCTATCGCCGTCGCCAACTGTCATTGATGTGCCGGTAACCGTGTCTGGTGTCGATCCCAAGTCGCCAGCACGCGCGGCGCCCACCGGAACTGAGATTGCCTCGGCGGCACCGCAGGCCAAGTTAACTCCCCTCGAGGAGTTCACCCGCAGGCCGAACCGGATCGCGATCTACGCCGGCTTGGATCTATTCGGCGCCGACATTTCGTCAATCAGAGTAGAGGAGGCAAGTGAATGCGCAAAAAGCTGCCTGGCGATGAACGGCCAATGCAAGGCCTTCACATTTAACTCGAACCCGAAGATCAAGCGTGGGCCGAACTGCTTCTTGAAGTCGAGCGCTGGTAGAGCGGACGGAAATAGCGTTGCATTTTCCGGCCGCTTCCTAAGCGGCGCGGAGGCTGACCCGTCTGCCGTAACGCTCGGGACGATCGATCCGACGACCGCTCTCTACGAGGACATTGACCTACCCGGCGGCGATCTTTCACGTCGACCCGACCAGGCGAAAACACCTCTCGACTGCCGCCTGGCTTGTATCGACGACAAGCGATGCGTCGCGTTCACCTATATAAAGCCTAAAAAGGAATGCTGGCTGAAGGGTGCGATCGGCACGCCATTGGTGGGCAAGGGCATGGTATCGGGGCTAAAGAAGCTGGAGACGTTTTCTCCTGCGAAGATTATCAGTTTAAACCAATGAAGATCAGAAGAAGCCCCCTCATCTTGCTAGATCCTTATCCTGATGCGACCAGTGTTATTAACAACTGGTAGCGTAACTCAGGGCGACAGACCGCAAGCCATTGACACGACTCTAGAATCTAGTGATATTTCCGTCGACGCCCGTCGTCGCACCATTGCCGCCCGCCCGAGTCGCCTAGCGAAACGGAGCGCATAGGGCACTCCAGAGCGCTCGGCTTTCACCGAGCTAACTCCAGAGGTAAAACAATGGTAGTTTGTATGTTGCCTAAGGGTGTGCACGTTCGTTCTTACGTTCGTGTCCGCTTTGGCCGTGTAGAGTTCGTTTGCGAACACTGCCGGTCCTATCCTTCTCACTAACGGTTGTGGCGACCCAGAGAAGGCGATGACGAGACGACGGGCGTCACCAAGGACAGCATGATTCAAACGAATCCTTGCGTCAAGGATTTTCTCATATCAGTTTTGAATCCTAATTTTTCAGCTTTGCGAGTCGCAAAATTCACTTGCCTTTAATATGCGCCATTATATATCTCGATCCAGGCATAGCCTGTTAGGTTCACCGTATGGGGGCCGCAAGAACCGAGGTTTACCTCGGTTTTTTTGTGTCATTTATCAAAGCAATAGTATTTAACGCCCAAAGCAGGGATATCTACTTTTTCAAGTAAGCAATCGATAATACGGTTGGCATCGAGCAGCCTTCTATATACGTCAAACTTCTTATCGTAAGCCCGCCTCGCTATTGCATATATATAGCTATCCGCGATTTGCAGGATTTTGTTTTCCTTCGGCCTATTTTCTATACTTGTAAGTGTTGCGTAAAAATCAGCTTGGGAAAAGGGCTGATACTTTCCGGAGTTACCTTTGTCGAATTCTAGACCGTTCTCGCGTAGATTTCTAAAGTAGCCCTCCACGATAGAATTCATAGCCGCATCAGCTTCGAAAACAACATTCAATTTTCGTCCTTGCGAAACTGCATACTTCGCAGCTCGCTCGACTACGATGTCAAATGCACTGCGGCAAAGCAGCCATCTGTCTTCATGTTTCTTGGCGTATCCGCGCGCGGCATAACCTGCGCGATCAATGACGCAACCAATCCCGACTACGGGCACGCTTGCTAAGAACTCGCGATATTCGGACCAGAAAGCATCTCGTTCCAATTGGGTGCGGCGTCCGAGCCAGCAGAATTTACCCCGTTCATTAATCATATCGGTAATATGGAACGGGGAAGTTATAGCCCACTTTTCCGCTAGCGCATCCCTTCGGTCTTTGGCTTGCGCTTTATCTTCCTGCCTTATCAGGACTCCGCCCATCGCAAACCAGTCACTTCGGGCCGGTAGACCAGAGGCACGATCGGGATGCCTGGCGCCAGATTCGTCAAGATAGAGGGTAAGGCTGGGCATTCAAATTTTACTTTGTAGAAACGGACGCGTCATAGCTCGCTCGCTTTTCAGTGGGATCACAAACGGCTGGCGACCGACGCCCGCTTGGATTTAGGAGCCGACATGCGCGATGGAACCAATTACTTCGTGCCCCGGATATCCCGACTCTAACAGCCATTGATAACCCTGATCGTAGTATGGAGGGGGAAAAAGCGAACGGACCCCCAGCATCTCTCCTTCGCCTAGCCATCGCAAGGCCTGGCCCAGCTCAATTTCGATTATACCCCGGACTTGTGAACTATATTCCGATGGCCGACCGCCAACTTCCCCCCTAGCTCTGAAAAGAACTCCGTGTTGAGCATGGGGCCTCACATATAAGGATGGGCAACAAACTCGTAAATCAACCAGTTCCGTTTTCGGCCCAGTCCACGTTCCGGCCAGTGATCCCGGTCTAGAATCCGCAGCGACCATGTAAACGTATGCGAATTCCGAATTGTCTTCTCGCGGGACCTGCCTTCTTTCGAAATGCATATATTGCCCGAATTTACCGACAGATCGTGCGTGATGACAGGCGAACCACAACGCTACCCAGATGTTGTCAACGAGATCAATCCATGTAGTTTTAAACCCGTAATGCTGAAGAAGCGGTTCAACTACCTGTTTTGGCAAGCTCTGCAATAGATTATTCCCAGCAATCACATCGTCTATTGCTTTGTTCAAACTCCTGAGCCGCTTATTCTGCGATGCTGCCGTCTTTCCCTGACGCATGATGGACGGAGGCATCGTTTTGTAGTGCTTAGACTGTCCTCGAAAGAAAACAAATTCGCCTTCTTTGGCGCACCCATACTTCAGATAGCCCGCAGCTTGAATGAGAGCATGTGGATCGCAGACCCTTAGTATGCCCGGCTCACCTGCTGCTGGAGTGAAAAACGCGTCACGGATGAAGAGTTTCCCGAAGTCAACCATTTGCAACACAATCCCCCGATGTGACGAACGGGGTAGCGCAACTTGATTAAGATTGCCTCACCTACATCAAGCCAAGAAGGAGTGCTGGCTGAGGGGCGCTATCGGCACGCCGATGCTTGGCAAGGGCATGGTGTCCGGTCTGAAGAAGCTACAGACGTTCTCTCCGGCGAAGATCATAAGCCTAAATTGCAACGATGAGCTTTAAGCCAGTCAAGATCCTGGCTTCGCAGCAAGGGTATTGCGATAGATGGAGATCGCTGAATGGAGAGCAGACTGTGATCACAGATTCCCTACAACGGGAGACCATCGAAAACCTGGCACAGCGACATGGGTTCAGCACTAGCGCCGTTGAGCACCTTGCTATGGCCTTGCTTGCTGGAGGCACCAACCAAGCTCAGTTCAACCATGTCGAGCTTGGCGGCATGGGGCAATGGTCAAGTGGTGGCATGATCATGATCGGTGACATGTTCAACAATGGACTGAAGCAGCGCATTGATGCCCTCTGCTCAGATATTGCTGGCTACATAAGGTCCGGCCAGCTCTCGGCGCCGCGAACGGATCAACCGTTTCAATCTCAGAGCCAGAGCGACGGATCTAGCCTTTCTTTACAGTCGAGCACTTACAGCAGCTCGTGGCCACAACATCTGGGCCAGCCTTCATCTACAGGCTCTCAGAACAATCTTCGCTATGCATTTTTTCCGACCACCCGGCGCCTAGCTATTGATGTGAACGGACAGATTACCGTCTACGATACAAAAAATCATAACACTGGAGGGTTCTCTCAGCAGCAGAGCAGCAACCAATCGCAGGCGTTCACTTCTCAACACGGTCTGGTCCGCTTGTCGGACTTGGAGATCGTGTCAGGTGATGGAAACGAGGCTCCTCGTCCAAAAGGGCAGGGAGCGTCCTCACGCCGGGATGAGTTTCTCGATTCGGAGCTTATGCCAACGCCGAACGATATCGTTGTTGCTTCGGCGAGCGCGGATCATGACGATATCATTAGCAAGATTGAGCGACTGGCTGGCTTGCACTCAAAGGGTATCCTATCCGACGACGAATTTGTAGCAAAGAAGACGGAGCTACTCCCACGGCTATAGAATCAATCTTCAGGTGCAATTTGCATCGCCTGAGCATCGAGGTGGCGTGCCCGCATCTCTGCACACCTTAATGGCAAAGCTCTTCGCCCGGTGCTTCATTCCACGCCGGCGCACCTGAGCCTGCCAGCGTCCTCTGAGTTTCCGGATGGTCGCCATGTGATCTCCAATAGTTATTGAAGATCATGCGTAGGATGCCCCGGGAGGGGTGCAAAGGCGCTCATTCGAGGAGCAGCCTCTCAATTTCTGACCGACTAAATTCTCTGCAGGCAAGTATCTCTTCGTTTGAGGCGATGACATAGGAAAGGCTGCCGGGGTCCTCCTGATCGTTCTCATAAACGATAGCACCATAACCCTTGCGCAGCATAAGATCTCGAATGAAGCCCCTCGCAGCCAGAATTTCCTTTGTGGATTTTCCCTGCTCGGTTCGGCCATTGCCATCCTCATAGAATGACAGCAGCACAGGCTTCAAAGCGTTGAACTCTCGGCTCTCGTCGTTTTGGTTCGCTGTCAGCTTCAGAAGAAGCATCAACATATTCGGTGAGCCGAAGTCGGGCAGCCTAAAGGGACTCGATGGCTCTCTCACGCAAACTTCGAAGATGGTCACTACTTCCAACGGATGCTTCTTAATTCGACGAATCAGAATATCTTTTGCAGCCGCTAGGGTTCCAAAATGGGTTAACGGCCAGAAAGGCGGGGTCGTGTTTACCCCGCAGTGATAAAGCGTCAATGTAGGAATAGATGTCGCTTGTTGCGACGGAAATTCATTCGTGCCAGGCATTTGTGAAATCTCTCATTTAGATATTGACGACGTATGAGATAGCTAGCAGGACCGCCGACATTGGTGCGCCTTATCGCAAAATACGCGCATTAATTGCAATTCGTTAAAAATTGGCGACCATTCGACAATCCGCAGCCTTACCCATCACCGGGTCTGAACGGACGTTCACTCATCGATGATGTCGATGTTGGAAGGTTGACGGAGCAGACTGAACTGCTCAGCAGTGCCTAAGGTGTGGCTCTGGACGCGCCCTGGACGCATTCAAACATGGGGAAAATATCAGCGGATATCTGAAAACCCTTGCACCTCAAGGTCCAAACTGGCGGAGAGGGTGGGATTCGAACCCACGATACGGTTGCCCGTATGCCGCATTACACACCGGCCGACGGCTGTGCAAAGCGCGACCTGCCCACTGTCTTGACGACTTCACACCCTCCTTGAGCGATTGGTGCTAAAGCTATAAATCTTTGTTTTATGTCGGTCATCCGGGATTGCCAGACTGGCTTGGTAGTGTTTGCCGATACATCGGATCTGAAAATGAGTTTTTTCAAGAAGATCTTTACTCGCCGAGCGACCGATCCGGTATTGATCAACAAGAACGACTATCATGCATTCACAGTCGATTTCGATCAGATAGTAAGGAGCGAAGACCTTGATCGCGTGCTTGGCCCCCTTGCACGGGAAGATGCCGCAATTCTCGACCACGCCTGGCAGACCTACGAGCTCTCTTTGACATCGCTGCGGACCGAATGGACACTGGCCGGGATACGTATGGGGTCACACCTAGCGACGCAAATCCCAAGGTGGGAACGAGAAGACATCATTGTCTCGCTTCTTGTCGATCACTCCGGATCGATGCGAGGACAGTCGATTCTGATGGCCGCCGCCGCAGTAGACACTGCTCAGGATTTTCTTCGAAATCTCGGATGCAAGGTAGAGGTTCTCGGGTATACGACCGCCAGCTGGAAAGGCGGAAATTCCCGCAAGCGCTGGCAGGCCTTCGGATCGCCACGGCGCCCCGGTCGTCTCTGTGATCTGCTGCATATCATTTATCGCCCGGCCGATGATATGCGCGTTTCCTCCCTCGGAAATCGTTTGAAGAACATGCTTCGCCCGGATCTACTCAAGGAGAACATCGATGGTGAAGCTCTTCAATGGGCAAGCGACCGCCTGCTTCACGCACCGGAGCGCCATAAGTTCCTGCTTGTCTTGACCGACGGGGTTCCCATGGATGACTCGACGTTCGCAGCAAACGGCGCCGACTTTCTGACCCGACATCTCCAACAGGTAATATCAGGCCTTGAATCGGATGAACGCCTTTCGGTTATGGCCATCAACCTCGGTCATCAGGCGGCGGATTTTTATAAGACGAGCCGGCGCCTAGACATGCCTGCAGACCTTGGTCCCGAAATGATCGACATGCTGGCAGAAGCAATTGGGAAAAAGCTCGCGCTGAATTGACGTCAAATAGACAAAGCGCGAGAGGGCGGCAAATACCGCCCTCTCCTTTTGATCAGCGACGCTTTTTGCGCCAGGGCGCGTCTCTTTGCCAATCGCCAGCCATGATGCTGCCGAACGGGATTACTTCGTCGACAACTTCGGCAAGACCGTAATGCTCGATCTGGTCTCGCACGTTTGCAGCGCTCTTATAGGCGCTCGGTAATTCCGACACGTCGGCAAACCCTGAGAAAAAGCGCGCATCGAGACCGCTTGTTTCCTTTGCGAGGACCTCAGCGATGTTGTTCGGGCTAAGGCCACGCGAATCCGCTCCGTATTCCGCTGCTAGCTGCCTCATATGCGCGCTACGCGAAAAATTACGGCCGGCTCCATGCGGCGAAAAGCCGAGGCCATGCGCGGCGTTCGAGCCACGAACGATCAACACCGGTTCCGCCATGTTGAGCGGAATAATGGTAAGATCGGTCGCATCCGGCGCCCAGTTGTCGAAGGCGGGTGTCGCGCCCTTGCCGTGGTAGAACAGCCCGTCCGACTTCCGGAAGACGAAGTTGTGCTCGTTCCAGAAGCGATCGGCTACCTTGGCGGATAGCTTTTCAGCAGTCATGTCGTGCAGGACATAATGGTTCTCCTTTGTCCACTGGCGGATCGTTTGAAGCGCAGACCAGTAGGACTCGCCCTCCTCGGTCTCCGCCGGAATCCAGGCATTCTCGCGGTGCGTTTCCGGTGAGAGGAGCTCTCGGAACTTGTTGGCGACTTTCATACCCCGCTCATAGAGCCGCGCGCCTGGTCCCCGCGATCCGTGATGGGTAACAAGCGCCGTCTCGCCGGATGATTTCATCGTGCCTACATAAGCGAAATGATTACCATCGCCTTGCGTTGCAAAATGGTCGACTGCTACATTCAGCGGACCTTCCCGAAGGTAAGGATTCTGGTGAAACGCCAAAAGCGTCTCCTCCGAAGGCTTGATCTGAGCGCCGCGGGGACGCCCGCCGGGACCGAAATACGTTACCGAATGCACCGCATCGAGAAGCGATTTCGGATCGACACCCGGAAAGATCGAGATCGCCATCGAGCAGCAGATATCGGCCGAATGCATGCCGGGATGGATCGCTTCGGACGCCACCACCCCGCCGACCGGGATCGTCCCGATCGGACCCGCGGGGCAGGCATCTGGCATGATCGCGGCGGAACGAACCACCGGCGTGCGCACCAAAGCCCGCATGGTCGCATTGACCTTCTCGATATTGTCTTGCTCGAAAGCGTTTTCGGCGCGGATGTTGGAATAGATCTCGATATCGTTGTCCACGCGCAAGGGAAGCGTCGGCCCCGGCTGGAACGCTCTTGCCGCTTCCAGCGCTTCGGCAACGCAACTGCCCTCGCTCAATCTCTTGTTGGCCGCGTCGAGTGCCGGGCGAAACCACTTGCCCTGGCTCATCCCAGCATCGATCAAATCCTGTCCGCTCAATATCTCGATCATCTTCTTTTCTGCGATTGCAGTCCTTCTTTGTTTCGTCAGGTATTTCATCAGTCCCCGGCGACGAGGTAAGGCGAGACAGTTAACTGAGCTACACATTCCACTTGAAATATGGGATGGCTTGAACATCCGACCTCCCCGCCGGAATCCGTCGGGGTGCTCTTTCCTGTAGTCCCACCGGCATTCGCCGAGGTATTCCATTATTCCAGTCCCGATGACGAAGGTGGCAAGACAGTATTGCCTGAGCTACGGATTCAGAGTTGAACCCGGGACGATTTGAACATCCGACCTCCCCACTTGATATGACGGGGCGCTCTACCTGTAGTCCTGCCGGCATTCACCGGGTATTCATCTGCAGCGGCGACGAGGGTGGACGAAACCGGATGGTCCCGCTCGTGCCAGAGAGCGCCGCCAAGGGAAGGAGTCGAACCTTGCCAGACCATCCAGGTGTGGAGGCTGTAGTTCCGCCCGGCATTCGCCGCTGCAACTCAAGCCATGGCGACGAGAGATCAAAGAAACATCCGTTTCCGAAGGAAACCCGCTACGTGGAGGCAATTGCCTTGCGGGATTTGAACCCGCCGCGGCTATGTAGTTTCCTTTGCATTCGCCATGTCATTCCATTCGCCGTGACGACGAGGTTTGGAGAAACGCCCTGCTCTATCCACTGAGCTACGGGTCCACAAAATGGAGAACCCGACGGGATTTGAACCCGCGACCTGGAGGTTAACAGCCTGTAGTTTCATCCGGCATTCGTCACGGCCCCGCGCCGTTTATGGCAGCGCGGGGTATTGCTTCTGGCGTCAGAACTCGACCGCCTCGATGGTTTTTACCCAGCCGTCCGCTCCATTGGTGTTGGCGGCAAACGCTGTGATCACCTCATAGACGGCGTCCGAGAAGCCGCCGATGTTGAGCACTTCGTCCCGTGTCGGCGCCTGCGTGGTGGCGTAGGGCTGGATATCGAGGCAGACCAGCTTTGCAGCCGGATTGATCTGCTTGATTCGTGCCCATTCCGTCATCACAGCCGTCGGCTGACCACTTTTGCCCGCATCCACCCAGGACTGGTTGTCCGAGATGAACACGACGAGATCAATCTTGGCCTTCTCGTTTGCGAGCTTCCGCAGCGGCGCTGAGCAGTTTGTTCCACCGCCACCCACTGCCGCCAGCGTGGCGGCATTGGTCATTACCGAATCCCGCCGGTTGAGCTTGACGTTCACCACGTCATTCTCGAACGGCAGCACCCGCGCCCTCGGGTTGCGCTGCAGGAACGCCGCGGTCATCAGACCGGCAACATCGATGCAACGGACCGCTGATGTCGCGCCCCTGCGGTTACCGGTCACGGACGACCCCATGGAGCCGGAAACGTCGGGGCAGAGCACCACATTGCCATCCAGCGAAGGCACATTAGCAATCGCAACATCCATCGCGTCCTGCAGCGCATCGCGCACCACATCGGGAACCTGGCCATCGACCATCTTCCACGCCATCATCAGCTGATAGGGGAAGACCCTGGCCTTGCGGACCTCGTCCGGATCTGCCAGCCGCGCCGCTAGCGCCTCGGCAAACCCCTCGACCTCGAATACGCCATTGCGTGCGAAGGTGTTGAGGTTCTGCCGCACCATCTGCCAACCGCCCTTTTGGGCGATCTCGACCCAATGCTCCCGCGTCAGCGGCAGCGAGGTCAGCATCTGGAATGGCACCGTCGGCACCAGACTCGTCTGGTCACGCCGGAAGGCCTCCAGCGCCTTGACGAGTTCCGGCAGTGCCGCATAGTCGTGCGGCTTGCCGATCGCCCATGCATACAGCGCCTTTCGTTCTTCCGAGGTCGGCTTCGGGTGCACCATGCGGATCACGTCGGCGAGCGAAGGATCGTTGCCGACCATCGCGCGCAGGATCTGCTCCGTGCTTGCCCGTTCCAGCCATGCCTGCACCAGCTTCTTCGGCCGCGTGCCCAGCGACTTGCGTCCTGTTGCACCCGAACGTATCACCTGGACGAAGCCGCGCAGCATCTTGCCACTCTTGATCACGCGCGGAAACGCACGGGCAAAGGCGTCGCTCTGAAGGCCGGAAAGCATGGCCAGCAACATCACCGGCGTGTCCTTCATGTGAGCCTTCTCGGCGGCATGGACCGCCACCTTGGCCAGAAACTCCGGCTCGACCTGAAGTGCCAGCGCCTTAACCGCCTCCAGCTGATCGGCACCATCCGCATAGAAGGTCCCGTTGAACGTGCCGGTCACGGCATACTGCGCCAGCGCCTCGCGCGGCGTCAGCTGATAGGCCGGCGTAGCTTCGTGGTTTTTTGTGTCCGCGCCCGGAAGCAATTTTCCGAGGTAGGTTTTGAAGATCGCCTTGTTGACCATGACGGCACCTCTTGGTTGGTTCATGCCAAATACTAATCAAGACGCGTGCCAGTTTGAGGAAATCGGCCCGATGTGAGCGAAAAATCGTCTATCTATCTGTTATCAAGCCGAAAATTTCTTCTCATCAAAAGACATCCGTAATTTGCCAAACTTCATCTCCTCCAATATCGTATCTAAAAATATCGGAACTTATAAAATTGGATAATCCATGAAGCGGCGCGTTGCCATCAGCATCTTGGGAACCACCCTCGATGCGGGGAAATGGGAAAATCGATGGAGCCGCTGGCGGCCCAATGTCGGACTGTGCCAGCAAACCGGGCTGTTCATCGACCGCCTGGAACTCATCCACGATAATCACGCGAGCGCACTGGCCAGCCGAATCACCGTCGATATCGCAACCGTGTCACCCGCGACGGAGGTGCGCAGCAATGTGATCAATTTCCGGGATCCGTGGGATTTTTCCGAGGTCTATACGCATCTGCGCGACTTCGCCCGCAATTATTCGTTCGATCCCGATACCGAGGATTATCTCGTTAACATCACTACCGGCACGCACGTCGCGCAGATCTGCTGGTTCCTGCTGACCGAGGCCCGCATCATTCCGGGCCAATTGCTGCAGCTTTCGCCGCCGCGTGACCGCGAGCCGGACCAGGACTTTGCCGGCACGCACAGGATTATCGACCTTGACCTCTCCCGCTACGACGAAATCGCTAGGCGTTTCGCCTCGGAGCGTGAAGATGCGGCATCCTTTTTGAAATCAGGCATTTCGACCCGCAATGCAGCGTTCAACCGGATGATCGGCGAGATCGAGAGAGTGGTGATCCGCTCAACGGCTCCCGTTCTCCTGACCGGCCCGACCGGGGCCGGCAAGTCCCAGCTCGCCCGCAGGATCTACGAACTCAAGAAGAGCCAACGCAAGCTCAGCGGCCCTTTCATCGAAGTCAATTGCGCGACCTTGCGCGGCGACCAGGCCATGTCCACACTGTTCGGCCATGTGAAGGGCGCGTTCACCGGCGCTGCAGGCGAGCGTGCCGGCTTGCTCAAATCCGCCGACAAGGGCGTGCTGTTCCTCGACGAGATTGGCGAACTCGGCCCTGACGAACAGGCCATGTGCTTGCGCGCGATCGAGGAAAAGAGATTTCTGCCCGTGGGCGCCGACCGGGAGACATCGGCGGACTTTCAGCTGCTTGCCGGGACCAATCGTGACCTTGGCGAAGATGTCCGCAAAGGCAGGTTCCGCGAAGATCTCTATGCCCGGCTCAATCTCTGGACTTTCCAGCTTCCGGCCCTGCGGGAACGCAAGGAGGACATAGAACCCAATCTCGACTTCGAGCTCAGGCGCTTTCTGGAACGCGAGGGCGAAAACATCACGTTCAACAAGGAAGCTCGCGACCGCTACCTTGCCTTTGCAACCGGCCCGCAAGGCATATGGAGTGCAAATTTCCGCGACCTGTCGGCCTCTATCACTCGCATGGCGACGTTGGCTCCCCATGGACGCATTACAACAGACGTTGTCGACGATGAAGTCCGAAGATTGAACAACTTTTGGCGCTCATCATCTGACAACCACGCAGCCGATAAACTACTCGAAGAACTGTTGGGCGTCGAAGTGGCCGCGCGCCTGGACCGTTTCGACGCCGCCCAGCTCTCCGCCGTCATCCGCACCTGCAAGGAACATGCGACCTCAAGTTCTGCCGGCCGCGCGCTGTTCGCACAATCGCGACTTGAAAAGAAGAGCAGCAACGATGCCGACCGTCTAATCAAATATCTGGCTCGATTCGATCTTAAATTTGAAGACGTAAGGGCGACACGCTAAACCTACGTCCGCTGTGCCTTGGCTGTGGCCCAGGCGAAAAATAGCCGGCCCATTTGCCATGTAAGCTAGCCTTGATTTCGTAAAATACGTGGGAAAGCCTTAGGGCCGAAGGTTCATAGTGGCGGAGAGGGTGGGATTCGAACCCACGGTGCCCTTGCAGGCACGCCGCATTTCGAGTGCGGTGCTTTCGACCACTCAGCCACCTCTCCGCTTAAGACGTGATGACGCGTTGGTCAGCGCGGGCGTTCTCATAGCGGGCAAACATGGGGCTGGCAAGGGGCGAATATCAAGTCTTTATATCCTTTCGTCTTGACAGTTTTTTGTCGCTCGCGTATGTCCGCTCGCGATCAGGCGTGGAAAAGTATCCATGCCTCTTTGTTTGTGTGGCGGTTGTTGGAACAGCCACACGAATTCCACCGGCGGGCAAGTTCAAAAGATCGTCTCTTTCGAAACCCGCTAGAGCCCGACTGATAAAAAGACGGCCGCCTTTTATGAAGGCAGAGCCGGAACGAACATGAAAGGATAAACAATGTTCGCAGTCATCAAGACCGGCGGTAAACAGTACCGCGTGGCAGCCAACGACGTGCTCACCATCGAAAAGCTGGAAGCCGAAGCTGGTTCTGTCGTAGAATTCAACGAAATCCTGGTTGTCGGCGTTGGCGCCGATGCCAAGTTCGGCGCTCCCTTTGTTGCGGGTGCGACGGTCAAGGCCGAAGTGGTCGAGCATAATCGCGGCAAGAAGGTTCTTTCCTTCAAGAAGCGTCGCCGTCAGAATTCCAAGCGGATTCGCGGCCATCGCCAGCATCACACGGTCGTCCGCATCACGGACATCTTGGCTTAACAACGGGTTTCGAAGGGTAAAGGAGAACTCCAATGGCACATAAAAAAGCTGGCGGTTCGTCGCGCAACGGTCGCGATTCGAATTCCAAGCGCCTTGGCGTGAAGAAGTTCGGCGGCGAAGCCGTCATTCCGGGCAACATTATCGTGCGCCAGCGCGGTACGCAGTGGCATCCGGGCCAGAACGTCGGCCTCGGTAAGGACCACACCATTTTTGCGCTTACCGCCGGCAACGTGAATTACCGAACCAAGGCCAATGGTCGCGTGTTCGTGTCCGTAATGCCGAAAGCCGAAGCAGCAGAATAAAGCCGGTAAGCGTTTTAAGCAGCCGGTGTCACATCGACCCGGCTGAACGCCCAAAGGTTCAGTCAGAAAAAGGGAAGATGGGACACCACCATCTTCCCTTTTTCTTTTCCCCAACAGGAGGACTGAACATGCAAGGCGAACTACTGAGGGCGAGCCAATCCCGGCCGCCAGAGGAACGGTTAAGACCCGACCGGCCGAGAAGCGATTGCCCCGTCTTACTGTCGCAGAGGTTAGTTCTGCGCACGCCCCACGAAGAAGACATCGACGCACTTGCCCATCTCGCCAACAATGCGAATATCGCGACCATGGTGTCGCGTATGCCGCATCCCTATACGGCTAAAGACGCAGCCGATTTCGTGCGACGCACGAAGGCCGGCGAGATTGGCAAATGCGTCTACGCCATCACGCGAGGAGACAACGGCGCCTTTCTCGGTTGCTGCGCGCTCGAACCGCAACAGGACGAGAGAACGCTCGAACTCGGCTATTGGCTGGGAGAACCCTATTGGAACAGGGGTTATGCCACGGAAGCCGCCCATGCCCTGATCGACATGGCCTTCCGCACCCGCAACAACATCGACCATATCGATGCCCGCTGCCGGGTGACCAACATCGCCTCCCGGCGGGTGATCCAGAAATGCGGTTTCCAGTTCCAGGGCACCGGCATGATCGATTGCCTGGCGCTCGGCGGCATGGTCGCTGTCGAGTGGTTCCGGCTCGACCGCAAGACCTGGATGTCCTTGAGAAGCTGGGGAGAACTGCGATGAACGCCGCCGTCCTCCAGAAGACGAGTTCGACTGTCACGATGCCCGGTCCCTGCCCGGTCATCACCACCGAAAGGCTGGTTCTTCGCCCGCACAAGATCACCGATGCGACGGCGATTGCCGAATCGCTCGGCGATTTCAAGGTGGCCCGCATGCTGGCGCGGGTGCCGCAGCCCTATGACCGTCAGGACGCGCTGGATTGGCTCGTTCCGAATGCATCCGGGATCCTGCCGGACTGGACGCTGGCGATCACCACCGGCGACGACGCCCATATCGGCGTCGTCAGCCTGGAATTGAGGCGGGGCCGGTGGCATCTCGGCTACTGGCTGAACCGGCTTTACTGGGACCGGGGTTACATGACGGAAGCGGCGGCCGGGACGCTGGAGCGTTTCTTTCGGCGTATGCCGGAGGCGCAGGTGTTTTCCGGCGCCTTTGCGGACAACCTTGCTTCGCTGAACGTCCAGAAGAAGCTCGGTTTCACCATCGTCGATGCGAGCCAGCTCTTCAGTCTGTCCCGCAACAGGATGGCGCCGCATATCGAGACCATGCTGCTGCCTGAGGATTTCCGGCGGCCGGCCCGACCGTGACGCTCCCATAACAAAGGCCCGGCGGAGGAAACTCCGCCGGATCATTCACTCGACCTCGACCCAGAGCGGAAAGTGGTCTGAACCAGGCGCCTCGTTATCGACCCAGGCGTTTTTCAGCCGCGGCGCCAGCCCGGCATTCACGAAACAATGATCGAGATGCATCTTCATCGGCCCGTCGCCCGGTGGCTTCGCCCAGGTATAGCTCTCCGGCGTCAACGATCCGGAGCGGTCCAGCACGTCGACGGGTTCGTTGACGCGCAGGATGCGGCCGTAATAACGGTCCCGCTGACCGGCCATGGCGATATATTCGGTCGATTCCGGCTCCATGTTGAAATCCCCCATCAGCAGGAAATCCTCCGGCAGCGGCAGATCGGGGAAACCTTCTTCGGCGGCGCCGGTGAGCGAACCGCCCTCGGAGACGAAGTTCAGCACCCGCTCCTTGAGATAACGGATCTGGCCGAGCCGTTCATCGGGAGAGACATGATCGAGGTGGACGGAATAAACCCGGAGCGGTCCGCTGGGTGCGACGATCACCGCTTCCAGCGCTCCGCGCTGCAGGTTGAGCATCTCCACGGTGCGGCTGCGGGGCAGCAGGAGATGACGGGTGGAAAGGATCGGCCAGCGCGACAGGATCATGTTGCCGAACTGAAAACGGCGCTCGATGCGGCGGCCGTTCTCGACCGAGACGTCGAGCAGCAGGTCGCAAGGTGCGCCATAGACATGGAAATGGTCCGGAAACAGATCCGAGAAACGGGCGACGAGATCGACATGGCCATTCCTGGGGAAACCGCGGGTCACTTCCTGAAGCGCGATGACATCCGCTCCCTCGATACTCGCGGCGATGCGTTCGGGATCGAACACGCCATCCATGCCGATCCCGTATTGAATGTTATAGCTGACGAACTTCATGATATTCTTTGACCTCCGCCCCAACCGACGATATCGAAACCCCTATCGACATGCACTGAGCGCCCGACCTGAAGCGACAGGCATCCCGACTAACACAAGACTGACGGCGACAAGATGAAATTTCTCGACGAGGCAAAAGTCTATATCCGCTCCGGCGACGGCGGCGCGGGCGCGGTCTCGTTCCGGCGGGAAAAGTTCGTCGAGTTCGGCGGACCTGATGGCGGTGATGGCGGGCGCGGCGGCGATGTCTGGGTGGAGGCCGTCAACGGCCTCAACACCCTGATCGATTTCCGCTTCCAGCAGCATTTCAAGGGCCAGACCGGCACCCACGGCATGGGCCGCAACCGCACCGGCGCCAATGGCGGCGAGGTGACGTTGAAAGTGCCGGTCGGCACCCAGATCTTCGAGGAAGACAACGAGACGCTGATTATCGACCTGACCCGCGAAGGCCAGAGGTTCCGGCTCGCCAAAGGCGGCAATGGCGGCTTCGGCAACACCCATTTCAAGAGCGCGACCAACCAGGCGCCGAACTGGGCCAATCCCGGTCTCGAGGGCGAGGAAAAAACCATCTGGCTGCGGCTGAAGCTGATCGCCGATGCCGGCCTCGTCGGAATGCCGAATGCCGGCAAGTCGACCTTCCTTGCCAGCGTCACCCGCGCCCGTCCCAAGATCGCCAACTACCCGTTCACGACGCTGCATCCCAATCTTGGTGTTGCCACCATCGACGCCCGGGAATTCATTCTGGCCGATATCCCGGGCCTGATCGAAGGCGCCCATGAGGGTGTCGGCATCGGCGACCGGTTCCTCGGCCATGTCGAACGCACCCGCGTGCTCCTGCATCTGGTCTCCTCCGTCGAGGAAAAGGTCGGCAAGGCCTACAAGACCGTCAAACACGAACTCGAGGCGTATGGCGGTGACCTGATCGACAAGCCGGTCATCGTGGCGCTGTCGCAGATCGACGTGCTCGACGACAAGGAACTGAAGAAGAAGGCGAAGGAGCTGGAAAAGGCCTGCGGCCAGACACCGTTCCTGATCTCCGCCGTCACCGGCAAGGGCATGACCGAGGTGCTGCGCGCGCTGCGCGACGTCATCGTCGAGGCGAGCGGCGTCAACGACACCGCACTGCCCGATCGCTCGACCCCCATCCAGGATTTCGATGAGGATGAGGATGCATGACGGCTACCCGTAAACCGCTCGCCAGTCATCGCCGCATCGTCATCAAGATCGGCTCGGCGCTGCTCGTCGACCGCAAGACGGGCCTGAAATCGCAATGGCTCGACGCCATCTGCGCCGATATCGCCGCATTGAAGGCGAAGGGTATCGACGTTCTGGTCGTCTCTTCGGGCGCCATCGCCATGGGCCGCACCGTACTCGACCTGCCCTCGGGCGCGCTGAAGCTCGAAGAGAGCCAGGCGGCGGCAGCGGTCGGTCAGATCGCGCTTGCCCGCGCCTGGTCGGAAAGCCTGTCGCGCGATGGCATCGTGGCAGGCCAGATCCTGCTGACGTTGGGTGACACGGAAGAGCGCCGCCGTTACCTCAACGCCCGTGCCACAATCAATCAGCTTCTGAAGATCGGCGCCGTGCCGATCATCAATGAGAATGATACGGTCGCCACGACCGAAATCCGCTATGGCGACAACGATCGCCTCGCCGCCCGCGTCGCTACCATGACCAGCGCCGACCTACTGGTGCTGCTGTCCGATATCGACGGCCTTTACACTGCTCCGCCGCATCTCGATCCCGACGCGAAATTCCTGGAATTCGTGCCCGCAATCACGCCGGAGATCGAAGCCATGGCCGGCGGCGCTGCGTCCGAACTGTCGCGCGGCGGCATGCGCACCAAGATCGACGCCGGCAAGATCGCCACCGGCGCCGGCTGCGCCATGATCATCGCATCCGGCAAGACGGAGCATCCGCTGCGCGCCATTGAACAGGGTGCCCGCTCCTCCTGGTTCGCGCCCTCCGGCACGCCGGTCACGGCGCGAAAAACCTGGATCGCGGGCCAGCTTCAGCCGGCCGGCGAACTCTTCGTCGACGAGGGCGCCGAAACCGCGCTCGGCACCGGCAAGAGCCTTCTGCCGGCCGGCGTGCGCCGCATCGACGGCCAGTTCCATCGCGGCGATACAGTCGCGATCATTGGCGTCGACGGTCGGGAGATCGCCCGAGGCCTTGTGAGCTATGACGCAGAAGAGGCCCGCCAGATCACCGGCCGCAAGTCCGGCGAGATCGAGGCGATCCTCGGTTATGCCGGCCGCGCCGCCATGGTCCATCGCGACGACCTGGTGATGACCGGGCCGGCGAAACGTAAAGACAAAAAAGAAGATCGCAAGGAGGATGCCGCCCATGCTTGATATGGTTGCGAAGACCGGCGACATCGCCGTTGTGATGGACCAGATCGGTCGCAATGCAAGGGCTGCGGCACGCCAGCTTGCAACGGCTTCGACCGACGCGAAGAACAAGGCGCTCCACGCCATGGCGGACGCGATCCTTGCCGCCAAGGACAGGATCCTTGCCGCCAATGCCGCCGACCTGAAAGGCGTCGAGGGCAAAGACCTGCTGCCGTCCTTCATCGACCGGCTGACGCTCACCGAAAAATCGATTGCCGGCATGGCGCAGGCGCTGCGCGAGATCGCCGAGTTCAAAGATCCGGTTGGCGAAGTCATCGCTGCCTGGGACCGCCCGAACGGCCTCCATATCGAGCGTGTCCGCACGCCGCTCGGCGTCATCGGCGTGATCTATGAAAGCCGCCCGAACGTCACCGCCGATGCCGGCGCGCTCTGCCTCAAGGCCGGCAATGCCGTGATCCTGCGGGGCGGATCCGATTCGGCCCAGTCGTCGGAGGCGATCCACGATTGTCTCGTCGCCGGGTTGGAGGCAGCCGGCCTTCCGGAACACGCGATCCAGATCGTGCCGACTACCGACCGAGCCGCCGTCGGCGCCATGCTGTCGGGGCTGAACGGCGCGATCGACGTGATCGTGCCGCGCGGCGGCAAGAGCCTTGTCGCACGTGTGCAGAACGAGGCGCGTGTGCCGGTCTTCGCCCATCTCGAAGGCCTCTGCCATATCTATGTGGATGCCTCCGCGGACTTGGAGATGGCGAAAAAGATCGTCGTCAACGCCAAGATGCGACGCACCGGCGTCTGCGGCGCGGCCGAGACGCTGCTGATCGACAGTGCCGGGATCGGCACGCATCTGATGCCGATCCTCGAAGCGCTGACGGAAGCCGGCTGCGAAATCCGCGGCTCGGCCACCGTTCTCAAGGTCTTTCCGGGCTTCAAGCCTGCGACGGAAAAGGACTGGCGCACCGAATATCTCGACGCGGTCATCTCGGTTGCGATCGTCGACGGCATTTCCGGCGCCATCCGCCACATCAACACTTATTCCTCGAACCATACGGAGGCGGTGATCGCCGAGGATCCTGGGGTCGTCTCCCGTTTCTTCAACGAACTCGACTCAGCGATCCTGCTGCACAATGCCTCCACCCAGTTCGCCGATGGCGGAGAATTCGGCATGGGCGGCGAGATCGGTATTTCGACCGGCAAGATGCATGCGCGCGGCCCCGTCGGCGTCGAGCAGCTGACCTCGTTCAAATACCGGGTGCACGGCACCGGCCAGATCCGGCCCTGACCGCGCGTGACGGAAGAGACGATCGATCGCCGATATCTGGTCATGCCGCATGCCGAACGGGGCATGGCCGTCGGCCTGTTCGGCGGTTCGTTCAATCCGCCGCATGAGGGCCACCTCCTGGTCGCCGAGATCGCGCTTCGCCGGCTCGGCCTCGACCAGCTCTGGTGGATGGTGACCCCCGGCAACCCGCTGAAAAGCCGCTCCGAACTTGCTTCGCTCGACGACCGGCTGGCGATGAGCGAAAAGCTGATCGACGACCCCCGCATCAAGATCACAGCCTTCGAAAAGACGCTCGGCGGCTCCTATACCGCCGATACGCTTTCCTTCGTGAAGGCCAAGAACCCGCTCGTGCACTTCGTCTGGGTGATGGGCGCCGACAGCCTGAAGACCTTTCACTTGTGGCAGAAGTGGCAGTCGATCGCCTCGACCTTCCCGATTGCCGTCATCGACCGTCCCGGGGCGACATTGTCGTTCCTGTCATCGAAAATGGCCCGCACCTTCGATTATGCCCGGGTGGACGAGGATGACGCGGGTACGCTCTGGAAGAGGCGCGCACCGGCCTGGACCTTCATCCACGGCCCGCGTTCGGCACTGAGCTCCACGGCGATCCGCGCCGCAAACGATCGGAAATCGGACTGACATCGGCCAAGCCGTTGCGACCAAAGGGGTCTATATCTTTCTATCACCTTTTCGGGCGCTCTCTTGAAAGATTAAGAATTCGATGCCACCTTAAACACAGCGGCCGAGCGTGAATCGGATTCGCTTCAAGTGCCTGTTGCTGTTACCCGGATGAAAGGACAAACCCTGACAACAGTACACGCCAAGGGCAGAACGGCCTCCGTTCTCCCGCAGAGCCTGGAACGTGGCGCCGATGCCGCCGCCCGTGCTCTCGAACTGGTCCTCGCAAGTCTCGAGGACTCCAAAGCTGAAGACATCGTCACCATCAACATTGCTGGAAAATCAGCGCTCGGGGACTACATGGTCGTTGTCTCCGGACGATCGAACCGGCATGTCATGGCCATCAGCGATCACCTGATTTCCGACCTGAAGGACGAGGGGCTTGGCAACGCCCGCGTCGAAGGGCAGGAGACCGGCGACTGGGTGCTCATTGACACCGGTGACATCATCGTCCACGTGTTCCGGCCTGAAATCCGCGCGTTCTACAACATCGAAAAGATGTGGGCGACGCCGGATATCGAGGAAGGCACGCTGCTGCACTGACGGGTTCGGGCATGTTCTGAACCGGTCGGACTGAGGTCGAAATCACGCGGCTGGGTGCCAACTCGCCGCAGGGTGAAATTTTCGGTCGCAAAATCAACGGATCAGGACATGCGAATAAGCCTTTTCGCCGTGGGACGGCTGAAGACCGGACCGGAGAAGGAGCTTGCGTCCCGATATCTCGACCGCTTCGCCAAGACTGGCCCGGCGGTGGGTCTTGAATTGTCGAAACTGATCGAGATCCAGGAAAGCCGGGCGGCGAATGCCGATACCCGCAAGCGCGAGGAAGCCGGTGCGCTCGAAAAGGCGCTTCCCGAAGGCGCGGTTCTCATTCTTCTCGATGAACGAGGCAAGGCGCTCGACAGTGAGGCTTTCGCCGGTGTGATCGGCCGATATCGCGACGGCGGCAAACGCGACCTGATGCTGGCGATCGGCGGGGCCGACGGGCTGGATCCGCAACTCCGCGACCGGGCCGACATGGTGCTCAACCTCGGCTCGATGACTTGGCCGCATCAGCTGGTGCGCATTCTGATTGCCGAACAGCTTTACCGCGCGGTCACTATTCTTTCGGGCCATCCCTATCACAGAGCTTAAGCGATCGTTTACCTTCAAACACGATGTTGTTTGTGGCCTCGTCGGGCAAATCAGCTTAGGCTTTCTCGATCCGACGATGAGCGGAGCGGGAATGCGGACAATCAGGATCACATCGTACCGGCGCGCGCTGCTTCTGGCGGCGGCCCTCGGTTTCGCGCCGGTCCCGCCCTTCCAGATCTCCAATACCGCTCGCGCCCAGAGCGCAACATCGCCAATGGCGCCCCAGGGCGGCCCTCCGGCAGCAGTCGATCCGACGGCCGATTTGCAGCGCCGACGCAACGAAACCCGCGGCGAGCTTGAAGTTCTGACCAAGAGCATGAAGATTTCGGGCGACCGGGCTGCCGCCATTGAAAAAAACATCGCCGATATCAGGAAGAACACCGCCGATGTCCGCCAGGCGCTGATCGATTCGGCGGCACGCCGCAGAGGTCTGGAAACCAAGATCCTCGGCAGCGAAAAGAAGATCACCGAACTGAAGCTCAAGGAGGACGGTATCCGCACCTCCCTGCGTGGTCGCCGCGCGGTGCTGGCCGAGGTGCTCGCAGCCCTGCAACGCATGGGCCGCAACCCTCCTCCGGCACTTCTGGTGACGCCCGACGATGCACTCGCCTCGGTTCGAAGCGCGATCCTGCTCGGCGCCGTCGTTCCCGGCATGCGCCACGAGGCGGACAAGCTCGTTGCCGACCTTCAGTCGCTGGCCTCCCTACAGGCTTCGGCTATGACCGAGAAGACGACCGTTTCCAGCACCATCGCCGCGAGCCTCGAAGAGGACCGGCGCATGGATCTTCTGCTTGCCGAAAACGAAAAGTTGAACAAGCGCAACGCGGCCGATCTCGACGCCGAGCGCCGCCGCTCCGAGGAGCTTGCCGGCCGCGCTACCACGCTTGAAAACCTCATTCAGACGTTCGAAGGCGACATCGCCTCGGTGCGCGAGGCAATCGACCGGACGCGCGCCGAGGAAGAGCGCCAGCGCATGATGTCTGACGCCGAGCGCGAAAAGGCAAAGCAGCTGGCCCAAAGCGGCGTGCCCGACAAAAACCGCATTGCGCCCGCATACGCGTTTTCAAGCCTCAAGCAGAAGCTGGAGCTTCCGGTTGCCGGAGATGTATTGCGGTGGTTCGGCGACGCCGATGGGACGGGGCACACGGCAAGAGGCATAACTGTCGCTTCGAATGCGGGGGCAGTGGTGACGGCGCCGGCTGACGGCCTGGTGGTCTTCGCCGGAGCCTTCCGGAGTTACGGCCAAATGATCATCCTCAATGCCGGAGACGGATACCATCTGGTTCTGACCGGCATGGATGTAGTGAATGCGCGGCAGGGCAAGTTCGTTTTCGCAGGCGAACCCATCGCCGTGATGGGTGAGAAAAGAGTGGCAAGCGCAACTGCATTGGCGCTGGAAACAGATCGTCCAACGCTTTACATTGAATTCCGAAAAGATGGCACACCGGTCGATTCCAAACCGTGGTGGACCTCGAAAGAAACTGGAAGGGCACGAAATGATTCGTAGGGCTTCTCTTGTCATCGTCGGTGCACTCTTGGGTGCGACCGCGATGAGCGTGATTTATTCGGCCGGTGTGCCGGCGCAGGCCGCCGGCCCTTCGACCTACAGGGAATTGTCGATCTTCGGCGACGTCTTCGAGCGGGTCCGCGCCCAGTACGTGACGCCRCCGGATGAAGAAAAGCTGGTCGAGAACGCCATCAACGGCATGCTGACCTCGCTCGATCCCCATTCAAGCTTCATGAATGCCAAGGATGCCGAAGACATGCGCACGCAGACGCGTGGCGAGTTCGGCGGCCTCGGCATCGAAGTCACGATGGAAAACGAGCTCGTCAAGGTCATCGCGCCGATCGACGACACGCCCGCCTCCAAGGCCGGCATTCTGGCAGGCGACCTCATCTCCGAGATCGACGGCGCACCGGTGCGCGGTCTGAAGCTCGAAGACGCCGTCGAAAAGATGCGCGGCGGCATCAACACCCCCATCAAGCTGACGATCATCCGCCAAGGCGCCGATAAGCCGCTCGACATCACCGTGGTACGCGACATCATCGCGGTCCGCGCCGTGAAGTCCCGTGTCGAAGGCGGCGATGTCGGTTATGTCCGCGTCATCTCCTTCACCGAGAAGACCTATGACGACCTCGAAAAGGCGATCAAGAAGATCAAGGCGGATGTCCCGGCCGACAAGCTGAAGGGTTACGTGCTCGACCTGCGCCTCAACCCGGGCGGTCTGCTCGATCAGGCGATCAATGTTTCGGACGCCTTCCTGGAACGGGGCGAAGTGGTTTCCACCCGCGGCCGCAATGCCGAAGAAACCCGCCGCTTCAATGCCGGCCCGGGCGACCTGACCGATGGCAAGCCGGTCATCGTGCTCGTCAACGGCGGTTCGGCTTCCGCTTCGGAGATCGTCGCCGGCGCGCTCCAGGATCTGCGTCGTGCGACGGTTCTCGGCACGCGATCCTTCGGCAAGGGTTCGGTTCAGACAATCATCCCGCTCGGCGATGCCGGCGCGCTGCGTCTGACGACCGCGCTCTATTACACGCCGTCGGGCAAGTCGATCCAGGGCACCGGCATCCAGCCGGATATCAAGGTCGATCAGCCGCTGCCACCGGAACTGCAGGGTAAAATCAGGGCTGAAGGCGAATCCAGCCTACGCGGCCACATCCAGGGTTCTGCCGAGACCGACGAAGGTTCCGGTTCCGCAGCCTATGTGCCGCCGGAAGCCAAGGACGATATCCAGCTCAACTATGCGCTCGACCTCTTCCGCGGCGTGAAGAAGGATCCGTCCTTCCCGCCGAGCCCGGATAAGGCCGCCGCCGCCACGATCAAGAAGTAAAGACATCATCGGGCCGGCCAGCGTGACGCGTCGAAAAGACGCCGCGCTGGCCGGTTCTTCGTATCTGCAGGAAAAGCGCGGACTAGACCTTGGGCACCGATCTCCATGCACCGCTCGGACAGAACCGGCCGGCCGCTCGACGACGGAGCCGAAAGTTTTCCTTCGCAATCGTTTTTGCCGCTTTCGCGGTTGCCGGCATCCTGGGACTTTCGCTCTACGCCATGCGCGGCGATGATGCCCTGAAGCAGGTTGCTTCCAACGTTCCACCCGCCTCCAAGCCCGAACAGACCCAGCCTCCTTCGAAACCCGACCAGAACGCGGCGCAGCAATCTGCCGGCATGCCTCGATCGGATCCCAATTCCGGCGCTAATATCGAGCGGACGCTCACCGATGATGGGTCGGTCGTGACCAAATATACGCCCCGCTCACGCGATGGCAGCGGGCCGGTGATGATCGGCACCCAGCGGATCGGCCAGGATCCCCGCATGGCTGCCCAACCCAATGATGCGCTTCTGGAGAATTCTCCCCATGGCCGGCTGCCGATTGTCGGTCCCGGCGGGCAGCGTCCGATGGACCAGTACGCGCGCCCCTGGTCCGGCGCGCGCGGCACCCGCATCGCAATCGTCGTCGGCGGTCTTGGCCTTAGCCAGACAGGCACCCAGCGGGCGATCCGCGACCTGCCGCCCACGGTGACGCTCGCCTTTGCCGTCAGCGGCAACAGCCTGCAGCGCTGGATGCAGGATGCCCGCCGTGCCGGTCACGAAATCCTGATCCAGGTGCCGTTTGAACCGTTCGATTATCCGACAAACGATCCAGGCCCCGGCACTTTGCTGACCAAGATGTCCCCCAAGGATAATCTCGGCCGCCTCCATCAGGCCATGGGTGAGATCACCAACTATACCGGCGTCATGAACTATCTCGGCGGCCGCTATCTCTCGGATGCCGGCGCGCTGGAACCGGTGCTGCGCGATATTTCAAAACGCGGGCTGCTTTTCCTCGACGACGGGACATCGGCGCAGTCGAAGACTGCGGTCGTTGCCAAGGCGATCGAACTGCCCCATGCCTTCGGCGATCTGACCCTTGATGGACAATTGCAGAAGGATGCGATCCTCAAGAAACTCGATGAACTGGAGCGCATAGCCGGCCGCAAGGGAACGGCAATCGGCATCGCCTCGGCTTTCGACGAAAGCATCGATGCGATAAGGCAATGGAGCGAGGAAGTCTCGCAGCGTGGGATCGAGATTGTCGGCGTCTCGTCACTTGCAAGCGAAAGCGTCGAACCGTGATCGATCGGAGTTATCCATGAGCAAGAAAGACAAACGCTCGGTCGTCGCCGAGGAACTTCCCTATCGCCCCTGCGTCGGCATCATGGTTCTGAACCGCGCCGGCCTTGTCTGGGCCGGCCGGCGCATCAGCGAAGGCAATAGCGAGTATGATGGCTCCCCGCAGCTCTGGCAGATGCCGCAGGGCGGCATAGACAAGGGCGAGGACCCGCTTCCCGCCGCCTATCGCGAGCTTTACGAAGAAACGGGGATGCGCTCCGTCACCTTGCTTGCCGAGGCGCAGGATTGGATCAATTACGATCTGCCTGCGCATCTGATCGGCATCGGGCTGAAGGGAAAATACCGCGGCCAGACCCAGCGCTGGTTTGCCTTCCGCTTCGATGGCGACGAGAGCGAGATCGCCATCAACCCGCCGCCGGGCGGACACGCGCCGGAATTCGATGCCTGGGAATGGAAGCCGATGGCGGACCTGCCCAGCCTGATCGTGCCCTTCAAGCGCGCGGTCTACGACCAGGTCGTCGCGGAGTTTACCCATCTGGCCGAAGCGGCAGCCGAACGGCTCTGACCGGCCAGGGCCGGCGCTCCTTTCATGGCTGCCATAGCCAACGTTCCCATCGACCGAAATGAAAAGACCCGGCGAAGCGGATGCTTCGCCGGGTCTTCTGCGTTCGGATACTGGCAATTATTCGGCTGAATCGGCGGATTCAGCATTAAGGAGGCCGTAGCGTTCCTCGCCGATCTTCGCCAGCAGGTCGAGTTGGGTTTCGAGGAAGTCGATATGGCCCTCCTCATCCATCAGAAGCTCCTCGAAGAGCTTCATCGACACGTAATCGCCGGCCGCGTGACAGATATCGCGAGAGGCTTTGTAGGCTGTGCGGGCATCATATTCACCGGCAAGATCGGCCTCAAGGACTTCCTTGACGTTCTGGCCGATGCGCAGCGGGGCAAGCGTCTGAAGGTTGGGGTGGCCTTCGAGAAAGATGATGCGATCGATGAGACGATCGGCATGGTGCATTTCCTCGATCGATTCCGCTCGCTCTTTTTTCGCGAGCTTCTTGAATCCCCAATCCTCCAGCAGGCGATAATGCAGCCAGTACTGGTTGACGGCGCCTAGCTCGAGAAACAATGCCTCGTTAAGCCGCTCGATGACCTTTGAGTCGCCTTTCAATGTCCGCTCTCCTGTTTTCTTCATGGAACTGTCTCAGGCGGGACATATATACGACCACTTCGTCTTCCGTCGAGTGGTGGTGGGCGTGATATTCTTCGGTCGTGCGGATGATCAGGTCGACAACGCTTGGGAAGCAGCCGCAGCAGCGGCCGCGTTTCGCCATGGCATGATAGACCTTTGACGGTACGATGAGCTGCCAACAGTCCTCATCAAGGAGTTGCGTGATGACGTCCTTGATTTCCCTGTCGGTGATGTAATTGCAACTGCAAACCAGCATTCTCGGTCGACCTGCCAAACATGACCTGTAACATCTTCTTTTTGCGAAAGCGGACAGGCGATGTCAAGAAAGAATCGACATATATGAGTCACTTCTTAAGGGAGGCTGCCATACCCACGACTTCTTCCTTTGTATCATGGCATCGGTAATTAGTGGAAATTGCGGCCCTTCGGCATGACGCTCCCTGGTCCGGCTTCGTAGGAACCGCCAGGCACCGCCTCTTTTGCACTTCCCCTGTGTGCCTCCTCCATACCATTCGAACGCCTCTTCTGCCGGTGGTCTCCGCTCGATTGCAGCGCCTCGTCCGAGCGGGCCGACACGCCGAACCGCCTCGCCTCTTTCTGCAGCAGACCCAGCATCGGGGTAATGTCCTCGATATGTTCGACCACGGTATGGATGACGCCGCTCTGGCTTTGCAGTCTCCCCCGGATCTTGACCAGCCGCGCGCCCATCACGACCGGCCGATAACGTTCGAAAATCTTCGACCAGACAATCGCATTGGCAACACCGGTCTCGTCTTCCAGCGTCATGAAGATAACGCCCTTGGCCGAGCCCGGCCGCTGCCGGACGAGAACGATCCCGCCGATCGTCACCCTCTGCCCGTTCGGCACCGTCAAAAGATCGACGCTGCAGGTAATCCCCATCGCCTTGAATTCCTCGCGCAGAAACGAGACCGGATGCGCCTTCAGCGAAAGCGAGAGATAGCGGTAATCCTCGATCACCTGTTCGCCGGGCAGCATTTCCGGCAGCGTCGCTTTCGCCTCGGGCCGAAGATCCGCATTGTCCCCAACGTCAAATAGAGATCGGCTCTCGGTCGTCTTTTTTGCATCGAGACCACGAACTGCCCAAAGTGCTTGTCGGCGCGATAACGCAATATCTCCAAAGGCATCAGCATCAGCCAGCCGCTCGATAGCCGATTTGTCGAGACCAGACCGGATCCTTAGATCGTGGACGGACTCATATCCCTGCCCGCGATTGGCGATCAATTTCTTGATCATGTCCTCTTCTGCCAAACCTTTGACCTGGCGGAAACCCAGTCGCACAGCATATCTCGTCCTGATGACATCCCGCATGGATTCGTGACGCTTATCGATCGCGGTTTTGTCGAAGGCGGTTTTTTCCAAGGTACAGTCCCATTCCGATTTGTTGATATCGACCGGAAGGATCTTAACGCCATGCTCCCGCACATCGCGAATGAGCTGCGCCGGCGCATAAAACCCCATCGGCTGCGAATTCAGCATCGCCGTGCAGAAGACATCCGGATAATAGGCCTTGATCCAGGAGGATACGTAGACAAGCAAAGCGAATGACGCCGCATGACTTTCTGGAAAGCCGTATTCGGCAAAGCCCTGTATCTGGCTGAAGCAGCTTTCTGCAAACTCCTTGGAATAACGCTCGTTTTTTAGCATACCTGCAACAAAATCGTTCTTAAATTCCTCCACTCTTCCCGATCGCTTGAACGTTGCCATCGATCGACGTAGCTTGTCCGCTTTTTCAGGAGAAAAACCGGCTGCAGTTATTGCAATCTGCATTGCCTGCTCTTGAAAGAGAGGTACGCCTAGCGTGCGTTCAAGAACCTTTTCCAATTCAGGACTGGGATATTCGATCGGCTGTTTGTTCCGTTGGGCTTCGCGCCGTTTTAGATACGGATGGACCATGTTTCCTTGGATGGGACCGGGTCTGACAATCGCCACTTCGACAACAAGGTCATAAAACTTTTCGGGTCTCAGCCTCGGCAACATGCTCATCTGCGCCCGGCTCTCGATCTGGAAAACCCCGATCGTGTCCGCACGGCAGATCATGTCGTAAACAGCCTTCTCGGGCCGCTGCTGCAATCCGGCCAATGTCTCATTGACCTGATAATGCTGCTGCATCAGATCGAACGCTTTTTTGAGGCAGGTCAGCATGCCGAGCGCCAGCACGTCTATCTTCAGGAGCTTCAGGGTGTCGAGATCATCCTTGTCCCATTCGATCATGTAACGGCCCGGCATGGCCGTTTTCATGATCGGCACGATTTCGTCAAGCCGGTCGCGCGTGATCAGGAAACCGCCAACATGCTGGGTGAGATGGCGCGGGAAACCCATAAGTTCCTGCGCATGCGAAAGAACCTGTTTTGTCACAAAGTCGGCAGTGTCGAGACCCGCGGCTTTTGCGTCTCTTTCCGACGTGCCTTCATCCGACCAACCCCACACCGTGCTCGAAAGTGCCGCCTGTACATCCTCGGAGAGCCCAAAAGCCTTGGCAACCTCACGGCCGGCCATTCGGGTCCGATAACTCGTAACCGCCGCCGTCAGGCCGGCATGGCGAAAGCCATAATGCTGATAAATGTACTGGATCACCTCCTCGCGCCGCGCATGTTCAAAATCGACATCGATATCCGGCGGTTCGTTTCGTTCGGTCGAAATGAAGCGTTCAAAGAGCAGTGTCGTGGATGTCGGATCGACTTCGGTAATACCGAGACAATAACAGACGCTGGAATTGGCCGCTGAGCCACGCCCCTGGCAGAGGATCTTCAACTCATAGCGGGCATGCCAGACGATGTGGCGAACCGTCAGGAAATAAGGCTCGTATTGCATCTCCTTGATGAGATTGAGCTCATACCTGATCTGCTTGGAAACCTTCTCAGGGATCTTATCCGGATAACGCCACCTGGCGCCCTCCCAGGTAAGACGCTCCAAGGTTTCCGATACGGTTTCACCCGGAACGCTCTCATCCGGATAATTATGGCTAAGTTCATCGAGCGAAAACTTCAGCCGGCTGAAGAACTTTCCCGTATTGTTGATCGCGTCGGGATAGGCGCGGAAGAGCCGCGCCATTTCGGCAGGTTGCTTGATATGCCTTTCTCCATTCGGCGCGAGCCGGAATCCGGCTTCCTGGATCGTCACATGTTCGCGGATTGCCGTGACCACATCCGACAGGGATCGCCGATAAGGGAGATGGAAAAGAGGCAGGTTGGTCGCGACCAAGGGCACCCGGTTGCGCGCGGCAATCCGGGCAAGCAAGTTGAAAACAAAGACATCTCGTCCATCATAGGTCGGCGACAGAACCAGATAGATGTTCTTTTTGAACCGCTCTCTGTATTTACCGAGACAGGCTCCCAGGTGATATTGATAGGCCATCTCTTCCACGCGGGAAAAATCCGGCACGACCGCCAGCATCATCTCGTCGCACCATTCCAGAAGATCCCATTCTTCCAGAATGCAGGACCCTTTGTTGGTCCTGAGATTTCCACGGCTCAGCAGACGGCAGAGATTGGCCCAGCCCTTCCGGTTCTGTGGATAGGCGAGAATATCCGGCGTGTTGTCGGAAAAGACGAGCCTCGCTCCCGGATAAAACGCACAAGGGAGGATGGCTGCTTCCTCGTCTTTCTTTCTGCCCTGCTTCTGCTGAAGCTCGTAGGTTTCCTTCATGTTTCTGACTTGGCTATGCGCTCTCACCACGCCGGCAACGGAATTCCTGTCGGCTATACCAAGGCCGGATAGGCCGAGCACGCTTGCCGCCAAGATCATCTCCTCCGGTTTGGCAGCCCCTTCCAGGAAAGAGAAATTGGTCTTTGCACCGATCTCGAAAAAAACGGGAGCGTCCGTCATGCGAAAATCCCATGCACGCGCCAGGTCGGCGCAGTTTTGCCGGCAACGTAATGACCGGCGCGGAAAATCCATAAGCGGCGGCCAGCTTCACTTTCAAGCCTGAAATAGTCGCGCTCCTCGACATCCTCCTCGTCATTCCACCATTCGGGCGAAATCCGCTCCGGCCCCTCCGCACGGATGACTTCATGGACGATGCGGCGCCAGCGGAAACGCTGCGGAGGGCCATCCGGCACCGTTGCCGCAAAAGCCTCCATCAGTTCCGGATGACGGAAGAGCCGCAAGGGGCGGTCGCTTTTCGGCGCGAAGGTAAAAATCTCCTCGGTCTTTTCCCGGACGATCCGCGAGGCAATCGCCGRCACGAACACTTCCGCGCGCTCCGGCACGTGGCTCTGCTTCGGTTCGGCGATCTGCAGACAGTCGGCCCCGAGCCGGGCCGAAACCCGATCGACAAAATCGGCAAGCGAGATTTCGCTATCGCCATTGCCGGTGAAATCACCCTGGGAAATCCTGAAGACATCGTATTGCAACACGTTGAGGCGCAGGAGCTCGAAACCGAAGCCTGCATCGAGGTCATCGTGCACGGCGTTCAGGCGCTCGGAAAACAGCGAAGAGATCCGTTTCGGATCCTGCAACGGCTGCGAGGCACCGGCGGCGATGCGAAACACCCGGCCATCGACCCGGAAAAGCACCAGTTCGAAAACACGCCCCCCGACACCACGGGCTTCCAGTTCCGATTTCAACGAAATGGCAATCTGGCCGGCCAGCTGCAGAATATGTTCTTCCGCCTGGATCGGTTCGGCGAGCCGTCGCTCGGCGGAAAGGGCAGCCACGGGACGGCGAGGCGAGATGGCTTCCTCATTGTGCCCGAGCGCCTGATCCAGCCGAAGCAATAGATGAATGCCAAAACGGCGAGCCAACGGCGCACGCGGCATCGGCAGAAGGTCGCCGATCCTTTTCAGTCCGAGCTTGTAGAGCGCTGCGATGGTGGCCTCATCGATACGCAAAGCGTTGACCGGCAGCGGCGCCAGTACCGCCTCCGTCACCTGGTCGGCAATCACGCCGCCGCGGCCGAAGCGACAGGCGGCCCAGGACAGGCCTGGCGACGAGGAGATCGCCCCTTTGACATCGAATCCCATCTGCAAAAGTCGGCCAAGGATGTCCTTGAGCAGAGCCTCCTCGCCACCGAAGAGGTGGGTGCAGCCGGTTATGTCGAGAAACAGACCTTCGCGGCCGTCCAGCGCCACCAGCGGGGTGTAACGATCGCACCAATCGGCGATCGCCTCAAGAAGGCCCTGGTCCGCCGCGCCATCCTCGTCCACCACGTCGATCTTCGGGAACATGGCGCGCGCTTCCGCCAACCCCTGCCCACGCTTCAGCCCGAGACGTTCGGAAACCTCGTCGAGCGCTGTGAGCCGCATGGCGTTTTCGCGCCGGCCGGCACAGAGAATCGGCGGATGATGTTCAGGACGCCCTTTCGAACGCCACGACAGCCCCCAGAGCCGGCGCGCGATCCTGTCGGTCGGCAGATGCGGGAAGACGAGCGCCAGGATGCGCTGGCGGGTTGCGGAAAGAGAAAGCCTCTCCTGCCTCTCGGCCGAGGGAAAATTGACGGTCATGGGGATTCCACTCCAGAAGTAGGGATAGCGGAGCCGGGATACGGCTCTTCTCCAGGGTCAGCCTGAAAACGGGATGACCGATGCTGCCGCCAAGCTCGGATCCCTCCGGAAGATGCCGGCGAGCCGCCGGCGCCGGTTCGACAAGGAAGCGGAACGAGGCGCTGCTTGCCTCCTCCTCTCCCGCATGCCGCAACAGAAAGAGCGGCCGTCCCGCCGCCTTTGCCCTCAGACCCAATCTGCGGCTTTCGGTGAGACCGAAATGCCTGGGGTTGCCCCGGATTTCGAGAATGATGGCGACAACAGCCCCGCTGGCCACCGCAGTCTCCGCAAGCCACAGGGCATCGTCCAGCTTGCGCGGCGAGGCGTAAAGAACATCCCGCAGGCTCAATCCGAACTGTTTGAGGCCGACGGAATAGGGAATTCCGGCCTCCTGCGTGGACACGACATCGCCGATCCACAGAACCGGCGCGTCGCCTGGTTGTCTCGCTTTCAGGTGAGAGGCCAGCGAGAGAGCAAAGCCGCTTGCTGCTCCGGCATCTCCCATCAGCAGCGAGCGGATTTCCGTGATGCCGTCGAGCGGCAGGCCACCTTCCAACGCCGTATCCATCGGCGGGATGCCGAATGGCAGACGCGGTTGATTATCCTTGGCTTTCCGGCCTTCCGGATCGGCGGCCGAGTCCGCCTGTTCCGCCGCGGCAAGTGCCGGGAGAGATTTCCCTTCCAATCTGGCGATCTGTTCGCGCAGGGCAAAAAGCGTCTCCTGCGCCGTGGCGTGCTCGGCCATGGCGTCAGCTCCATCTGTACATGTTCTCTTTATGTTCTTATGGATTCCAGAGCTGGCCGAAAGAGTCAACAGCCAAATCCTGGGAATCTTTTCCTCGGATCCTAGGCCAATGATTCTTCACTCGAAAAATATCGCGGGAGGTACTATATGGGCCTGATCAGAAGGAGAGCCTATGGCCCGCATCGACCAGACCGACGATTGGCAGGATCGCCACGCACCGACGATCAGCACGTTCGAGTCGCTGGCAATCGAGGCCTATGGTCATTTACCGGAGGAATTCCGGGCTCTCACCGTCAACCTGACGATCGAGATCGAGGATTTTCCGGACGACGACGTTTTCGAGGATATGGCACTCGAGACGCCTTTCGACCTGCTCGGCCTTTTCGAAGGCCGCGGCATTTCCGAGCGGTTCAACATGGAAACCGGTGAATTGCCGAACCGCATCCGGCTTTATCGCCGGCCGATCCTGGATTACTGGGCGGAAAACGAGGAAACCCTGGGCGATATCATCACCCATGTGCTGATCCACGAGATCGGCCACCATTTCGGCCTCAGCGACGACGACATGGAGCGTATCGAGGCCAGCGCCGACGAAGCTGCTCAGCGCTGATCCCCTCTGACTGGAGCTTATTGCTCTCCGAGCTTCATCTCGGGATCGTATTCCTTGCCATGAACGGTTTTGGTCACCGCCTGGCCGCACTGCATCTCGCCGGTCGTGGCGTTGAAGGCATAGGTCGGCGAACCGGAAAGTTCCCAGCCCTTGTTCAGCGCCGCCGTCACCTTGTGGCAGAAGGAAGAATCGTCGGGACCACTGAGGAAGCGATAAAGTTTCATGGCGTTTTCTTTCGTTCGGCGATGATGCGTGCCTTGGCGGCAAGCTTTTCAGCCTCCACCAGGTGCAGCCGCTCGACCATCTTGCCGTTGAGGTTGATGACGTTGAGATGTTGCGCGTCCGGTTCCGCAAAGGCGGCAATCACCGCTTCCGCCTCTTTCACGGCCTGAAGATCCGGCCCGAAATGCCGGTTGGCAGGTTCGATCTGGGCCGGATGGATCAGCATCTTGCCGGAAAAGCCCATGGCGCGTCCCTGGGCGCATTCCGCCTCAAAGGCTTCTGCATCCTTGAACTCGTTGAAGACGCTGTCGATCACATCGATCCCATGGGCGCGGCCGGCAAGCACGATCTGCATCAGCCAGGGCACCAGATAGGCCCGACCGGGCTGCGGCAGCACGCCCGTCTCCTTGCGCAGGTCGTTGAGGCCGACCACGAAACACTGGAGCCGCTCGTCGACAGGGGCAATTGCCGGCGCATTCAGGACGCCCTTCGGCGTTTCGATCATTGCCCAGATGGCAAGATCGTCCGGAGCCCCGGCCTCGGACAGGATATCCGCCACCGCCTGGACCTGCGACATGTGCTCGACCTTCGAGATCAGCACCACGTCGGGAGAGACCTCGGTCACCAGGTCCATATCCGCCTTGCCGAATTCGGTTTCGAGCGGGTTGATGCGGATGACCGTTTCCCTGCCCCGGAGCGGATTTTCCTTAAACAACCGGCGCAGGTTGTCGCGGGCCTCCGCCTTCTTTTCCGGCGCGACGGAATCTTCCAGATCGAAGATCGCCGCATCGCAATCGAGGCCATGCACCTTTTCCAATGCCCTCGCATTGCCGGCCGGCACGCTCAGGATCGAGCGGCGAATACGAAAGGAGGCGGATTTGATATCAGTCAAGGCGATCATCCGCGCTTTGTGCCAATCTTTTTGGTCTGCGGCAATACTGCATGCCCAAAGCCCCTTGCAAGACAGGGCGGAAGGCTCCACATTCCTTGATGAGAAAGGTATATACCATGCAAAACATTCGCGTATTCTTCGTCATCATATCGGCCATTGCCGTGCTCGCCATGGCAGCACTTCTGACGGCTTCGCTGACCGTCGCCTTTGCCGGCATTCTCGCAGTTCTGTCCATCGGGCGTGCGCTTTCGGCGCGGCTGAAGCCGGTTCCGGTACGGGCCAAGGCGAGCAAGCGCGAGATGCGCGTCTGGAACGACGGCCGCGGCACGATCATCGACCTCTGATCGCGCCGAAGCGGTAATAGAGACGAATGCGCCGGTTTCCGGCGCGTGGGCGTACCGGTTCACGCCAAACAGCCCTTCAAATCCGCGTCAATATGCTTTATGGCAGCTTCCGCAGATAAGTCCACGTGGAGGCAGATCATGGAAAAGTTCACCAAGCTCACCGGCGTTGCAGCGCCGCTGCCGGTCGTCAATATCGACACGGACATGATCATTCCGAAGGATTATCTCAAGACGATCAAGCGCACCGGCCTCGGCAAGGGCCTGTTCGCGGAAGCCCGTTACAATGACGACGGCTCGATCAACCCGGATTTCGTACTGAACAAGCCCGCCTATCAGAACGCCAAGATCCTGGTCGCCGGCGACAATTTCGGCTGCGGTTCCTCGCGCGAACACGCGCCGTGGGCGCTTCTCGATTTCGGCATCCGCTGCGTCATCTCGACGAGCTTCGCCGACATTTTCTACAATAACTGTTTCAAGAACGGCATCCTGCCGATCGTCGTTTCCCCGGAAGATCTTGAAAAGCTGATGGACGATGCCGAGCGCGGCTCGAACGCCATCCTTTCGATCGACCTGGAAGCCCAGGAAATCACCGGCCCGGATGGCGGCTCCATCCGTTTCGACATCGATCCCGGCCGCCGCCATATCATGCTCGAAGGCCTCGACGACATTGCCTCGACGCTGAAGAGCGATGCGGCGATCAGCACGTTCGAAAACAACAACCGAGCCGCTCGCCCCTGGCTCTGATTTCCGGAGCATCCTGATGGTCAAGCGGATTTCCTCCGGATCGCCCTTCGAAGCGCGGATCGGCTATTCGCGCGCCGTCGTCGACCGCGACATGGTCTATGTCTCCGGCACCACCGGCTACGACTATGGTCGGATGGAAATGCCCGAAGACGCCGCCGCCCAGGCCCGCAATACGCTCGGCACGATCGAGAAGGCATTGAAAGAGGCCGGCAGCAGCCTTCAGGACGTCGTCCGGGTGCGCTATTACCTCACCGATATGGCCGATTACGACGCCATCGTTCAGGTACTTGGCGAGACCTTCTCCGAGATCCGGCCAGCGGCCACGATGGTCGTCTGCGGGCTCACCATGCCCGAAATGAAGATCGAGATCGAAGTGACTGCCCGCATCGGCGCCGGCAGCCCTTAAAACCTTTCCAACCTCGTCGCTCTAGCAGGTTCGGACGAGGTTTTGCCAGGCGCGGAAATTCCGCGCGGGAGGACGCGAGCCTGCAAAACCCGCAAGGATACCAAACGATATGGCAAAGAACCTCTTCCTCCTTCCCGGCGACGGCATCGGCCCCGAGGCCATGGGCGAAGTCCGCAAGATCATCGCCCATATGAACAGCGCCATGAAGGCCGATTTCGTCCTCGACGAAGGGCTGGTCGGCGGCTGCGCTTACGATGCCCATGGCGCCGCGATTTCCGAAGAGGACATGAGCAAGGCCATGAACGCAGATGCCGTGCTCTTCGGCGCCGTCGGCGGCCCGAAATGGGATCAGGTTCCTTATGAAGTCCGTCCGGAAGCCGGCCTGCTTCGCCTGCGCAAGGACATGGAACTGTTTGCCAACCTGCGTCCAGCCATCTGCTATCCGGCGCTTAGTTCCGCTTCCTCCCTGAAGCCGGAACTGGTCGAAGGCCTCGATATCCTGATCGTCCGCGAATTGACCGGCGGCGTCTATTTCGGCGAACCGAAGGAAATCGTCGACCTCGGCAACGGCCAGAAGCGCGGCATCGATACGCAGGTCTACGATACGTATGAAATCGAGCGCATTGCCGGCGTCGCCTTCGAGCTTGCCCGCACCCGTAAGAATGCCGTCTGCTCGATGGAAAAGCGCAACGTCATGAAGTCGGGCGTGCTCTGGAACCAGGTGGTCACCGAGACGCACAAGGCGAAATATTCAGACGTCAAGCTGGAACACATGCTGGCCGATGCCGGCGGCATGCAACTGGTCCGTGCTCCAAAACAGTTCGACGTGATCGTCACCGACAACCTGTTCGGCGACATGCTCTCCGACGTCGCGGCGATGCTCACCGGCTCGCTCGGCATGCTGCCGTCCGCATCGCTCGGCGCACCCGATGCCAAGACCGGCAAGCGCAAGGCGCTTTATGAGCCGGTCCACGGTTCGGCGCCTGATATCGCCGGCACCGGCGTTGCCAACCCGATTGCGATGATCGCTTCGTTCGCCATGTGCCTTCGTTACTCCTTCAACATGGTCACGGAAGCCGACAACCTCGAAAAGGCCATCGCCAACGTGCTGGATCAGGGTATCCGCACCGGCGACATCATGGCCGAAGGCGCCCGCAAGGTCGGCACCGCCGAAATGGGCGATGCGATCCTCAAGGAATTCGTAAGCCTTTCCGCCTGATAACACCGATCGGTGCCTTTCCGCCCAAGGCGGAAAGGTACCTTCATATTTGGCGTTCGGCATCCTGCTACCCATATCGCGGAATCTATGGGAAAAAGCGGCGCGGGATCGATCCCGCGCCACGGACAGAGGCCGATGAAACGGACAATCGAAAAACTGAAACATCGGCGGTATCGCCATCCATCCGGGCCGCCGTCGCCGCGATGGCTGCCTTATGCGCTGGTCACGATCAACCTGATCCTGATCGCCTTTTTCCTGCTCGATGCCCCCGTCGGCTCCTATGCCGCCCATACGCCCAACGTGCTGCTGCCGGTCGGCAAGGCGATCACCGATTTCGGCACGTCCGGCTGGATCCTTTTTGCGACAGCGCTCCTGTTTTTCGAAGCGCTCGCCGTTATCCGGCTCGCACCCGGCCTGAAAGCCCGCTTCCAGGCGATGCTGGTCAGCCATGTCGCGGCTTATATCTTTGTGGCCGTTGCCGGTTCCGGCCTTCTCGCCAACCTGGTGAAGCGTATCATCGGACGCGCCCGGCCAGGACTTTACGAGCAATGGGGTTTCCACGGCTTCAGCCCTTTTTCCGGCTCTCGGTTCGAAAGCTTCCCTTCCGGCCACGCAACCACGGTGGGCGCGTTCCTGATGGCACTGGCGCTGCTTGCTCCGCGCTACCGCCTGTTCTTTCTGATCATCAGCTTCTGGCTCGGTTTTTCGCGCGTCATCGTCGGAGCCCATTATCCGAGCGACGTGATTGCAGGCCTCTCCTTCGGCGCCTGGTTCTCGGTGATCATGGCAATCGTCTTTTCCCGTTACGGGCTGCTTTTCCGGCAGGAGCCGGACGGCTGGCCGGTTCTGCGCCGGGCGATACCCCTGCTGATACGTCCCGACTGGA
Source organism: Neorhizobium sp. P1_A6 (assembly GCF_056406795.1). NCBI lineage: Bacteria > Pseudomonadati > Pseudomonadota > Alphaproteobacteria > Hyphomicrobiales > Rhizobiaceae > Neorhizobium > Neorhizobium sp. P1_A6. Next base: position 53,668 of record NZ_JBFTZM010000013.1, on the reverse strand, counting down.
AAAACACCCCCTTCCCGCCGCGCGGCATACCGCCGAAGCGGGAGACGGACGTAAAACAGCAATGACCCCTTCATGAAAAAAGCCCGGCGCAGTTGCCTGCGCCGGGCTTTTTCATTTTAGCGGGGTTGCTGACGCAAACCCGGACAGGGAACGAAACCCTTATTCCGCGTGGATATCGCGATCCTTGGTTTCCGGCAGGAAGAGCAGCCCGATCACCAGAGTGATGACTGCGAAAACAATCGGATACCAGAGGCCATAGTAGATATCGCCCGCGGCCGCGCTCATCGCAAAAGCCGTTGCCGGCAGAAGGCCGCCGAACCAGCCGTTACCAATGTGGTAAGGCAGCGACATGCCGGTATACCGGATGCGGGTCGGAAAGAGTTCGACCAGCAGGGCCGCGATCGGGCCGTAGACCATCGTCACATAGATGACCAGAACGAAGAGGACGGCGATCGTGCCGATCCAGTTCACCCGGGCCGGATCGGCCACCATCGTGAACGCACCGCCCTTGGCGATCGAATAGACCGGCATGTCGGTGACGCCCTTCGCTTCGTCCGCGGTCAGCAGCTTTTGGCTGACGAGGTCGGCCGCAGGAACGCTCGCCTTTTCGCCGCCGCGAACGGAGGCGGCATTGAGAGCAAGTTCCGGATTGGCGGCGATGAAGGCGTCGAGCTTGGAATCCGCCACCTTGATCGCACCGCGGCTTAGCGGGTAACCGGCATCGTGAAGCGCAACATTGACGCCCTTTTCGAAGGCGCGCTGTTTGGCTGCGGCATCGGCACCGGCAGCAACCGAGTCAAAGCTGGTGACGCTCTTGCCGGCGATCTTCACCGTAGCCGGCTGGCCGGTGGGACCGACGACAACTTCGTAAGGCACCGAGTTACGGGTCAAGAACGACGTGGCGATATCGCAGGAGCTGGTGAACTTCGATGTGCCGGTCGGGTTGAACTGGAATTTACAATCCGCCGGATCGGCCGTGACAGTCGCCTTGATCGTCGCCTGGGCTTCGGCAAGTGCCGGGTTCGCCATCGAGGTCATCGCCTTGAAAAGCGGGAAGTAGGTGACCGCCGCAATCAGCAGGCCGGCCATGATGATCGGCTTGCGGCCGATCTTGTCGGAAAGCCCGCCGAAGATGACGAAGAACGGTGTGCCGAGGAAGAGCGCGATCGCGACCATGATATTGGCCGACAGGAGATCCACCTTCAGCACGTTCTGCAGGAAGAACAGTGCATAGAACTGGCCGCCATACCAGACGACGGCCTGGCCCATGGTCGCGCCGAGAAGCGCGATGATGGCGATCTTGGCGTTGCGCCAGGTGCCGAAGGCTTCCGTCAGCGGAGCCTTGGAGCCCTTGCCTTCGGCCTTCATCTTCTGGAATGCCGGTGACTCGTTCATCTTCAGGCGGATCCAGACGGAAACCCCGAGCAGGATGACGGAAACGAGGAACGGAATGCGCCAGCCCCATGCCGCAAACGCGGTGGCACCCATGAGCCACTGGACGAAGACGATGACGATCAGCGACAGGAAGAGGCCGAGTGTCGCGGTCGTCTGTATCCACGAGGTGAAATAGCCACGTCGCCCATGGGGCGCATGTTCGGCCACATAGGTCGCGGCACCGCCATATTCGCCACCAAGCGCAAGGCCTTGCAGGAGGCGCAGGGCGATCAGGATGATCGGGGCTGCGATGCCGATCGTGGCGGCACCCGGCAGGATACCGACCAGGAAGGTCGACATGCCCATGATCAGAATGGTCACAAGGAAGGTGTATTTCCGGCCGACGAGGTCGCCCAGGCGGCCAAATACCAGCGCGCCGAAGGGGCGGACCAGAAAGCCCGCAGCGAACGCGAGCAGCGTGAAGATGTTACGCGTTGCTTCCGGATACTGGGTGAAAAAGGTCGCGCCGATATAGGTGGCGAGTGAACCATAGAGATAGAAATCGTACCATTCGAATACGGTGCCGAGCGAAGAAGCGAAGATGACTTTCTTCTCCTCCCGCGTCATCGGTCCGGCCTTCGCGCCGACCCCCGTTGCGACATTTGCCATTATCGTCCTCCCTCAAGATAAAACTCGCGTGCCGACTCCGGGCCCGTTCCTCCTGGGCTTGGCCACGGCGACGCATTGTCGCAGATTGACAGAATTCAAGGCTCAAGAAGAGGGATGCTTTGGGATTATGACTTTCGTCTAATATCGCGGGCACCGTGCACCACGGATGCCGCAGCGCGGCATGAGGTCAATGCAGCGCAGCAATCGGGTTAGCATCGCTTGACTCATTGCAAAAATCTTCTAAACACCTTCGCGAACGGGAAGACACCCACATGCGCGCCTGCGAATTCGACATCGCTGCCTCCGCACTGCCGGCTATCCAAGCTGCGCAGCGGGCGTGTTTTTCCGCTTTCTTCAAAACCAAGGCCAAAACGACGACGAAAACCGTCTGACGTCTCTGGCCGCCGCTCTCTCCCCGGATGGCCGGGGACAAGGAATTCCGCGACTTCAACCGCGGCTTCCCCCTCACCGGAAACGAGGAGAGACAGAAAGAGAGCAAAAAATGGGTTTCAAGATCGCAGTCGCCGGTGCAACCGGCAATGTCGGCAGGGAAATGCTGACGATCCTTTCCGAGCGCGGCTTCCCGGTCGACGAAGTCGTGGCGCTGGCATCCGCCCGTAGCCAGGGAACCGAAGTTTCGTTCGGCGACCGGACGCTGAAGGTTTCCAACCTGGAAAACTACGACTTTTCCGACACCGATATCTGYCTGATGTCGGCAGGAGGCGAGGTTTCCAAGAAGTGGTCGCCGAAGATCGGCGCCCAGGGCTGCGTCGTCATCGATAACTCTTCCGCCTGGCGTTACGATCAGGACGTTCCGCTGATCGTTCCGGAAGTAAACCCCGATGCGATCTCCGGTTTCACCAAGCGCAACATCATCGCCAATCCGAATTGCTCGACCGCGCAGCTCGTCGTTGCCCTGAAGCCGCTGCACGACTTTGCCAAGATCAAGCGTGTCGTCGTCTCGACCTACCAGTCGGTTTCCGGCGCCGGCAAGGAAGGCATGGACGAGCTCTTCACGCAGACCCGCGCCGTCTTCGTGGCCGATCCGGTCGAATCCAAGAAGTTCACCAAGCGCATCGCCTTCAACGTCATCCCGCATATCGATAGCTTCATGGAAGACGGCTATACGAAGGAAGAGTGGAAGGTCTTGGCCGAAACCAAGAAGATCCTCGATCCGAAGATCAGAGTGACCTGCACTGCCGTGCGCGTTCCAGTTTTTATCGGTCATTCGGAAGCGGTCAATATCGAATTCGAAAACGAGATCACCGCCGATCAGGCCCGTGACATTCTCCGCGAAGCTCCGGGCTGCCTCGTCATCGATAAGCACGAGAACGGCGGTTACATCACGCCCTATGAATGCGCCGGCGAGGACGCCACCTACATTTCCCGCATCCGTGAGGATGCGACGGTGGAAAACGGTCTCAACATCTGGGTCGTTTCCGACAACCTGCGCAAGGGCGCGGCGCTCAACGCCATCCAGATCGCCGAGTTGCTTGTCAATCGCGGCCTGATCAAGCCGCGCAAGGTTGCTGCCTGATAGATAATAAATTTATTAAGCATGTTCCGATAGAAACCCCGTCAGAAATGGCGGGGTTTTTCTGTCGAATCACCCATATCACGAACTATTCATGAACGGATGAGTTGCGATTGTTTGCAACCGCCGCCATAAGGCCGAAACAATGCACATTATCCGGACGCTTCTGGCCGAGCGATCCGGTTCTCGGGGACGGGTTTGACCGCATGAAGAAGATTTTGCTGGCAGGATTGATCGCAACCGGTTTCATGACCGCTAGTCCGGCGCTTGCCGCGCTCCAATGCGGCAACGATTCATCCGGCTTCGCCCGCTGGGTCGAGGAGTTCAAACGGGTTGCGCCGTCGAACGGCGTCAATCCTTCGGTCGTCGAAAAGGCCTTTTCGGGCGTCTCCTACAATCGCCCGACCATCAGCGCCGATCGCGGTCAGAAAAGCTTCAAACTCTCATTCGACGACTTCATGAAGAAGCGCGGCGGGGCTGCCATCATCTCCCGCGGCAAAGGCATGAAGTCCGGCAATGCCTCGCTGTTTGCGCAGATCGAGCGCCGCTTCGGCGTGCCGGCCGGCCCGATCATCGCTATCTGGGGCATGGAAACCGGCTTCGGCAGCTTCATGGGTGATCAGCATACGCTTTCCGCTGTCGCGACGCTCGCTTACGATTGCCGCCGCTCCGCCTATTTCACCGAACAGCTTTATGCTGCGCTTGAGCTGGTCGGCCGAGGTGATCTGAGCGTCACCGCCCGTGGCGCTGCCCACGGCGAAATCGGCCAGACCCAGTTCCTGCCGCTGAACGTTGTCCGCTACGGAGCCGACGGCGACGGCGACGGCCATATCGACATGGTCCGTTCGCGTGCCGATGCGCTTGCCTCGACCGCCAACTTCCTAAAAGGACATGGCTGGAGAGCCGGTGCCGGTTACCAGCCGGGCCAGCCGAACTTCGTTGCTATCCAGGGCTGGAACGCCGCAACCGTCTATCAGCAGGCGATCGCCTATATGGGCGCACAGATCGACGGCCAATAAGCCCGCCGGCAGTGAAGTTTCGCTTCACCTGAAAAATTCAGGCCGACGCTTGTTCGGCCTGGACGGGCAGTTCGGTAAGGTCCGGACGGACGAAGTCGCCCTTGCTGTCCATAATCCACAATTCGCCGCTCGAGATATCGAACCAGGCGCCGTGAACGCTGAGTTCGCCTTTCTCTCCACGTTTTTTGACGAACGGGAACGTCTCCAGGTTGGCGATCGAATTGCGGATCGACACCCGTTCCAGCGCTGTCTGCCGCTCGGCCTGGGTCATGAACTCGTTGCTCTGGATCTGTTCGGCGGCCGGTTTGACCAGCGCCATCCAGCGGCCGATGAAATCGCCGGGAGAAAGCGGCGACATGCTCGGATCCAGTGCCGCTCGGATACCGCCGCAACGGCCGTGACCCATCACCACGATATTGTCGATCTCCAAAACCTCGACCGCATATTCCAACGCCGCCGAAGTGGCATGGAACTGGCCATCCGGTTCAAAAGGCGGGACCATGTTGGCGACGTTGCGGACGACGAAGAGTTCGCCCGGACCGCAGTCGAAAATGGTTTCCGGTGCGGCACGGGAATCGCAACAAGCGATGAGAAGGGTGTGGGGGTTCTGCCCGGTCTCCGCCAACACGCGGTAGCGCTCGCGTTCATCGCTATAGCGCCCGCTCATGAAGTTGCGGTAGCCCGCCAGAAGTTTGGCTGGAAAATCCGTCATGGAACAACGATTATAGCGCCGCCGAGCGAAGATCAACGGCCATTGTGCATCTGCGAACTTCCGATGCCGGTTACCGCTTGGTGCGCTGCAACGGATGCACGAGCCGGCGCATCTGGACCATCGCCATGGGAGTGGAGAGGCTGGACGCGTCGGTCTCCAGTGTCAGCTCGTCGCCGCCGCGCTTGGCTGTGCGCGCCAAGACCTCGAAAACGCTCGCGGTAGCCAGCTGCAGCGCCTTTTCCTCGTCCATGCCGGCAAGGATCCGCCCCAGGAACAGGGCTCCCAACAGGTCCCCCAACCCGTTTGGCGGATTGTCTATCAGCCGGTGTTCGGCAAGCAGCGCGTGTTTGCCCGTCAGGTAAAGATTGCCGGTACCGCCCGCCATCATCGGCACGGCCGAAGTCACCAGGATGCGCGGCGGCCCGAGCGCGATTGCGGCATCCATGATATCGTTGTTGGTTTCAAGCGGCGCGCCGGAAAGCCAGGCGAGTTCGTAACGGTTCGGGGTGGCGATCGTTGCCAGCGGAATGAGTTCGTCGCGGATCGCCTCTGCCGTCGGCTGCGGGATATAGAGACCGCCGAGATCGCCCATGACGGGATCGCAGACATAGAGAAGGTCCGGGTTTTTCTCCTTCAGCGCCCTTATCAGCCGCGCCACCGAACGCGGCTGGGCGGCGTTGCCGAAATAACCGGTCAGCACCGCCTTCACTTCTCCGAGCCATGGCGCGCGAATAAGATCGTCTATAGCCTTGTCGAAATCTGATTCGGGAAAGGTCAGCCGCGTGGAAGGTCCGTGACCGGGATGCCAGGGGAGGACGACGGTCGGCATTGCCCAGACGGGGAACCCCAGCGTCTCGAGCGCGAAGACGGCGGCACGATTGCCGACCGAGCCGCGCACGACATGGCTGGAGATGACGAGGACGGCACTGCTGGTATCCTGCATGAGATCGGTTTCCGGCTACGATGGCCCTGTTGATCGTTTCTTCGCCGCCGCATGTCAACAAGGCTTCACGGAAGAATGAAACGTGTAGTGTCGCTTGACATGGATCAGCCACGTTGCCGCGTGATGACACAAAGCTAATTTATTCCGTGCGGGCACGGAAAAGGGGAGAGGGACATGGCCGTCAGGCAGAATCCGAAACGGGAAAAACAGATCGAAAGCGCACGCAAGATCGTTGCTGCGAGCAAGGGGCCGCATCTCGACCCGCTCATCCTGTTCGCCCGGGCCAGCACTGACGACCTCGAAAGCTATACGCCGGAAATGCTGGCGCTTTCCGCCAATCATGCAGCCGAGCGGCTGATGGCCTGGACCCGGATTCGGGCAGACATCACGGTCGAGCCGATCGCCGGCGTCGCGCCGGACGGAATTCCGGTCTCGGTGCTGACCGTCGTCGATCGCAACATGCCCTTCCTGTTCGACTCGGTCATGGGCGAAGTGACCGCCACCCACCGCGACCTCACCATGGCCGTCCATCCGATCCTGGTCGTGGAGCCCGGCAAGGAACCGGTGCTCCGCTCCAACGAACAGCCCGGTAACCCGGCTCATCATGTGAGCCTCATCCAGATCCATCTGTCGCCGCTCAACGAGGCACAGGCGGCTTCGCTCACCGAGCGTATTCGTTACATCCTCGACCAGGTGCATCTGTCGATCACCGACTGGGGCTCCATGCTGGAAGTCCTCGACGGCGCCGCCAAGCAGCTCAACAACTCGACGAGCCGCCGCAAGGCCGACCGCGACGAGGCGCTCGCCTTCCTGGACTGGCTGCGCGACGACAACTTCACCTTCCTTGGCATGCGCGAATATGTCTATTCCGGCAAGGGCACTGAGGCCAAGGTCGAACGCGGCAAGGGCCGCGGTCTCGGCATCCTCTCCGATCCGGATGTTCTGGTGCTGCGCCAGGGCAAGGACGCGGTGACGACGACGCCGGAAATTCTGGAATTCCTCGACGGGCCCGATTTCCTGATCGTCACCAAGGCGAACGTGAAATCCGTGGTGCACCGCCGCGCCTATATGGATTATGTCGGCGTCAAGCGCTTCGACGAACAGGGCGAAGTTGTCGGCGAACTTCGTGTCGTCGGCCTTTTTACGGCAACCGCCTATACTCACTCCGTCCGCGACATCCCTCTCCTGCGCGCCAAGACCGGCCGGGTCGAAGAGCAGTTCGGCTTCGACCCCGACAGCCATTCCGGCCGAATGCTGGAAAACACGCTCGAATCCTATCCGCGCGACGACCTTTTCCAGATCGATGTCGATCTGCTCGCCCGCTTCTGCGAGCAGATCATGGCATTGAGCGAGCGTCCGCGCGTCCGGGTCCTGCCGCGCATCGACCATTTCGACCGTTTTGTCTCGGTGATCGTCTACGTGCCCCGCGAGGACTATAATTCCCTCGTCCGCGAAAAGGTCGGCGACTACCTGACCAAGGTCTATGATGGCCATGTCTCGGCCTATTATCCGGCTTTCCCGGAGGGCGGCGTCGCCCGCGTCCACATGATCATCGGCAGGCGCGGCGGCAAGACCCCGAGGATAGCGCAAGCCAAGCTCGAGGAAGCGATCCGGCTCATCGCCACGCCCTGGGAAGACCGCTTCGCAGCGCTTGCGGAGAAGGGGCCGCGGCTCACCGTCACCCAGGCCTTCCAGGAAGCCTTCTCGCCCGAGGAAACCTTCGCCGACCTGCCCGACATCGCCGCCTGCGCCGCCGGCGAAACGATCCGCATCGCCTTCTATCGCCGCCCGGGCGACCCCGCCAACACCGTGTCGCTGAAGATCTTCCACAAGGACCGGCATCTGTCGCTCTCCCGGCGTGTGCCGCTCCTCGAAAATCTCGGGTTCCACGCCGTCAGCGAGCAGACGTTCGAAATCCAGGTGGGGCCGGAAAACGACCGCAGCCAAGTCGTCCTCCACGACATGGAACTGCAGCTCGGCGATGGGCGTGAGGTTGACCTGTCGCGTGAAGGTTTGGCGCTGGAGGAGGCCTTCCTCTCCGCCTTCGAAGGCCTGATCGACAATGACGGCTTCAACCGGCTGGTTCTGCTGGCCGGCCTGTCAGCTCGCGAAGTCACGGTGCTGCGTGCATATTCCCGTTATCTGCGGCAGACCGGCATCGTTTATTCGCAGGCCTATATCGGCGATACGCTGGTGAAATACCCGGCCATATCCGCCGCCATCTTCCGCCTCTTCCGCGATGGTTTCGACCCCAAGATCACTGAGAAGGCCCGCGTCAAGAAACTCACCGACCATCATGCGGAGATCGAGGAAGCGCTCGGCAACGTGCCTAACCTCGACGAGGACCGCACGCTTCGTCGTTTCGTCAATGCGGTCGATGCGACGCTCAGGACCAACTACTTCCAGCGCGACCCCAATGGGGCTCCATACCGGATGTTCGCCTTCAAGCTCGATCCGAAGCTGCTGGACGGCCTGCCGGAACCCCGGCCCTTCCGTGAAATCTTCGTCTACGGCACCGAGGTCGAAGGCGTGCATCTGCGCTTCGGCAAGGTCGCCCGCGGCGGGCTGCGCTGGTCGGACCGCGGCGAGGATTACCGCACCGAAATCCTTGGCCTCGTAAAGGCACAGCAGGTCAAGAACGCCGTCATCGTGCCGGTCGGTGCCAAGGGCGGCTTCTTCCCGAAGATGCTGCCGCCGGCAAGCGCGCGCGACGCATTCTTCAATGCCGGCCGGGAAGCCTACAAGACCTTCATCCGCACCCTTTTGTCGATCACCGACAATATCGTCGGCGCCGACATCGTCGGGCCGCCGGACACGATCCGCCTCGATGGCGACGACCCCTATTTCGTGGTTGCCGCCGACAAGGGTACGGCGACCTTCTCCGACACCGCCAACGGCCTGGCGCAGGAAGCCGGCTTCTGGCTGGACGATGCCTTCGCCTCCGGCGGTTCGGTCGGTTACGACCACAAGAAGATGGGCATCACCGCCCGCGGCGCCTGGGAGGCCGTGAAGCGGCATTTCCGCGAGAAGGACATCGATATCCAGACGACGCCGTTCACGGTCGCCGGGGTCGGCGACATGTCCGGCGACGTCTTCGGCAACGGCATGCTGCTGTCGCGCAAGATCCGTCTCATCGCCGCCTTCGACCACCGCGATATCGTCATCGATCCGGATCCGGATATCGAAAAGTCATTCGCGGAACGCGAACGCATGTTCGCCTTACCGCGCTCGAGCTGGCAGGATTACGACAAGTCGGTCCTTTCCGAAGGCGCAATGATCATTTCCCGCTCGGAGAAGTCGGTCAAGCTCACCAGGCAGGCAGCGGCCGCGATCGGCATCGACAAGACGACCGCAACGCCTTTCGAGATCATGACCGCGATCCTGAAAAGCCCGGTCGACCTTCTCTGGTTCGGCGGCATCGGCACCTATATCAAGGCGGCCGCCGAGACCGATACGGAAGTCGGCGATCGCGCCAATGACCCGATCCGCATCACCGCGGCTGAAGTGCGCGCCAGCGTCATCGGCGAAGGCGCCAATCTCGGCATGACCCAGAAGGGCCGCATCGCCTACTCCCTGAATGGCGGGCGCTGCAATTCGGATGCGATCGACAATTCCGCCGGCGTCAACTGCTCCGACGTCGAGGTCAACATCAAGATCGCCCTCAATTCGGCCATGCAGGACGGCCGCCTGACCCGCGACAAACGCAACCAGCTTCTCGCCTCGATGACCGAGGAAGTCGGCCACTTGGTTCTGCGCAACAACTATCTGCAGCCGCTGTCGATCTCGCTGACCGAACGCAAGGGTACCGGCAACCGCGAAGAGCTTTCACGGCTGATGTCCGTGCTGGAATCGCAAGGCCAGCTCAACCGCAAGGTCGAAACCCTGCCCGACGACGCGGAGCTTGCCGAGCGTTATGCCTCCGGCAGGCCGCTGAGCCGGCCAGAAATCGGCGTATTGGTCTCCTATTCGAAGATCGTCCTGTTCGACGCCCTGATCGAGAGCAGCCTGCCGGACGACCCCTATTTCTCGGCTGTCCTGAAAGCCTATTTCCCGGCCAGGATGCAGAAGGCTTATGCCGCGGACATCCAGTCTCACCGCCTGCACCGCGAAATCGTCGCCACCGCGCTCGCCAACGAGGCGATCAACCGCGGCGGCCCGGGTTTCATACAGCAGATGAGCGACATGACCGGCGCTACGGCGGCAAATGTCGTCAAGGCCGCCTTCCTTGCCCGCGACGGCTTCGAACTTCCCAAGCTCTGGGCCGAGATCGATGCGCTGGATGGAAAAATCCCCGGCCAGCTGCAAAACGATCTCTACGCCCGCACCACCGAGACCTTCGCGGAAGCGACCCGCCTCATCCTGCAGACGCAGGTCGGAAGCGGCGACATGGACGGTGCTATGAGCCGGCTCAGGGCCGCGATCAAGGGGCTGCGCTCGTCGCTCGCGGGCGAAGATTTCGTGGAAACCGCAGCCCGCGCCGCAGAACTCGAAGCGCAGGGCATACCGGCATCGCTTGCCCGTGAAATCCTGTTGCTGTCGACGCTGGTCCTGGTGCCGGAGATCATGCTGATCGCCGACCGCACCGGCGAAACCATGGCGCGCGCCACCGAAAGCTATTTCACCGTTACCGAAACCTTCCGCATCAACCGGCTGATCGGCGCAGGCGAACGCATCAGCACCTCGGAACACTATGAGAGCCTAGCGCTCTCCCGTAGCCTGCAGCAGCTCGCCTCGGCGCGCCGCGATATCGTCATCGCCGCGATGACTGCCCATCCGAAGGAGAAAAAGCCGCTGGAAGCTTGGGTCGGCGGCGATCGGGTGCGAGTGAACCGCATCGGCGCCGAACTGGTGACCTTGAGCGAAAGCGGTGAACTGACGCTTCCCAAGATCACCGTCGCGGCCGGCCTCCTGAGCGATCTTGCGCACGGTCGGGCGATGTAGGACAACGGACCGAACTGGCTGATCCGGGGGAAAAATGGCCGTTATTGATGTGGACGATGCGCCGGTGAAAACGAGCCGGCGCGGCATCTGGGGCTGGATGTTCTTCGATTGGGCAGCCCAGCCGTTTTTTACCGTCGTCACCACCTTCATCTTCGGTCCCTATTTCGTTGCGCGGCTGACCGAGGATCCCGTCTCGGCGCAGGCGGCGTGGAGCAACATGGCGACGATCTCGTCGCTGGTCATCGCCGTATTCTCCCCGGTCCTCGGTTCGATCGCCGACCAGGCCGGTCCGCGGAAACCCTGGATCGCCTTTTTTGCGGTGATCAAGATCGTTTGTGTTTCGGCCCTCTGGTTCGCGGCACCCGGCTCGCCGATCATCTGGCCGATGATCTTCATGATCTTCGCATCGATCGCCGCGGAATTTTCGACCGTCTTCAACGATTCGATGATGCCGCGGCTGGTCTCCAAGGACGATGTCGGCCGCATTTCCAACGTCGCCTGGGGGCTCGGTTATCTCGGCGGCATGATCGTACTGATCGCCGTCGTGGCGCTGCTCGCCGCCAATCCCGAAAGCGGCAAAACGCTGATCGGCATCCCCCCGCTTTTTGGCCTCGACCCGCATCTCGGCGAAGACGCGCGCATCACCGGGCCGATCTCGGCCTTCTGGTATTTTCTCTTTATCCTGCCGATGTTCTTCTTCACGCCCGACGCCAAGAAGGGCCTGCCGCTCGCCGCGGCGGTCCGCTCCGGCATAAGGGAGCTCAGCGGCACGCTGCGGGACCTGAGGCAGCGCACCGGCATCACCAGGTTCCTGGTCGCCCGCATGCTCTACCAGGACGGCGTCAACGGCCTGCTGATCCTCGGCGGCACGTTCGCAGCCGGCATGTTCGGCTGGGCGACGATCGAGATCGGCATCTACGGCATCATCCTGAACGTCGTGGCGATCTTCGGCTGCATCGTCGCCGGCTGGCTCGACCGCCTGCTCGGCTCTAAGATCGTCGTGATCATCAGCCTCGTTCTGTTGCTGGTGGCAACCCTCGGCATCATTTCCACCGGCCCCGGCTTCGTCTTTTTCGGCCTTCTGCCGCTTTCGGCAGAGGACAGCGGCGGCCTGTTCGGCACCGCGGCCGAAAAAGCCTATATCCTGTTCGGATTGCTGATCGGCCTCGCCTTCGGCCCCGTCCAGGCTTCGTCCAGGTCCTATCTCGCCCGCAGCGTCAGCCTTTCGGAGACCGGCCGCTATTTCGGCATCTACGCGCTCTCCGGCCGCGCAACGAGCTTTCTCGCCACCCTGTTCTTCTCGGTGATGACCTATGCCAGCGGCTCTGCCCGGCTCGGCATGGCGACGCTGCTGATCTTCCTCGTCGCCGGGTTGCTGTTGCTGTTTGCGACGCCTTATCCGGCGAACAGGAAGTAGAGACGGATAGCGCTCCGGCTGCGACGTGGATCCTCGGGTCGAGCCCGAGGATGACGGAGTATGCGTAAGCGCATGGCGAAAACAGGAAGCGTTACAGCTGACCCAAATGCTGCTTTGGGTGGCTCTTGAAACCTCCCCGCCGTCATCCTCGGGCTTGACCCGAGGATCCAGCGCCACACGCTCAGAGCATAACGTCCAGCAACATCAATGCCGGAAATGCCGCATTCCGGTAAACACCATGGCCACGCCATGTTCGTCGGCAGCGGCGATCACCTCGTCGTCACGCATCGAACCACCCGGTTGGATAACCGCCGTGGCGCCGGCCGCAATGGCCGACAGCAGGCCGTCCGCGAACGGGAAGAACGCTTCCGAGGCGACCGCGGAACCCTTTGTCATCGGCTCGGCCCAGCCCATTGCCCTGGCCGCCTCTTCCGCCTTGATGCCGGCGATGCGAGCGGAATCGATGCGGCTCATCTGGCCGGCGCCGATGCCGGCCGTCTGGCCGTTCTTGGCGTAGACGACCGCATTCGACTTCACGTGCTTGGCGACCTTGAAGGCGAACTTCATGTCTTCAAGCTCGGTCGGCGTCGGCGCGCGCTTGGTGACGACGCGCAGGTCGATATCCTCGACCATGCCGTTGTCGCGGGTCTGGACCAGCAGGCCGCCCGAAACCGTCTTCGCGGTCAGCCCGCGCGAGCGCGGATCCGGCAGGCCGCCGGTCACCAGCAGGCGTAGGTTCTTCTTGGCGGCGATGATGGCCTGAGCCTCGTCGGAAACTTCCGGCGCAATGATCACTTCCGTGAACAGCTTGACGATCTCTTCGGCCGTCTCGGCGTCCAAAAGCTGGTTGACCGCGATGATGCCGCCGAAGGCCGAGGTGGAATCGCAGGCGAGCGCCCGCAGATAAGCTTCCTTGAGGCTTGGGCCGGTCGCCACGCCGCAGGGGTTGGCGTGCTTGATGATCGCGCAGGCCGGCGCCTTTTCGGGCGAGAACTCGGCGATCAGCTCGAAAGCGCCGTCGGTGTCGTTGATATTGTTGTAGGAGAGCTGCTTGCCCTGCAGCAGTTTTGCGGTCGCGACACCGGGGCGGTTTTCACCGGTCACGTAGAAGCCGGCGCTCTGGTGCGGGTTCTCGCCGTAGCGCATCTCTTCCTTCAGAACGCCGCCGATCGTCCGGTAGCGCGGGATCTCGATGTCAAGCGCTTCGGCGAACCAGTTCGAGATCGCCGTGTCGTAGGCCGCCGTGCGGGCATAGGCCTTCGCCGCCAGCTTCTGGCGGAAGGCATAGACCGTCTGGCCATCGTTCGAACGCAGCTCCTCGATGAGGGCAGGATAGTCGGAAGGATCGGTAACGGTGGTCACATAGGCGTGGTTCTTGGCCGACGCGCGGATCATCGCCGGGCCGCCGATATCGATATTTTCGACGGTCGTCGGGTAGTCGCCGCCGGCGGCGCGGACTTCCTCGAACGGGTAGAGGTTGATGACGGCAAGATCGATGCCCTCGATGCCGTGTTCCTTCATCGCCGCGACATGTTCCGCATCGTCGCGGATCGCCAGCAGGCCGCCATGCACGGTCGGGTGCAGCGTCTTCACCCGGCCGTCCATGATTTCCGGAAAACCGGTGACTTCCGATACGTCGGTCACGGCGAGACCGGCGGCAGCGATCGCCTTGTGGGTGCCACCCGTCGACAGCAACTTTACACCCTGCTCGGTGAGGGCCTGGGCAAGCTCGATGATACCGGTCTTGTCGGAGACCGAGAGCAGGGCGGTGCGAATCCTGATGCGATCGGGAGCGGGGATTTTCTTGGAAACGACGGCCATCGGTCTCTCCTGGAAACGCGCCGCGGAACCCGGCGCAAAGGTAAGATCGCCGCCCGTTAGCACAGCTTGGCAGAAGAAGAAACGGCCTATTCGCCGCGCCTCAGCATCCAGCGTATTTCCGAGGTCTCCGGCGGAGAAAACTCGATGACCAGCTGCTGACTCGGCCGCACCCCGGAGACGTCCGCAAAGAAGATATCTTCATCGATCATCACCTGAAGCCCCGGTGCCGCAAAGATCCAGGTCTCACCATCCGGCGCGCGCATGGTCACGCTCTCCTCGTCCCGCCGCGAGAGCGTGATCACGGGATGGATGTGGAAACGTGCAACCGCGAAGAAAGCCTCGTTATCGGGCGCCTCGCCCTCGGGCAGGAAAAGCCGGTCATGTCCCTTGATCTTGTTGCCCTTCGCATTGAGCCCGATTTCACGCTCGTGGAAATAACCGAACTGATGGACGTAGCCGTCATGGCTGGCGCGCAGCCAGTCATTGCCATGCATGTCGTCCCAGCGCTCCACCTCTACCTCCGAAACGCCACCAAGCAGCATGGAGCCTGCGAAGCGGGACCGGATGATGCGACTGGACGATGTCTCGTTGAGCGTCACCGTCGAATGGGCGGGCGTCGAGCGGGCCATGTGCCGGTAATTTCGTCCGGCATATTTCGGCGAGCCGCAATTGACGATGAAACGATGCCGGCCGGCCGACATCTCGAAGGAAAGACAACCCGCATGCGCGCCGCGGGAAAGCCCGGGGGACAGCGGACGGCCGGTATCGACGATCAGCGTCGTGCCGTCCGCCGAGAGGCGATGATAGTTCATGTGCGGCAGCGCCTTGAATGGCTTGCCCGCCGTTTCGTCATAGCGCAGCACCGACATCAGCTCGCTCGCGGGCGTCGAGCTCGCACCGTTGAACAGCGCCAGATCGCCATCCTGGTGCCGGAAGAAGCGGAGCGCCGGATACATGCGATCGATCGTCGGGATGAGTTTTTGCGGCAGGTCGTGGCCGAGATTGATATAGGTCTGGCGAAGCGGCAGGAGATCGATCAGCAGGTCGAGCACCGCACGTGGATTGCGCGACACATGCCCGCCATCGGCAAGGATCTGACGTTCCAGCTCCCGATCCAGCCGCCTGCCCTCACGACGGATATAGGCAGCCCGCGTCGGCATCGAGATCGACGCCATGGCAAGCGCGATCCGAAGCCTCAACCGCGTATCGCCCTCCGGCGTGCAGCCGGCTATCTTCCTGAGATAACGGACCTGGTAGGCGAGGCTTTTCATGAAACGGCGGTAGAAGCCGGCCTCTGCGCCCTGCAGCACCACCGTCGAATGCGAAAGCCAGGCGATCACCCGTTCCGCCGCGACATGCGCCTCCCAGGCAATGCCTTTCGGATCTCGGCCATAAAGCGCGATCCAGTCGGCGACCACCTGACGGGCGCTGGCACAGGCGGCTTCCGTCTTGTTGGTGCGGATATGACGCAGCCAGGCAAACGAATGCAGCCGCTCCGCCGCCGCCCGGGACGGCAGCTCGACGGAGAACGGCGATTGGCCATAGGTTTCGAGAATCCGCCCCGCGAGCGGGAACCGGCCTTCCAGGATTTCCTCCGCCACGAACGGGTCGAGCGCCCGCAGATCCGTCGGCGCGACAATCAGCCGATCCGGCACCTGCATGGAAAACGAGGTCACGGCCAAGCGGAATCCGGCGGAACGCCGGCAAAGGCGCCGCCAGATTTCCCGCAAGCCGAAGGACAAAAGCCTCCGGCGATCCGCGAGCCGCATCTTCAATCTGGACACTCCGCAGGAATCAGCCTCCGCCCCGCCGGCGGGAATCAACTATTAGATTGTTCGAAAGTATCGGTCGGTATGGTGAAGAAAGCCTTACCGGATCTGCAGCACGCTTGCGAAGAAGCCGTCCATGCCGCCCACGAAATTTTCGCTGGCGGGCAGCATCGCAGGCGTGGTGCGGAATTCGCCGAGCGCCGAGATCGCGCCTTCCAACCCCGGCCAGTCTCTGGGATCGACGGCCAGGCGTTTCAATTCCGGATGGTCCTTCAGCACGCGCACGACCAGTTCCTCCCCCTCCTGAGAATCGAGCGAGCAATTGGAGAAAACGATAATGCCGCCCGGTTTCACCAGCGTGACGGCGTGGCGCAGCATCTTTTCCTGGAGGGCTGCAAGTTTGCTCACATCCTCCGGACCCTTGGTCCAGAGCACGTCCGGATGCCGGCGCGTCGTGCCGGTCGAGGAACAGGGCGCGTCGAGCAGCACGCCGTCCAGCAGCTCCGCCGGCTTGAACTCGAAAAGGTCGCCGCCGACCAGCTCCGCCTCGTAACCGAGCCGCCCAAGATTTTCCTTGAGCCGTGCCAACCGGTTGGCGGATTGCTCGACCGCGATCACCTCGGCACCGGCCGCAATCAGCTGCGCGGTCTTGCCACCGGGCGCCGCGCAGAGATCTGCGACCTTCTTGCCCTTCAGATCGCCGAACAGCTTTGCCGGAATGCTGGCTGCAACATCCTGTACCCACCACACGCCGTCTTCGAACCCTTCGAGCGCAGAAACCGCACCGTCAAAGGCCGTAAGGCGAATGCTGCCGGTCGGCAGAACCGTGCCGCCGAGCTTTTCCGCCCAGGCGGCGGGGTCGGATTTGACCGTCAGGTCGATGGCCGCCGGAACGAGCTGCGCTTCGGCGATACGTTCCGCCTCCACCTCGCCATAGAGGGCGACCAGGCGCTTGCGGAACCAGGCGGGCACCGGCGAGATGCTGGCGGTCGTGGCAAGGATCTCGTCCTTCTCCCGGTCCAGCCGGCGCAGGACAGCATTCACCAGCTTGGCGAAACGGCGGTTGCGCGGATCACGGTTGGCCTGTTCGACCGCAAGGTCGACGGCCGCATGCGGCGGCACGTCGAGATGCAGGATCTGCGCGGCAGCGATCACCAGCACATGGTGAAGCGCCCGAGCGCCTTCCGGCAGCGGCGTGTCGATCAGCGACGCGATCGCCGCCTCGATGCGCGGCAGATGACGAAGCGCTGTATTGAGAATGGCGCGTGTCAGCGCCCGGTCGGCATCGCCCAGCGCCCGATAGGCCGGATTGCCATGAACAAGGTCGAGCATGCCGTCGAGCGAGATTTTTCGGTCGATGACGGCCGCCAGAAGCTTGGCGGCTGTGACACGAACTTCGAGACCTGCCTTGAAGGGACCGCTCTCCTTCTCCGAGTGAGCCGGTTTCCTGCGCTGTTCGGCTGGTTTGCCCGCTGGCTTGTATGGCTTCTTGTTCTTTTTGTCTTCGTTCAAGACCAGGGACCTTTACGCGGTTCATCCGAGCCGCGGCCCCAACCGGTATTCGGAACGGAGCGCGCGGTGCGCTGCGGTCTATCAGTCCGGAACTGCGCCGTCGAGGCACCGTTGCGGAACTCACCGGCCATCTGCTGAAGCGCGGCGATACGGTTTCCGGTATCCGGGTGTGTGGAGAACAGGTTGTCCATGCGCTCACCCGACAGCGGGTTGATGATGAACATATGCGCCGTGGCCGGATTGCGCTCGGCCTCGTAGTTCGGAATCTGATGCGCCGCACCGGCGATCTTGCCGAGTGCGGAGGCGAGCCACAGCGGATTGCCGCAGATCTCGGCGCCGCGACGGTCGGCCGAATATTCGCGCGTCCGGCTGATCGCCATCTGCACCAGCATCGCGGCGAACGGAGCGACGATCATCGCCACCAGCACGCCGACGAAACCGAAAGGATTGTTGTTTTCGCGATTGCCACCGAAGAAAAAGGCGAAATTGCCGAGCATCGAAATCGCGCCGGCAAGCGTCGCGGTGATCGTCATGGTCAGCGTATCGCGGTTCTGGATATGCGCGAGTTCATGCGCCATCACACCCGCCACTTCCTCATGCGTCAGCCGCTGCATCAGCCCGGTGGAGGCCGCAACGGCGGCGTTCTGCGGATTACGGCCGGTCGCAAAGGCGTTCGGCTGCGGATTGTCGTAGACATAGACTTTTGGCATCGGCAGGCCGGCATTGGCCGAAAGATCGCGGATCATGTTGTAGAATTCCGGCGCGCTACGGGCATCGACCTCCTGCGCATGGTAGGCCGACAGAACCATCTTGTCGGAATTCCAGTAGGAAAACAGGTTCATACCGGCAGCGATCACCAGAGCGATCATCATGCCGCCCGTGCCGCCGATCAGGAAGCCGATCCCCATGAACAGGGCCGTCATGAAGGCCAGAAGCATGGCGGTGCGCATCACATTCATCGTCATCTCTCCCGTTGCCGATATCGCCCAAAGGCCTTTAAAGGGTTTTCCCCCAGGCGCGAACGCCTTATGATGTGGTCAATTCAACCAGAGTTTTCAATAATCCACCCGGCGAAGGCCACGATGCAAAGCGCAGACAACGACAATTCAGAAATCATACCGGAAGAAGGTGCGCCCAAGAAGCCGCTTTCCCCAGCCGCCGAGCGCGCGCTCAAGGAAGCCGAGGAACGCCGCCAGGCAGCGGCCAAGGCCGAACTGCCCGAAGAATTCGGCGGCCGCGGCGGCGCCGACCCCGCCCGCTTCGGCGACTGGGAGATCAACGGCCGGGCGATCGACTTCTAAGTAAATATTCCTATTGACTTCCTCCATGGATCGGAATTTATTCCTTTCCATGATCAAGTCCCTTCTGATTCTCACTGGCATCGCCACGGTCTTCACGACCAGAGTTGAAGCGCGTGACGAAATCCCGGGACCGGTGGCGGCTGAAATCCTGCGGGTCATCGACGGCGATACGCTGCTGGTCGAAGCGCAGCCCTGGCCGCAGCAGAAGATGGAAGTTTATGTGCGTATTCGGGGCATCGATGCGCCGGAGCTGAAATCGAAATGCGAGCGGCTGCGCGAAGCGGGCCTCGATGCCCAACGGGCGCTCGAAGCGCTGACCGCCCAATCACGTAAAATTCAGCTCACCCATATTTCCGGCGATAAATATTTCGGTCGCATCGTCGCTGACGTCGTGCTCTCCGATGGCCGCAGCGCCGGCGGCGACCTGCTGCTCGCGGGCTTCGTGCGGCCCTATGACGGCGGACGCAAGCCGCGCGAGGTCTGCGACACAGACTGAAAAGGCCGCCCGGTTTCCCGAGCGGCCTTTAAGTTCAATCAGCCCGCTTTGTTCTGGCGGTTGGCGATCAGATCGTCCACCACGCCCGGATCAGCGAGCGTCGAGATATCCCCGAGCGAACCGAAATCGTCCTCGGCGATCTTGCGCAGGATGCGGCGCATGATCTTGCCGGAGCGGGTTTTTGGTAGGCCGGGCGCGAACTGGATCTTGTCGGGTTGCGCGATCGGGCCGATTTCCTGGCGGACATGCTTCACCAGTTCCTGGCGCAGCGCGTCGCTGCCTTCGTGGCCGGACATCAGGGTCACGTAGCAATAGATGCCCTGGCCCTTGATATTGTGCGGATAACCGACGACCGCCGCTTCCGACACGAGATTGTGTGAGACGAGCGCCGATTCCACTTCCGCCGTGCCGAGCCGGTGACCGGAGACGTTCAGCACGTCGTCGACGCGGCCGGTAATCCAGTAATAACCGTCCTCGTCCCGCCGGCAGCCGTCGCCGGTGAAATATTTCCCCTTGTAGGTGGAGAAATAGGCCTGGATGAAGCGGTCGTGGTCGCCGTAGAGCGTGCGCATCATGCCCGGCCAGCTGTCTGCGATGCAGAGATTGCCGTCGGCCGCGCCTTCCAGCACCTTGCCCTCGTTATCCACCAGTTCGGGCTTCACGCCGAAGAACGGTTTGGTGGCCGAACCCGGCTTCAGGTCGGTGGCACCCGGCAGCGGGGTGATCATGTGGCCGCCGGTTTCCGTCTGCCACCAGGTATCGACGACCGGGCAGCGCTTGTCGCCGACCACGTTGTAATACCATTCCCAGGCTTCCGGGTTGATCGGTTCGCCGACCGTGCCAAGCAGGCGCAGGCTTGTCCGCGAGGAGCGTTTCACGAACTCGTCGCCGGCACCCATCAGCGAACGGATCGCCGTCGGGGCGGTGTAGAAGATGTTGACCTTGTGCTTATCGATGATTTCCCAGAAACGGCCTTGATCGGGGAAGTTCGGCACGCCTTCGAACATCAGCGAGGTGGCGCAGTTCGCCAGCGGCCCGTAGACGATGTAGGAATGGCCGGTCACCCAGCCCACATCCGCCGTGCACCAGTAGATGTCGCCGTCATGGTAGTCGAACGTATATTCGTGGGTCATCGCCGCGAAGACGAGGTAACCGCCGGTCGTGTGCAGCACGCCCTTCGGCTTTCCGGTCGAGCCCGAAGTGTAAAGGATGAACAGCGGATCTTCCGCCTTCATCTTCGCCGGCTCGCAGTGCTCCTTCACGGTGGCTATTTCCTGGTGGTACCAGAGGTCGCGGCCAGGCGCCCAGCCGGTCTTGCCGCCAGTGCGGCGCACCACCACGACCTTGTTGACGATCACGTGCTGGCGGGCCGCGATATGGATCGCCGTATCGGTATTGTCCTTGAGCGGCACCGGCTTGCCACCGCGGACGCCCTCGTCGCAGGTGATCACGAAGGTAGACTGGCAGTCGATGATGCGGCCGGCCAGCGCTTCCGGCGAGAACCCGCCGAACACGACCGAATGTACCGCGCCGATACGGGCGCAGGCGAGCATCGCATAGGCCGCTTCGGGGATCATCGGCATGTAGATGGTGACGCGGTCGCCCTTCTTGACGCCGTGTTTCTTCAAGACGTTCGCCAGCCGGCAGACCTGATCGTAAAGCTGGTTATAGGTGATCTTCTTGTCGATATAGGGATTGTCGCCTTCCCAGATCAGCGCTGTGCGCTCTCCATGGGTCTTCAGGTGGCGGTCGATGCAGTTGTAGGAAACGTTGGTCAGACCGTCCTCGAACCATTTGATCGAGACCTTGCCCTTGAAGGACGTGTTCTTGACTTTGGTATAGGGCTTGAACCAGTCAATGCGCCTGCCGTGTTTGCCCCAGAACTTGTCCGGATCCTCGACGCTCTCCTCGTACCACTTCTCGTATCTATCCTTGTCGATGAGCGCTTTCGCTTTGGCGGACTTGAGAACCGGGTAGACTTTTTCCGACATGAACACCTCCCTGAATTGGCACGCATAACGACGCATCGAGCCGTCAGCGATATGTGCCGCATTCATAACAGGTGAGGCAAGAGCGGCAATTAGACAAACGGTTCATCTCGGGGCGACGATCTCGCTTCAAAGATTTGCAATTCTGTCCCAATTCGATTATAGGGCGGTAAATTCCCGGAAATTGTGGTTGATACCCACGGCCCGCGACACCGGCGCGGACGGACAGAGGACCTATACCCATGGCTCAACAATTGCTCATGCCGAAGGCGACCGCTGTATGGCTGGTCGACAATACCGCGCTTTCCTTCGAACAGATCGCCAATTTCTGCAAGCTCCACCCGCTCGAGGTGAAAGCCATTGCGGATGGCGAAGCGGCGCAGGGCATCAAGGGCCTGGACCCGATCGCAACCGGCCAGCTTTCGCGCGATGAAATCGAACGCGGCGAAAAGGACGTCAATCATAAGCTGAAGCTTTCGGAACCGAAGGTTCGCGTGCCGGAATCGAAACGCCGCGGCCCGCGCTATACGCCGGTCTCCAAGCGCCAGGATCGCCCGAACGCCATTCTCTGGCTGGTTCGCAACCATCCTGAACTCAAGGACGCGCAAATCTCCCGCCTCGTCGGCACCACCAAGTCGACGATCGAGCAGATYCGCGARCGCACCCACTGGAACTCGACCAACCTGACGCCGATGGATCCGGTGACGCTTGGCCTCTGCAGCCAGATCGACCTCGACCTCGAAGTGGAGCGCGCTTCCAAGGGTCGTCCGCTGCCGACCGCCGCCGAACTCGGCGCTTCCCTGCAGCCGGCGAGCGAAACCGAAAACCTCGGTTTCAATTATCGCAACGAGCGCGAGGAAGAGAAGGAAAAGGAAATCGACGCGGACGCCGTTTTCGCCAAGCTCTCGTCGCTCAAGTCCACCCGTCGCGACGACGACGAGGAAGACGACCGCTTCTGATCGACCCCATTTCGATTGCATTCAAGAAGCCCCGGAGACGATCCGGGCTTCTTTCGTTCAGGCACTCTGTTTGAGGCCGCTCCCTTCGCGGGCGTAGCCGTTCGCCTTCAGGATCGCGGTGATCTCGTCCAGCACCGTCGCATCCTCGATCGTTGCCGGCATTTTCCACGGCATGTCGTCGGCAATCTTCTGCATCGTGCCGCGCAGGATCTTGCCCGATCGGGTCTTCGGCAGCTTATGAACCACCATCACCGTCTTGAACGCCGCCACCGGGCCGATCTCGTTGCGCACCAGCTCGGCCACTTCTCTCGCAATATCAGTGATTTCCCGTGAAACATGGTTCTTCAGCACCATGAAGCCGCAGGGGATCTGCCCCTTGGTGGCATCATGGACGCCGATTACCGCGCATTCTGCGACATCGGGATGTTTGGCGCAGACTTCCTCCATTGCCCCGGTCGAAAGCCGATGGCCGGCGCAGTTGATGATGTCATCGGTGCGCGCCATCACGAAGATATAACCGTCCTCGTCCATCACCCCGGCATCGGCCGTCTTGTAATACCCCGGGAACTCGTCAAGGCAAGCCTCGCGGAACCGCTGGTCAGCATTCCAGAAGCTGACGAGGCAGCCGGGCGGCAGCGGCAGCTTGATGACAATATTGCCGAGCGTCCCGCGCGGCACCGGATGGCCGGCATCGTCCAGCACGTCGAGCGCATAACCGGGCATCGGCCGCGTCGGCGAACCGTGCTTGACCGGCATCAGACCGAGCCCGACCGTGTTGGCGGCTACAGGCCAGCCCGTCTCCGTCTGCCACCAGTGATCGATCACCGGGATCTTAAGCTTCTGCTCGGCCCATTTCAGTGTTTCCGAATCGGCCCGCTCGCCGGCGAGGAACAGGGCAAGCATCCCGGTCAGATCGTATTTTTCGACCAGTTCGCCCTCCGGATCGTCACGACGGATCGCCCGAAAAGCCGTCGGCGCCGTGAACAGCACTTTCACGTCGTGATCGCTGACGACCCGCCAGAACGTGCCGGCATCCGGCGTGCCGACCGGCTTGCCCTCAAAGATCACGCTTGTATTGCCGGCGAGCAGCGGTCCGTAGACGATATAGGAATGGCCGACCACCCAGCCGATATCGGATGCAGTCCAGAACACCTCCCCCGGCTTGACGCCAAAGATGTTCTCCATGCTCCAATGCAGCGCCACCATGTGCCCGCCATTGTCGCGCACGACGCCCTTGGGCTGGCCGGTCGTTCCGGACGTGTAGAGGATGTAGAGCGGATCGGTCGCCTTGACCGCCACGCATGGTACGTCCCTGCCCCGCGCCTTCTCCACCGCCTCCGAGAAATCCAGCTCTCCCCGCTCCGACCGCAGCTCCACCTGGAGCTGTTCGCGCTGCAGGATGAGGCAATGTTCGGGTTTTACCCGGGCAAGCTCGATCGCCTGGTCGAGCAGCGGCTTATAGGCGACGGTGCGGCCAGGCTCGAGGCCGCAGCTCGCACTGACCACCAGTTTGGCTTCCGAATCGTTCAGTCGCGCCGCCAACTCCAGCGCCGCAAACCCGCCGAACACCACCGAATGCACCGCCCCAAGCCGGGCGCAGGCCAGCATCGAGAAGACCGCTTCCGGCACCATCGGCATGTAGATGACGACGCGGTCTCCCTTGCCGATGCCGAGATCACCCATAACCGCTGCGATCGCCTTCACCTCGTCGAGCACCTCGGCATAGGTGAAGCTCTTCTGCCTTCCCGTCATGGCGCTGTCGTGGATAAATGCCCGCTGGCCGCCCCGTCCGGCCGCCACATGCCGGTCGAGGCAGTTATGGCAGGTATTGGTCTCGCCGCCGGTGAACCAGCGGCCATAGACCCCTTCGTCCCTGTCGAAGATCTTCTCCGGTTCCTTGAACCAGTCGATGGCAGCGGACGCGCCTCTCCAGAACCCTTCTGGATCCTTTTGCCAGCCTTCATAAACGTCGAAATAGCGGCTTTGCATCTGCACCTCCCGTCACATGAGCACAGCCCGGAATGGTCAATCTAGGGTGCAGGCGAGGTGCGGGAAAGCCCGACGAAAGCGCTAGGTGCTTGGCGAAAGCCTGTTTTCAGCGCGAGCCGAAGATGGCCGAGCCGACGCGTACGCTGGTCGCCCCGAATTCGACCGCCGTCTCGAAATCGCCGGACATCCCCATGGAGAGTTTTTCGACGCCGCATTGCACGGCAAGCTCGGCGAGCAGCGCAAAATGCGGCCCCGGATTTTCCTCAGCCGGCGGAATGCACATCAGCCCCTCGATCGAAAGCCCGAGCTCCTTGCGGCAGAACTCTACGAAGGCAACGGCCTGCTTCGGCTCGATCCCCGCCTTCTGGGGCTCAAGCCCGGTATTGACCTGCACATAGAGTTTTGGCGCTTTGCCCTGCTTGTTGATCTCGCTGGCAAGCGCGCGGGCGATCTTTTCCCTGTCCACCGTCTCGATGACATCGAACAGCGCCACGGCGTCGGCCGCCTTGTTGGATTGCAGCGGCCCGATCAGATGCAGCTCGATTTCAGGCGTCTCGGACTTCAGTTCCGGCCACTTGTCCTGGCTTTCCTGCACGCGGTTCTCGCCGAATACCCGCTGTCCCGCGGCGATTGCTGGCCGAATGTCCTGCGCTTCGAACGTTTTCGAAACCGCCACGAGCGTCACCGACCCCACCGGCCGCCTCGACAGGCGCTCCGCCTTGCCGATCCGTGCCTTCACATCCTGCAGCCGTTCTTCGACGTTCATGGCCTCTACCTTCCGCTTTTCTTGCAAGCTCAGCGCTTAGTCCTCATATAAGGCTCTGCCAAGGGTGTTTCGCCCTGAACTTGGCCTTTCCCGCCCCCGTAAAACTTGACGCTCGCCGGGTTTCATGGTGAAGGTCTCGCCCGACTCTTGATCTTATTTTCCCGGAATATCATTGAAATGGCGACTGAACGTTATAATCCGCGCGATGCCGAGCCCCGTTGGCAGCAGACCTGGAACGATGCCAAGGTTTTCGAGACTGACAACAGCGATCCGCGCGAAAAATACTACGTTCTGGAGATGTTTCCCTATCCGTCGGGCCGCATCCATATGGGCCACGTGCGCAACTATGCCATGGGCGACGTGGTGGCCCGCTACAAGCGCGCCCGCGGTTTCAACGTCCTGCATCCGATGGGCTGGGACGCTTTCGGCATGCCGGCTGAAAATGCCGCTCGCGACAACAAGGTGCATCCGAAGACCTGGACCTACCAGAACATCGAATCCATGAAGGCGCAGCTGAAGGCCATGGGCCTGTCGCTCGACTGGTCACGCGAGTTCGCCACCTGTGACGTCGAATATTACCAGCAGCAGCAGCACCTCTTCCTCGACATGATGGAAAAGGGACTGGTTTATCGCAAGCAGTCCAAGGTCAACTGGGATCCGGTCGACCAGACGGTTCTGGCTAACGAGCAGGTTATCGACGGCCGCGGCTGGCGCTCGGGTGCGCTGGTGGAGCAGCGCGATCTGGTGCAGTGGTTCTTCAAGATCACCGATTTCAGCCAGGATCTGTTGGACTCGCTCGATACGCTCGACCAGTGGCCTGAAAAGGTCCGGCTGATGCAGAAGAACTGGATCGGCCGATCCGAGGGCCTGACGGTTCGCTGGGAAATCGTCAGTTCGACGGCACCCGCCGGCGAAAGCGAAGTCGTGGTCTACACGACCCGTCCAGACACGCTGTTCGGTGCTTCGTTCCTGGCCATTGCCGCCGACCATCCGCTGGCCAAAGCCGCAGCCGCGCAGAATCCGGCTATCGAAGCTTTTGCCGAGGAATGCCGCCATCACGGGACCTCGCTCGCAGCGCTGGAAACAGCCGAGAAGAAGGGCATCGATACCGGCGTCCGGGTCAGGCACCCACTCGACCCATCCTGGGAACTGCCGGTCTATGTCGCCAACTTCGTGCTGATGGATTACGGCACCGGCGCCATCTTCGGCTGCCCGTCCGGTGACCAGCGAGACCTGGATTTCGCCCGCAAATATGGTCTGCCCGTCGTGCCGGTCGTCATGCCGGAGGACGGCGACGCCGCGACCTTCGAGGTCGGCGACACCGCTTACGTCGATGACGGCGTGATGATCAATTCGCGCTTCCTCGACGGCAAGACGACCGATGAAGCCTTCGAGATCGTTGCGAACCGGCTGTCGGAAACGATTGTCGGCAACATGCCGCAGGGTGAGCGCAAGGTGAATTTCCGCCTGCGCGACTGGGGCATCTCGCGCCAGCGCTACTGGGGCTGCCCGATCCCAGTCATCCATTGCGATGACTGCGGCGTCGTGCCGGTGCCGAAAGCGGACCTGCCGGTCAAGCTGCCGGACGACGTGACTTTCGACCTGCCGGGCAACCCGCTCGACCGACATCCGACCTGGCGCCATGTCGCCTGCCCGCAATGCGGCAAGCAGGCCCGCCGCGAGACGGACACGATGGACACGTTCGTCGATTCGAGCTGGTATTTCACCCGCTTCACGGCGCCCTGGGAGAAGGATCCGACCGATCCAGCCGTCGCCAACCGCTGGCTGCCGGTTGACCAGTATATCGGCGGCATCGAGCACGCGATCCTGCACCTGCTCTATTCCCGTTTCTTCACCCGCGCCATGCGCGAGACCGGCCATGTCGAGGTCAAGGAGCCCTTCAAGGGCCTCTTCACGCAAGGCATGGTCGTGCACGAAACCTATCGTCGTGGCACCGGCCCCAATGGTGAATGGGTGGCCCCGGCCGATATCCGCATCGAGGAAGTCGATGGCAAGCGCCGTGCCACCATGCTGAAGGGCGGCGAGGAAGTGACGATCGGCTCGATCGAGAAGATGTCGAAATCGAAAAAGAACGTCGTCGATCCGGACGATATCATCGCCTCCTACGGCGCCGATACGGCCCGCTTCTTCGTGCTCTCCGACTCGCCGCCGGACCGAGACGTGATCTGGTCCGAAGCCGGTGTCGAAGGTGCTCACCGCTTCACCCAGCGCCTGTGGCGTCTGATCTCCGAAGCCTCGGAGAACCTGGCTGGTATCGATCCGATGCCGGCTAACGAGGGCGAAGCGCTGGCAATCTCGCAGCTCGCCCACAAGACGCTGAAGGCGGTTCAGGGCGATTACGACAGGCTCTCGTTCAACAAAGCCGTAGCGCGCATCTATGAACTGGTGAATGCGCTTGCGGCGCCGCTAGGCCGGGTCGCTGCCGGCGAGGGCGATGCTGCCTATCGCGGCGCCGTCCGCAACGCTTCGGAAATTCTGATCCAGCTTGTTGCCCCGATGACACCGCATCTGGCGGAAGAATGCTGGGCGGTTTTCGGCAACAAGGAACTGCTTTCCGTAGCCCCCTGGCCGCAATATGACGAAGCTCTCGTCATCGAGAACGAGATCACACTGCCGATCCAAATCAACGGCAAGAAGCGCGGCGAATTGACAATCGCGCGCGACGCGGATCAAAGTGCGGTCGAAGCTGCGGTTCTGGCACTGGATACGGTCAAAGCGGCTCTTGAAGGCCGGGCGCCGAAGAAAGTCATCGTCGTCCCACAGAGGATCGTAAACATTGTCGTCTGACCGCTCTCTTCGTCGTTTCGGGTTCATATCTGGCCTGGTAATGTTGACTGTGCTTGCCGGCTGCCAGGTCCGCCCGCTCTATTCCGAGGCTTCCGGTACGGGCGAACGCTTGGCTTCGGTCGGCTTTTGGCAACCCCGCACCCGCCTCGACCAGGTTGTCCGCAATCAACTGGTTTTCCTGACCTCCGGGGGTGCCGGCGAGTCGGCTCATCCGGCTTACGAGGTAAAACTATCGACAAAAAGTGCGTCCTCCAACATTAGCGCTGATGAGGACAACGACAATGTCTCTCCGACCGGCGTGCCTGTCCCGGGCCGCGTTCAGGTGGAGGGCATCTACACGATCACCCGCATTAGCGACGGAAAGATCTTGAAGTCCGGCAAGCGTGAAGTCGTATCGCTCATGGATGTCTCGGGTCAGGGTTATGCCTCGCTCCGCGCCGTTCGCGATGCCGAAAACCGCGCTGCAAGAGAGCTCGCTGAATTCATCCGCGCCGAGATCGCCATCGCGCTCGCCCGCGAACCTCAGCCGCAGACGGTATGGCAGAAGTAAAGTCCCACGAATTCGATCGGTTTGTCGAAAAGAGCTCGGATCTTTACAAGATCTTCGTGATCTACGGACCGGATCGCGGCCTTGTCTCCGAACGGGCAGCACTCATTGCAGGCAAGACAGGCGTCTCCCAGGACGATCCGTTCGCCATGCTCAAGCTCGACGTCTCGGATCTGCAGGGTGACCCCGGACGGCTTCTCGACGAGGTGAACTCGCTCGGCCTCTTCGGCGGCTCCAAACTCGTATGGCTGCGCGGTGCCGCCAACGAAAAACCCCTTCTCGACGCGATGCAGGCTCTCGTGGATGGTCCGCCGCCGGCCAACATCCTGATTGTCGAAGCGGGAGACCTCAAGAAGGGGAGCGGACTGCGCAAGATCGCGGAACCTTCGCGGTCGATCGCTGTCATTCCCTGTTATGCGGACGACGTGAAGGCGCTGAACGGGCTGATCGATTCGGAACTGGGGAGCGAAGGTCTCAGAATCAGCCAAGGCGCGCGCCAGAGGCTCCTGGAGCTGCTCGGCGGGGATCGCGTAGCCTCCCGTAACGAGATCCGCAAGCTCGCTCTCTATTGCCGTGGTATGGGCATGGTCGAGGAAGAGCATATCGATGGGATTATCGGGGACGCGAGTGCCGTTTCGGCCGACGAGGCCGTCGATGCGATCCTCAGCGGTGACTTGCCGGGCCTGCACCGTGCCATCCAGAAGGTCGTCTCATCGAAGACCCCGGTTTTTCTCGTCCTGCAATCCTGCCTGAAACAATTCCAGCTGCTGGATCTGATGAAGGCGGAAATGGAGGAAAAGAAGCTCCAGACCGCCCAGGTGATGATGACACTCGGCCGGCATATTCACTTCAAGCGCAAACCGCTCATAGAAAAAGTGCTGAGAACATGGAGCTCACCAGCGCTCTCGCGTGAAACGGAAAGGCTGCAAGCCGCAATCCTGATGTCGCGGCAGAGGCAGAGCCTGGAATCCAACATTGCCTTTCACACGCTGATGGCCACGACCATTCAATCAAGCCGTTGAATTTCCTAGATTATCTCCGTTCTAGAAGACGGCAGATCTCCTCGAGCTGCTCCAGCGTCCGGTAGCCGATCTTGATCTGGCCCCCACCATTCTTGTGGTTGATCTTCACTTCCAGTCCGAGGGAATCCGAAAGGGTCCGCTCAAGCGCCAGCGTATCGGAATCTTTTTGTTCCGCTTTCGAAACGGTTGTCGGCTCGGCTTGAGCCTTGATATCGTTCTGTGCCAGCTTTTCGGCATCCCGCACCGACATTCCCTTGGCAATAATGGTACGCGCCAGTGAAGCCGGATCCGACGTCGTGATCAACGCACGGGCATGCCCCGCGGAAAGGCTCCCTGCTGCCAGCATATCCCGCACCGGTTCGGGCAGCTTCAGCAGGCGAAGACTGTTGGCGACATGGCTTCGGCTCTTGCCGATGATCTCGCCCAGATCGTTCTGAGTATAGCCGTGCTCGGCGATCAGCTGGTCGTAGCCAAGGGCCTCTTCCAGGGGATTGAGGTCCGAACGTTGAACGTTCTCGACGATTGCGATCTCGAGTGCCGTCCGATCGTCCACGTCGCGGACGATGACAGGAATTTCGATCAAGCCCGCCAATTGGGCGGCACGCCAACGACGTTCGCCGGCTATGATTTCATATTGTGCAGGGCCTCGCGGCCGAACAACGACCGGCTGAACGATTCCGTGCTGACGAATGGAGCTGGCCAGATCCTGCAGCTCGCCCTCATCGAAACTCCGACGCGGATTCTTCGGATTGCGGGATACATGCTCAATCGGGACCATACGATCCGGATTAACGCTCCGGGCACCGTTATCGGCGGGCGCCTGCTGATCCATTTCGCCTATGAGCGCTGCAAGACCGCGCCCGAGGCGCCGTTTCGATAGGTCGTCGTTCATTCTTATCACTCACTTGGTCTGAATCAGGCGGCTTTACGCCTGCGTTCTCGCTGGATGACTTCGGAAGCCAGTTGCAAATAAGCTTGGCTGCCCGCGCATTTCAGATCGTATAGGATCGCCGGCTTACCGTAAGAAGGCGCCTCGGATACACGGACATTGCGCGGAATCAGCGTATGATAGACCTTCTCGCCAAGATGCGTCCGCACATCATTGACAACCTGTTGAGCCAGGTTGTTTCGGGCATCGAACATGGTGAGGACGATTCCCTGGATATCGAGCGACGGATTGACGCTGCGACGCACCTGATCGACCGTTTCGAGCAACTGGCTCAACCCTTCCAGTGCAAAGAACTCGCATTGCAACGGTACCAGGATGGAATGAGCCGCGGCCATGGCATTCATCGTCAACAGGTTGAACGACGGGGGGCAGTCCAGAAGAATATAGGAATAGACCAGGGCGTCATCGCCTCTCAACGCGCTTCGCAGCTTGAATGCCCGATCAGAAGCCTGGGAAATTTCCATTTCGAATCCAAGCAGGTCCATCGTCGAGGGAACGATGTGCAGGTTTGGAACCGCCGTCTCGAGCGCCGTCTCCGCTATGGAGTTGTATCCCATCAACAAATCATAGGAAGAGAGCTTGCGGTCTCGACGGTCGATACCCAGCCCGGTGCTGGCATTGCCCTGCGGATCAAGGTCGATGATCAGAACGCGTTCGCCAATTGCCGCAAGGGCCGTCGCCAGGTTGATTGCCGTCGTTGTCTTGCCCACGCCGCCTTTTTGGTTGGCAATCGTGATAACCCGATTTCTTTCAAACATTCAGCACCTGAAAATCTAGGGTTCTTTGTGCCTTAAATTGCTAATCTCGAGGATAACTGAATCCGGCTCGACGGCACTCCGATGTTTTACCAGATCGAACGACCAACGGCCACGGGCTTTCTCGACTTCCGCGGCGTAATCCCTGCCTTTATGGAAAAAAGCTCTTGTATCTTTGCCAATCATCCAAGGCGATGTGTAGGAAAGAAGCGGATCGAGCTCGGCAAGGGCTCTGGCGGAGATGCGCTCGCAATCGGGAAGGGCCGTAAAGGCTGATTCGATTCGCAAAGGATGGACTGAACCCCTGGCGCCCGTTTCATTGAGCGCCACTCGAAGAAACGCGGCCTTTTTCTGATTGCTCTCAACCAGATGAACCCATCCCTGTTGTGTCTCGGCCAGAAAGATGGCCGTTATCACGCCAGGGAAGCCACCCCCGGAACCAAGATCGAGCCATCTATATGGATGAGGGGAGAGTTGGAAGATTTGGGCGCTGTCAGCAATATGACGCCGCCACAATTCGTCCAGTGTGGAGGGAGCAACCAGATTGATGGCCTTTGCCCACTTCTGGAAAAGCGCTGCAAAGTGCTCAAGCTTCTCCTGCGTTTCACGTGAAACACTCTTGCCGTTCAGAAGCATTACAGGACTCGCTTGACGCGCTGCGGTGCAGCTTCTTCTTTGCGAAGGAGTGCTAGAATGAGCGCAAGGGCAGCGGGCGTCATTCCGTCAACCTTGGACGCCTGTGCCAGATTGCCGGGGTTTGCCGCCGTTAGCTTCAGTTTGAGTTCATTGGAAAGTCCCGGAAGCGCTGAGAAATCAAAGGCTTGCGGGATAATTCGTGCCTCGTCCCGGTGGGTGGCGTGGATGTCGGCCGCTTGCCGGTTCATATAGACCGCGTAGGACGCCTCGATCTCCAATGCTTCGGCAACCTTTGGCGGAAGTTGCTCCAGTTCCGGCCAGATTGTCGTAAGCGCATTCAGCGATTGGTCGGGATAAGCCAATAACTCATACGCCGTCCGTCGCTGGCCGTCCTTATTCAACTTCAGACCAAAGCGATGTGCCTCATTGGGCGTCAGGTTGCGAGACTGCAGTAATTCCCTGCCGGCATCTAGTGCCTGGGTATAATCGCGAAACCTTGATGCCCGTTCTGCTCCCACGCAACCAAGTTCGATAGCATTTTCAGTCAATCGAACATCCGCATTATCAGCTCGAAGCGAAAGGCGATATTCAGCGCGCGACGTAAACATTCGGTAAGGTTCGGTCACCCCACGGGATGTCAGATCGTCCACCATGACTCCGATGTAGGAATCGGCGCGGCTGAAGTGATAGGCGTCGTCGCCGGAAGCTTTACGCGCGGCGTTCAGCCCGGCAACCAGGCCCTGAGCCGCAGCCTCCTCATAACCCGTCGTTCCATTGATCTGGCCCGCAAGAAAGAGKCCGGGAATCTTCTTGACTTCAAGGGCGGCGGTCAACTCCCGCGGATCCACGTGATCATATTCGATTGCGTAGCCGGGCTGGATGATCGACACCGCCTCCAAGCCTGGAATGGTGTGAATGAACGCTGCCTGAACCTCGGCGGGAAGCGAGGTCGAAATGCCGTTTGGATAGACAGTCGAGTCGTCCAAGCCTTCCGGCTCCAAAAAGATCTGATGCCCGTCGCGTTCGCCAAAGCGGACGATCTTGTCCTCGATCGACGGACAATAACGCGGACCGACACCCTCGATCTGCCCGGAATACATCGCAGACCGATGGATATTGTCCGAAATGATCCTATGCGTCGCCTCCGTCGTGCGGGTGACGCCACAGGCAATCTGCTTCGTGGTAATTCGGTCGGTCATAAAGGAGAAAGGCACCGGATCTTCGTCGGCTTCCTGCCGGCCAACCCGTGCCCAGTCGATCGTATTTCCGTCCAGCCGGGCAGGCGTACCGGTCTTCAGCCTGCCGAGCCGCAGGCCGAACCGTAAAAGGGTCTCCGATAACCCCAGGGAGGGAGCCTCCCCAACGCGACCTGCGGGGACCTTCTGGTCACCGATATGGATCAAACCCCGAAGGAACGTGCCGGTCGTTAGGACAACCGTTCCGCATCCGAATCGACGACCATCCTTCAATTCCACGGCCGTCACGCGGTCAGCCTGGATTTCCAGGTCAAACGCGTCCCCTTCAATGACAGTGAGATTGGGGTGGTTGAAAATCTCGCGCTGCATCGCCTGGCGGTAAAGCTTGCGATCGGCTTGCGTCCGCGGCCCGCGCACCGCCGGCCCCTTCCTTCGGTTGAGAAGGCGGAACTGGATGCCCGCGGCATCCGCAACACGTCCCATCAGCCCATCGAACGCATCGACTTCACGCACAAGGTGACCCTTGCCAAGTCCGCCAATTGCGGGATTGCAGGACATGACACCCACCGTCTGCCGATTATGGGTTATAAGAGCGATCTGTGCGCCCAAGCGCGCAGCGGCACTCGCAGCCTCGCAGCCAGCATGTCCGCCACCGATGACGATTACGTCGAATGTCTTTTCCATTTGGTCACCTTATGAAACCGCGCAAAGCGCCCTGTTTCACGTGAATCACTTACCGATGCAGAACTGCGAAAAGATTACGTCAAGGAGCTGTTCCACATCGACCCGGCCGGTGATGCGGCCCAATGACGACGCAGCCGCCCGAAGGCTCTCCGCTCGAAGATCAAGTTCCTGGCCGTTTAACGCTTCTGCGATAAAATGGGAAGCCTCTTTGAGATACTGAAGATGCCGCTGCCGGTTGGGAACCAGCGATCCGGACCAAGCTTCCTTGAGCTTTAACAGGATCCGTGAACGCAATTCCTCCAGCCCATCTCCCGTTTCACTGGAAATGGCAAGGTCATAACCAGCCGATGGTCGGTGCATATCGACCTTGGTGCCGATCCGCAGAACCTCAGCCTTCACGCTGTCGTAAGTCTGTTTCGAGTCCGAATCGATCTCTTCGAGCTGCAAGACGAGATCGGCCTGCTCGATGGCAATCCTGGCCCTGCGAACGCCTTCCTGCTCGACGCGATCCTCGCTTTCGCGCAGCCCGGCCGTATCGAAGAAACGAACGAGGTAGCCCTCCATATCGATATCGACATGCAGGAGATCCCTTGTTGTCCCGGCAATCTCGGTGACGATTGCAACGTCCCGTTTTGCCAATGCATTGAGCAGGCTGGACTTACCGGCATTGGGCGGCCCGGCGATAACCACCTTGTAGCCGTCTCGGATAATCTCGCCCGCCTTTGCAGAAGCGATATGTCCCTCGATCTCGAAATAAAGATCACCGACCTCTGTCCAGACCCTGTCGGACACCGACCCCGGGACGTCATCCTCATCGGCAAAATCGAGTTCAGCCTCGATCAGCGCGCGAGCTCGGGTCAATCTCTCGGCCCAACCCATATAAAGCGCCGACTGCCCACCAAAACCCTGCTCGACCGCCAGGCGGCGTTGCATCTCGGTCTCGGCGGCGATGAGATCCGCCAGGCCTTCGACCTCGACCAGATCCAACTTGCCGTTCTCGAACGCGCGGCGCGAAAACTCGCCCGCGTCCGCCAGCCGAAGTCCGATCGCCTCCAGTTCCTGATAGACGGCGGAAACGACGGCGCGGCTGCCATGCAGATGCATTTCAACACAATCCTCGCCGGTAAACGAATTCGGACCAGCAAACGCCACAACCAGAGCCTGGT
Organism: Neorhizobium sp. P1_A6; assembly: GCF_056406795.1. NCBI lineage: Bacteria > Pseudomonadati > Pseudomonadota > Alphaproteobacteria > Hyphomicrobiales > Rhizobiaceae > Neorhizobium > Neorhizobium sp. P1_A6. Next base: position 18,695 of record NZ_JBFTZM010000013.1, on the reverse strand, counting down.
CGATCATCAGACCGTTGCGGCTTCGAATCGTTCTGAGTCCGGCCTTCCGATCGGCCGACAGTTCACCAGCCAAAGACACCGCGGCGTCGAAAGCCTGCGGACCGCTCAAGCGGATAACAGCGACACCCGCTGGCAGGGTGCCGCTCGAGAGCGCGAAGATCGTATCGTTGTCTGCCTGGGCCATGGGTTCAACTTACCAGAGGCGGCACTAAACTGAAAAGCGCCCGGCAAAACCGAGCGCTCCATATCTAATTTGAATCCGGCTAAGGATCAGGTGTTCATCGAGTCGAAGAAATCGCCATTGGTCTTCGTTTGCTTCAGCTTGTCGATCAGGAATTCGATCGCATCCGTGGTGCCCATCGGGGCAAGGATACGGCGAAGCACGAAGATCTTCTGGAGATCCTGGCGTGGCACCAGCAGGTCTTCCTTACGTGTGCCGGACTTGAGGATGTCCATCGRCGGGAAGATGCGCTTGTCGGCGACCTTGCGGTCGAGCACGATTTCCGAGTTGCCGGTGCCCTTGAATTCTTCGAAGATAACTTCGTCCATGCGGCTGCCGGTATCGATCAGCGCCGTCGCAATGATCGTCAGCGAACCGCCTTCTTCGATATTACGAGCGGCACCGAAGAAACGCTTCGGACGCTGCAGCGCATTGGCGTCGACGCCGCCCGTTAGAACCTTGCCGGAGGAGGGCACAACGGTGTTGTAGGCGCGGCCGAGGCGGGTGATCGAGTCGAGCAGAATGACGACGTCGCGACCGTGCTCGACGAGGCGCTTGGCCTTCTCGATGACCATTTCGGCGACCTGTACGTGGCGTACGGCCGGTTCATCGAAGGTCGAGGAGACGACTTCACCCTTCACCGACCGCTGCATGTCCGTGACTTCTTCCGGCCGTTCGTCGATCAAGAGGACGATCAGATAACATTCCGGATGATTGGCGGTGATCGAGTGGGCGATGTTCTGTAGCAGAACGGTTTTACCGGTGCGCGGCGGCGCGACGATCAGGCCACGCTGGCCTTTGCCGAGTGGCGCCACAAGGTCGATGACGCGGGCGGAGAGATCCTTGGAAGTCGGAACTTCCAGTTCCATCTTGAACCGCTCGTTCGGATAGAGCGGCGTCAGGTTGTCGAAGTGGACCTTGTGGCGGATCTTTTCCGGGTCGTCGAAATTGATCGTGTTGACCTTGAGAAGGGCGAAATAACGCTCGCCTTCTTTCGGACCGCGGATCGGGCCCTCGACCGTGTCGCCGGTCTTCAGCGAGAAGCGGCGGATCTGGGAGGGTGAGATATAGATGTCATCGGGACCGGGCAGATAGTTTGCGTTCGCGGAACGCAGGAAACCAAACCCGTCCTGCAAGACCTCGACCACGCCTTCGCCGATGATTTCGACGTCCTGGCTCGCCAGAACCTTGAGGATCGCAAACATCAGTTCCTGCTTGCGCATGGTGCTGGCGTTCTCGACCTCCAGTGATTCGGCGAAGGTCAGCAAATCGGTGGGGGATTTGCTCTTGAGTTCTTGAAGCTTCATTTCAGCCATGAAGGGGGGACCATATTGAGAATTTCGGGGGGATAGGCGTGTCGGTGAAATTCGCTACCGCGGAAGATGATCCGGGGACGACAGGAAATTACACGCATGCCACGAGATGAGATGGGGAGGAAAATAGCGATTCACGTGGAACGCCGCAAGGGGCAAGACGGAAATCTTGCCAAAGAAAGAATATCCTCGCGTCAGAACGGTTTCACGATCACCAGAATGACGATCCCGATCATCAGAACGGTCGGGAGTTCATTCATCATCCGCCAGTAACGCGGCGTTTTTCGCGGACCATCGACCGCGAAGTTGCGCACCGCGCGGCTGAACAGCACATGCACCATTGTGAGCAGCACGACAAGCCCGATCTTCGCATGCAGCCAGCCGCCACGAAACTCGTAGACGTCCCAAGCGAGAAAAAGACCGAGAACCCAAGTGATCATCATCGCCGGGTTCATGATGATCTTCAGGAGCCGCTGTTCCATCATCTTAAAGGTTTCGGACTGCGCCGAGCCGGGTTCCGCATCGCTGTGATAGATGAACAGCCGCGGCAGGTAGAGGAGGCCCGCCATCCAGGACATCACCGCGATCACATGGAAAGCCTTGATGTAGAGAATAAAATCATTCGGTTGAGCGAGATAGACAGCAACCAGGATAGCGATGAAGACGGCAAGCGCGACGAAGGCGCGCAGTGCCGATCTCCTCCCCGCCGGCGTGCCCGTCTGCAGCTCCTCTCCACTCACGCGCTCGCTCCCCGCACACGTTCGATCAGCTGGCGCACGTGATCCGGATTAGCCTCCGGGGTGATGCCGTGGCCGAGATTGAAGATCAGCGGCCCATGCCCAAGCTTAGCGAGAATGGCGTCGATACCCTCCTCCAGCGACCTGCCGCCGGCGACAACCCGCATCGGATCCAGATTGCCCTGCACCGGGCCATCCTTCTGCAACTCGGCCGCAAACGACAGCGGCACCGACCAGTCGAGGCCGATCGCATCGGCTTTGGTCTTCTGCCGATAGGATTTCAGGTTCAGGCCCGCACCCTTGGCGAAGGCGATGATCTTCGCCTGTGGTCGCGCGCTGCGGACGATCTCGATCATCCGGGCCACAGGCTTCACGGCATAGGCGTCGAATTCCTTCTCGCCCAGAACACCGGCCCAGGAATCGAAGATTTGCACGGCGTCGGCGCCAGCATCGATCTGCGCGATCAGATATTCGGCGGAAATTTCCGCAAGCAGCGACAGCAGCCTCTCGAAGGCTTCAGGATGCCGATAGGCGAACAGCCGGGCAGGGGCCTGATCCGGCGTCCCGTGGCCGGCGATCATGTATGTCGCAACCGTCCAGGGCGCACCACAGAAACCGAGCAGCGTGGTTTCCTGTGGCAGTTCCTGTCTCAGCCGGCGAACCGTTTCCATGACCGGAGCGAGATGGGCAAGAACGCCTTCGCCCTTCAACGCCTGGATACCAGCGACATCGATCGGATCCATTTGCGGACCTTCGCCCTGCACGAACCGCACGTTCCGGTGCAGCGCATCGGGGATGACCAGGATATCGGAAAACAGGATCGCCGCATCGAAACCGTAGCGCCGGATCGGCTGCAAGGTCACCTCGACAGCCAGATCCGGCGTGTAACAGAGATCGAGAAAACTTCCGGCCGCCGCCCGCGTCTCCCGATATTCCGGCAGATAACGTCCCGCCTGTCTCATGAGCCAGATTGGTGGCGGACTGACCGTCTTGCCTTCCAGCACTTGGATGATCTTCCGGTATGCGCCGGTCAATGGGTTCTCCCTAAAAATATAAGAAATGAATCTTTCTAGATTTCTATTTCTTAGAGTCGGTGAGTAGCAAGGATTAAAGTCAAATCACAGCCGACGCGACGATCCGCCGCTTTGCAGCCACTCGCGGGACAGAAAATCACCTCCGGTTGACGGATCTTGGGATAGCTTGAATTTCGCAAGTTATTTCAGGAGGATGGCGGGAAATGGAATTCGGCGCTATCTGTGGATAAGCTGGGGAGGAAAAAGAGCGACGAAGAGCCTATCCCCAGAACGCACAAGCAGGCCTGATCCGCATCCGCAGGAACTGCGAATGTGGAAAACCAGGCGGTTTTCCCGAGGCCTGGTTCCGGCCTGGGAGAACCCGATGGTCTCTCCCGAGTTATCAACAAAGGGTTAAGTTTAGCGTGGAGAACAGAAAAAACTTCTTCCATCTGCATCTCATATCTGACTCGACGGGCGAGACTCTCATCTCCGCCGGCAGGGCGGCCTCGGCGCAATTCCAGTCGTCGCTAGCGGTGGAGCATGTTTATCCGCTGATCCGCAACCGCAAGCAGTTGCTGGCCGTGCTCGAAGCGCTCGATCGCGAGCCGGGCATCGTCCTTTATACCATCGTCGATCAGGAGCTGGCCGAACTCATCGATCAGCGATGTCGGGAAATGGGCCTACCCTGCGTCAATGTTCTCGAACCGGTCATGGCGACCTTTCAGGCTTATCTTGGGGCGCCGTCCCGTCGCCGTGTCGGCGCCCAGCACGCGCTCAACGCTGATTATTTCAAGCGCATCGAAGCGCTCAATTTCACCATGGATCACGACGATGGCCAGATGCCGGAGGATTATGACGAGGCGGATGTCGTGCTGATCGGCATCAGCCGCACTTCGAAAACGCCGACCAGCATCTATCTCGCCAATCGCGGCATCAAGACCGCCAACATTCCGATCGTGCCGGGTGTGGAACTGCCTGATAGCCTATACCGCGCGACCCATCCATTGATCGTCGGTCTCATTGCGACCACCGACCGGATCAGCCAAGTGCGTGAAAACCGCGAGCTCGGTGTCACCCAGGGTTTCGACCGGCGCCATTATACGGACCGCGCGACGATCAATGAAGAACTGAAATATGCCCGCGCGCTCTGCGCCCGCCAGAACTGGCCGGTCATCGATGTGACGCGCCGGTCGATCGAGGAGACGGCAGCCGCAATCGTTGCGCTGCGCCCGAAGCTGCGTTAAGCGAATCCGCTCGCAGCCTTTGGGAGATTTTCGTGACAGCGCCCCTCGTACTTGCCTCCTCCAGCCCCTTCCGCCGGACGCTGATGGAAAATGCCGGCCTGACGTTTGAAAGCCGTGCGGCCGATATTGATGAGCGGAAGATCGAGGCCGGATTGGAAGGCGCAAGTCCGGACCAGGTGGCGCTGACGCTTGCTAAGGCAAAGGCGGTGGATGTGAGCCGCCATTTCCCTGGCGCACTTGTGATAGGCTCGGATCAGACCATGTCGCTCGGAAGCCGGGTTTATCACAAACCGAAGACCCTTGCCGAAGCGAAAGAGAATCTGCTTTCCCTTTCAGGCAAGACCCACAGGCTGAACAGTGCAATCGCTTTTACGCGTGATCACGAGATCGTCTGGGAGCATGTCGCGCATGCGGACCTGACCGTCCGCGCGCTGAACGAAACCTTCGTCGATCGCTATCTGTCGCGTGTCGGCGAAAAGGTCTACGGGAGCGTCGGGGCCTATCAGCTCGAAGGGGAGGGTATCCAGTTGTTTTCAAGGATCGAGGGCGATTATTTCACCATCCTCGGCCTGCCCATGCTGCCGCTCCTCGAGAAGCTGCGCGAATTGGGAGCGATCGATGGCTGATTCACGTGAAACATTTTTGGTTAATGCTTTCGTAACCGGCTGGCCGGTGAAACATTCTCGCTCGCCGCTGATCCACGGTCACTGGCTGAGACAGTTCGGCATTGCCGGGTCCTACACGGCCGAGGCTGTCACAGAAGCGGATTTTCCCGCCTTCATCCAATCGCTGAAAGACGGGAGTTCCGGTTTTCGCGGCGGCAATGTCACCATTCCCCATAAGGAACTTGCCTTTAAGCTGGCTGACCGGCCGGATGATCTTGCCGAAGAACTCGGGGCATCGAACACGCTCTGGATGGAAGACGGACTGCTGCATGCCACCAATACCGACGGCCACGGGTTCACCGCCAATCTCGACGACCGCCATTCGGGCTGGGACAAGATCGGCCGCGCCGTGATTTTGGGCGCCGGCGGCGCAAGCCGCGCTGTCATCCAAGCGATACGGGATCGCGGCCTCGGTGAGATCCATGTGGTCAATCGCACGGTTTCACGCGCCGAGGAACTGGCCGATCGCTTTGGTTCGAAAGTTCACGCCCATCCTGTCGAAGCGCTTGACGAGGTCATGTCCGGCGCAGGCCTTTTTGTGAACACGACCTCGCTCGGCATGGACGGCAGCGAAGCGCTGAAGATTGACTTCTCACCGCTGGCGTCCGGCGCGGTCGTCACCGATATCGTCTACGTCCCGTTGAAAACGCCGCTGCTTACTCAGGCCGAAGAACAGGGTTTCGCGATCGTCGACGGGCTCGGCATGCTGCTTCACCAGGCCGTACCGGGTTTCGAAAAATGGTTCGGCCGTCGCCCGGTGGTCGACAAGGCACTCCGGGATCTCGTCATCGGCGATATGGAAAAACACGGATGATCGTGATCGGCCTCACCGGCTCCATCGGAATGGGAAAATCCACAACCGCGAAAATGTTCGCGGAAGAGGGCGTCCCGGTGAATGACGCCGATGCCGTCGTCCACGATCTCTACCGCACCGACGCAGTGGCTCCTGTCGGTGACGCGTTTCCCGGCACGGTCAAGGATGGCGTCATCGACCGCCAGGAACTTTCCCGCCAGCTTTCGGCGTCGCCCGAGAAATTCCCCGTCCTCGAAGCGATTGTCCATCCGCTGGTCCGCCGGCGCGAGGTCGATTTCCTGACCCACCACAAAGAGGCCGGCACCGATCTTGTACTCCTCGATATCCCGCTTCTTTTCGAGGTGAAGGGCGAGGATCGCGTCGATGTCATCGTCGTCGTTACCTGCGATCCACAGATACAGCGTGACAGGGTGCTTGCGCGCCCGGCCATGACGGAGGAAAAATTGGCGATGATTCTCTCCCGCCAGATGCCCGACGCGGAAAAACGCAAAAGAGCCGATTTTCTCGTCGATACGGGCCTTGGACTGGAAGCGGCGAGAGAACGGGTTCGCGAGATCATCGCGTCTCTGAAGGCCGGAAAGACGAGCGAGAAAAAGCCAAATGCGTGAGATCATCTTCGATACGGAAACCACGGGCCTCGAATCGAAGGTCGATCGGGTGATCGAAATCGGCGGCATCGAGCTGATCAACAATTTTCCGACCGGCAGGACGCTTCATCTCTACATCAATCCGGGCGACCGCAAGGTTCATCCGGACGCGCTTGCGGTCCATGGCATTACCGACGAGTTCCTGAAGGACAAGCCGAGCTTCGGCGATGTCGTCCAGGAGATCATCGAGTTCTTCGATGGCGCCAAGTGGATCGCCCATAACGCCACCTTCGACATGGGCTTCATGAATGCAGAATTCGGTCGCCTCGGCCTGCCGCCGGTGATGTCCGACCAGGTCATCGACACTCTGGCCATGGCCCGCCGCAAACACCCGATGGGTCCGAATTCGCTTGATGCGCTCTGCCGCCGTTACGGCATCGACAACGCCCACCGTACCAAGCACGGCGCGCTGCTCGACTCCGAACTGCTCGCCGAAGTCTATATCGAGATGACGGGCGGCCGTCAGACGGCGCTCGGCCTGATGGGCAACGAACGGTCTGCGACCGTGATCGAGGTCGATGAAGTCGTGGTGGCGGTGACCGGCCGCCCGCGGCCGCTTGACCGCCGGCTGACGGAGGCCGAGATCGAAGCGCATGCGGCCATGGTCACGTCGCTGAAGGACAAGGCGGTCTGGCTGAAGTACAAGCAGGCCCAATAAAAAAGCCCGGGTCGAAACCCGGGCTCTTTCGTCAAATCGAAAAATCCGATCTCAGCTGTCGAGTGCCTGGACCTTGGAGCGAGCCTGTTCTTCGGCCATGCGCTGAGTGAACATCTGCGCGAAATCGATCGGGTCGATCATCAGCGGCGGGAAACCGCCGTTGCGCGTCACGTCGGCGATGATCTGGCGGGCGAACGGGAACAGGAGGCGCGGGCACTCGATGAAGAGGAGCGGCAGCATGTGCTCCTGGGGGAAACCCGTGATGCGGAAAACGCCGCCGTAGACCAGCTCGGCCGCGAAGACGATCTTGTCGCCTTCCTTGGCTTCGGCGTTCAGCGTCAGGATAACATCGAAATCGGCGTCGGAAAGCGGATTGGCATTGACGTTGACATTGATGTTGATCGCCGGCGCTTTGTCGCGCGCCTGCAGCGAGCGAGGAGCGCCCGGGTTCTCGAAGGAGAGATCCTTGGTGTATTGCGCCAGGATGTTGAGGGACGGCGTTTCGGCCTGGTTGTTATCATCTGCCATTGGGATTTCCTCGAGGCTTTGGAGCGTTGAGGCCCTCTAACATTTCGCTTGTGGGCTTACAACCCTGGCCAACGGGCTGAACCGCTCAAGGTTCCTTGCTTTTAGGTCCGGCCCAGGGCGAGGAGGGATCGGGATCGCGATGGTAGTCCTGCTCGTCGAGATCGACCACCGGCCCGGTTTTGTTGGCCTCCGGCGAAGGCCTCGGACTTTCGTAGCGATAGCTCTTGCTGCGAGGCGAACGGACGACGACGATACGCCGGCCGATCACAGACCAGATCAGGCTGCGCACGAAGGGAATGAACAGCGCAAGCCCGATGATGTCGGTGATGAAACCGGGCAGCAGCAGCATGATGCCGGCGACGACGATCATCGCCCCGTCGATCAGTGCGCGGCCGGGTGCGCGGCCGTCGCGGCTCTCGGTGGAAATCTGTCTCAGGATCTGGGTGCCCTGGTTGCGCAGCAGGATGGCTCCGAGCACCGCCGTACCGATCACCAGGCCGAGCGTCGCCCAGAGGCCGAGTGCTTTGCCGACCAGCACGAAGCCCGCGATTTCGGCGAGCGGCCAGCCGATAAGAAGAAGCGGCACGAGAAAGAAGCGCATGGTATTCCCTGTGTCGTGATATCCAGAAGTGCGCAAAGCGCTAACGTCTTCGCCATTTGAATGATAGGCGTATGCAGACTATATGAGAAACTGCACCGAACTTTTAAACGCCAAATGCGGGTTAAGATGGGCTCTAACGACTTTATAACACTCTTTTTCCTCGTCGCAGCGGTTCTGATCTTCCTGCAACTGCGCAGTGTGCTCGGACGCCGGACGGGAAGTGAGAAGCCGCCGTTCGATCCTTACAGCCCCCGCGACGTCGCAAAAAACCCGGGCGGCGACGACAGCAAGGTCGTGACCCTGCCGCGCCGGGACGCCACTGAGGACGAGCAGCGTTATGCGGATGTCGACGCTCTCGCCAAGCCGGCTACGCCGCTTAACGCCGCGCTGCGCGAATTGGTCAAGTCCGATCCCGCTTTCCGTCCCCGCGAGTTTCTCAACGGCGCCCGCATGGCGTACGAAATGATCGTTATGGCTTTTGCCGACGGCGACCGGAAGACGCTGAAGGGCCTTCTCTCCAAAGAGGTGTTCGACGGTTTCGATACGGCGATCACCGACCGGGAATCCCGCGGCGAAGTGGTGAAGTCCACATTCGTCGGCATTGACAAGGCGGATATCACCCATGCCGCGGTCAAGGATGCCGAGGAACAGATCACCGTCCGCATCGTCAGTCAGCTGATTTCCGCCACCTATGACAAGGCCGGCGCACTGATCGACGGCGACCAGGAAACCGTGGCCGAAGTCACCGACATCTGGACCTTCGCCCGCGACATCCACTCCCGCGATCCGAACTGGAGATTGGTCGCTACCGAATCCGAACAATGACCTTGAGCTCTGCGGATTATACTCTACGGCCGGTATCCTTCTCCGATCTTGCGGGGTGGGGCGATGACGATCCGACGGCACTGTTTGCCGGCATGCGCGCGTCGCTCGAGCATATCCGCAAGGTCAAGCCATACCGTACCGGTTCCCTCGGCCTGACCGCCGAAGAACTCGGCACCCTCATCGAAGCCGCCCGGGACCTCCCGGGCGATGCCGTTTCCGCCAGGGCCTTTTTCGAAACCCATTGCACACCCTTCCTGATCGCGCGCAGCGACGGCCGGCGCGGTTTCGTTACCGCTTTTTATGAGCCGGAAATCGAGGTCTCGGAAACGCGGGACGAGGTCTGGGCGCATCCTTTCTATTGTCGCCCGGACGATCTTATTGATCTCGACGACGGCAACCGTCCGGCAGGATTGGACTCCGGCTACATGTTTGGCCGGCAGACACCTGACGGAATCGAGCCTTATCCGGATCGCGGCGAGATCGATCGCGGATTCCTCGAAGGCCGCGGCCTGGAGATCGCCTATGCGAAATCCAAGGTCGATGTCTTCTTCATCCATGTCCAGGGCGCCGCAAGGCTGAGATATCCGGACGGCAACATCCGGCGGATCACCTATGCCGCCAAGGCGGGTCATCCGTTCTCGCCGATCGGCAGGCTGCTGATCGACCGTGGCGAGATCGATCCTGCGAAGATTTCCATGCAGAGCATCCGAACCTGGCTGGCTGAGAATCCGGCTAAGGTTGATGAAGTGCTTTGGCACAATCGTTCGTACATCTTCTTCCGGGAAGCGGACGTCTCCGATCCGTCGCTCGGACCGGTGGCCGCCGCCAAGGTGCCGCTGATCCCGGGGCGCTCGCTGGCGGTCGATCGCCAGATCCACACTTTCGGTTTTCCCTTCTTTATCCGTTCCGAGACGCTGACCCATATGGATGGCGGCAAACCCTTCGCGCGGCTGATGCTGGCGCTCGACACTGGCTCGGCGATCGTCGGACCGGCGCGGGGCGACATTTTTACCGGTTCCGGCTTCGAGGCGGGCGAGCTTGCCGGAACCGTGCGCAACGATGCGGACTTCTATATTCTCATCCCCAAGGCAGCGTCTGTCAGGTACCGCGGATGAAGGGCGGTCGCAAACTCGATCCGGAAGAGCGGATATTGTGGGGAAGGGTCGCGAAGTCGGCCCGCGCCTTGCCCGGCCGCATGAAGGAGATTCTGCAATTCGAGGAAGCGGAGGCCGCACAGATCGCCGCGGAAGAAGCTGCTGTCGAAGCGAAAAAGCCGAAACCCGCGCCGCGGCAGGAAAGTTATGCGGTCGAACTTCCGGTTGCCGTCCCCTCCAGGCGACCCGTAGGCTCTCATCAGCCGCTCGAAAAGCCTGTCAAGAAAAAGCTCGCCAAGGGCCGGCTGCCGATCGACGCCCGGCTCGATCTGCACGGACTATTTCAGGGCGAGGCCCACGACCTGCTTCTCGACTTTTTGCTGCGGGCCCATGAACGCGGGCTCCGCCATGTCCTGGTGATCACCGGCAAGGGCAGTTCGATGGGTAGCGAAGGCGCGCTGCGACGCGCCGTGCCCCTGTGGTTTTCGAAAGCCGAATTCCGCTTCCTGATCTCCTCTTATGAATGGGCTGCGCGCCATCACGGCGGAGAGGGCGCCATGTATGTGCGGCTTTCCCGCAGCCGCGGAGATCGGGAATGACGCCCTTCGGTCATGCATTGAGAGAGCTGCGCCGCCGCAAGGGCATCACCCAGCGCGGGCTTGCCGAGGCGATCGGCGTCACGCCTGCCTATCTCTCCGCCCTGGAGCATGGAAAGCGCGGCCGTCCGACGTTCGAACTGCTGCAGCGGATCGCCGGATATTTCAACGTCATCTGGGACGAGGCGGAAGAACTTTTCCGGCTGGCCGAAGCGTCCCATCCGAAAGTCGTGCTCGATACCGCGGGTCTGCCGCCATCATACACCGGCTTTGCCAACCGTCTGGCGCAGCGGATTCGCTCTTTACCGCCCGACGTGATAGAGGAAATGGACACGCTCCTCAAAAAAGCCGAGATGCGAGGCTGAATTCGCTACGCATCCACGGCTTTCATGCCGTATTGGCGAGGCTCAACCTTTAGAAACCGCCCCGATTTCCCTATATTCTGAGGGTGGAATAGCCGGTGATTCGCTTCACCGGCATCTCAAACGAATTGGAAGATAATTGATGACCGATACACCCGTCAGCGATAATGGCGCGAGTGCCGAATACGGTGCCGACTCGATCAAGGTTCTGAAGGGCCTTGATGCAGTGCGCAAGCGCCCCGGCATGTATATCGGCGATACTGACGACGGCTCCGGCCTGCACCACATGGTCTACGAAGTCGTCGACAACGCGATCGACGAAGCGCTTGCCGGTCATGCCGACCTGGTTACCGTGACCCTTAATGCCGACGGTTCGATCACCGTCACGGACAACGGACGCGGCATCCCGACCGACATTCACACCGGCGAAGGCGTCTCCGCTGCCGAAGTGATCATGACCCAGCTCCATGCGGGCGGTAAGTTCGACCAGAACTCCTACAAGGTGTCCGGCGGTCTGCACGGCGTCGGTGTCTCGGTCGTCAACGCATTGTCCGTCTGGCTGAAACTGCGCATTCGCCGCAACGGCAAACTCCACGAGATTTCCTTCACTCATGGTGTCGCCGACGGACCGCTCAAAGTCATCGGCGAATACGAAGGCCGTTCCGGAACCGAGGTCACCTTCCTCGCCAGCTCCGACACCTTCACGATGACCGAATACGACTATGGCACGCTCGAGCATCGCCTGCGCGAACTGGCCTTCCTGAATTCCGGCGTTAGAATCCGGCTAACGGACAAGCGCAAGCCGGACATCAAGGAGGAAGAGATGCTGTATGACGGCGGTCTCGAAGCCTTCGTCCGTTATCTCGATCGCTCCAAGAAGCCGCTGGTCGACAAGCCCGTCGCCATCAAGGGCGAGAAGGACGGCATGACGGTCGAAGTAGCCATGTGGTGGAACGACAGCTACCACGAAAACATGCTCTGCTTCACCAACAACATTCCCCAGCGCGATGGCGGCACCCATATGGCCGGCTTCCGGGGCGCGCTGACGCGCCAGGTGACGTCCTATGCGGATAGTTCCGGTATCACCAAAAAGGAAAAGGTAACGCTGCAGGGAGAAGACTGCCGCGAGGGCCTGACCGCCGTGCTCTCCGTCAAGGTGCCCGACCCCAAGTTCTCGTCGCAGACCAAGGACAAGCTCGTGTCGTCGGAAGTTCGGCCGGTGGTCGAAAGCCTGATGAACGAAGCGCTGAGCACCTGGTTTGAAGAACATCCGACCGAAGCGAAGATCCTCGTCGGCAAGGTGGTCGAAGCTGCCGTCGCCCGCGAAGCCGCCCGCAAGGCCCGCGAATTGACCCGCCGCAAGGGCGTGCTCGACATCGCCTCGCTGCCCGGCAAGCTTGCCGACTGCTCCGAGCGCGATCCGGCCAAGTCCGAACTTTTCCTCGTCGAGGGCGATTCCGCCGGCGGTTCCGCCAAGCAGGGTCGTTCGCGAGAGAACCAGGCGATCCTCCCGCTCCGCGGCAAGATCCTCAACGTCGAGCGTGCTCGTTTCGACAAGATGCTCGGAAGCCAGGAAATCGGCACGCTGATCACCGCGCTCGGCACGTCGATCGGCAAGGACGAGTTCAACGCCGACAAGCTGCGTTACCACAAGATCATCATCATGACGGACGCCGACGTTGACGGCGCCCATATCCGCACCCTGCTTCTGACCTTCTTCTTCCGCCAGATGCCGGATCTGATCGAACGCGGCCATATCTATATCGCCCAGCCGCCGCTCTATAAGGTCAGCCGCGGCAAGTCGATCCAGTACCTGAAGAACGAAGGCGCGCTGGAAGAATACCTGATCACCATGGGCCTTGAGGAAGCGACCCTGACGCTCGGTTCGGGTGAAGTGCGTGCCGGCCAGGATATGCGCGAAGTCATCCAGGATGCACTGCGCCTGCGCAGCCTGGTCGAGGGCTTGCATTCCCGCTATAGCCGCTCGATCATCGAACAGGCTGCGATCGCCGGTGCGCTCAATCCGGAGCTGACCGACAATCACGAACGGGCCCAGCAGACCGCCGACGAAGTCGCTCGTCGCCTCGATATGATCGCCGAGGAGACCGAACGCGGCTGGTCAGGCCATGTGACCGACGAGGGCGGCCTGCGTTTCGAGCGGATGGTGCGCGGCGTCAAGGAAGTCGCGGCCGTTGACGTGGCGCTGATCGGCTCGGCCGATGCCCGCCATATCGACCAGATGACCCCGCGCCTGCAGGAAATCTACCGCACCCCGCCGGTCCTCACGCGCAAGGACGGCCAGCAGGAAATGTCCGGCCCCCGCGCCCTCCTGGAATCGATCTTCGCAACCGGCCGCAAGGGCCTCTCCATGCAGCGTTACAAGGGCCTCGGCGAGATGAATGCCGAGCAGCTCTGGGAAACGACGCTCGATCCGAACGTCCGCTCGCTACTGCAGGTGAGAGTGAACGATGCGACCGATGCCGATGGTCTCTTCTCACGCCTGATGGGCGACGAAGTTGAACCGCGCCGCGAGTTCATCCAGGATAACGCGCTGAGCGTCGCCAACCTCGACATCTGAGGTTTAGGCTTCATAAAACAAGAAAGCGGCGGCCTGGGTAGGGCCGCCGCTTTTCGTTTGTCCAGCTCGAAAAATGTTTCACGTGAATCTTTTCTGTGGATAGGGATTCACGTGAAACAATTTGAGACGTCGCTGGCGCTCAGGGCTCTCCGGTAAACTTTCCTTCAAAGGCGATCTCCGAAACCGGCTTCCGCTTGTTTGGAAACTCTCGTTCGGCAAGATCGTCGGGAAGCGTGCTCCGGTCCGCAATCCGGCCGATCGCCGCCGCTGCCTCGGCCCGGTAACCTTCCGGAATGCCAAGCACTTCGACGGCCCTTTCCTTGTCGAAACCCTCCATGCCGTGCGCGTGATAACCGAGTTTCATCGCCTGGCAGATCACCGAGAACCAGGCAGCCCCCGTATCGTAGGAATGGGTGTAAGCGAGCCGGTGCTCGCCATTGCTTGCCACGCGATAGGTCTTCGAGACGACGATCATCAGCGCTGCCGCGTTCCGCGCCCAGCGCTGGTTACCCGGCGAAAGAATATCGACAAGCACCGGAAAAAAAGGCGTCCCACGCAGTGCATAGATGAAACGCCAAGGCTGGTTGTTGCCGGAGGAGGGCGCCCAGTGAGCGGCATCGAGGATCGTCAGCATGGTCGCCTGATCGATCGTCTCCTCGGTAAACGCCCGCGGCGACCAGCGGTCGAGGAAAAATGTATCGATCGGAAACTCCGAGTCGCGAGTGTTGCTGCTGGTCATGGGCATTCTCCGAAATTGCAGGTCGTGAGGAGGTTTAACATTAACAATAGGCCCGGTGACCTGGTTGGCAACAGACTTCTGGTTGGCTGAAAACGGGGGTGACAAGCCGGGGCGCATGTTTCATAAACCTCCTCGATTAAATGGAGGACCATGTTTTGAAACTGATGCGCATTGGTGAGCCGGGCCATGAAAAGCCGGCACTTTTTGACAACAAGGGCAAGATCCGCGATCTGTCCGGCCATGTAGCCGACATTGCCGGACCTGCGATTTCCCCGGAAGGCCTTGCCAGGATCGCCGCTCTCGATCCGGAAAGCCTGCCCGAACTGCAACCGACCCGCATCGGCGCCTGCGTCGCCGGCACCGGGAAGTTCATCTGCATCGGCCTCAACTATTCCGACCACGCCGCCGAAACCGGCGCGACCGTACCGCCGGAGCCGATCATCTTCATGAAGGCGACCTCCGCCATCGTCGGCCCGAACGACGACGTGGTCATCCCGCGTGGTTCCCAGAAGACAGACTGGGAAGTCGAGCTCGGGGTGGTCATCGGCAAGACCGCGAAATATGTCCCGGAAGCTGATGCGATGGATTATGTCGCCGGCTACTGCCTGACCAACGACGTTTCCGAACGCGCCTTCCAGAGCGAGCGCTCGGGCCAGTGGACCAAGGGCAAGTCCTGCGACACCTTCGGCCCGATTGGCCCCTGGCTCGTCACCAAGGACGAAATCGCCGATCCGCAGAACCTCGGCATGTGGCTCACGGTCAATGGCGAGAAGATGCAGAACGGCTCCACGAAGACGATGGTCTACGGCGTCCGTTATCTTGTCTCCTACCTCAGCCAGTTCATGTCGCTGCATCCGGGCGACATCATCTCCACCGGCACGCCTCCGGGCGTCGGCCTCGGCATGAAGCCGCAGCGTTTCCTGAAACCCGGCGAAGTCGTCGAACTCGGCATCGACGGCCTCGGCACCCAGCGCCAGACCTTCGTCGCTGACGTCTAAATAGAAGGAGGACTCATGCCCACCGGCGGGGCATGAGTCTTTAACCAGGCTTGGAAGGTGGAACTTTAAGGCTTACATGTCATTCTCAAGACAGCAGAATGATCTGCCGCCCCGCCTTCCTCTTGGCCAATTCAGCCGGTATTCCCCATAATGTTGCATCGCAATAGAAAAGTGCTTGCCTATCCTCACACTGCTCCTGAACCGATCGGTTCGATGTCCCTGTCGAATGCGCTGTCGGAAATCACGAAAGGTAGCACGTCGATGTTCTATCAGTTCTACGAGATGAACCACGCCGCAATGGCTCCCGTCCGCGCCGCCGCGGATGCCATGCACTTCTTCTATTCCAATCCGCTCAATCCGTTTTCCCACACCACGATGGGCCGCACGCTGTCCGCCAGCCTTGAAGTCTTCGAGCGCGTCACGCGCCGTTACGGCAAGCCGGCCTTCGATCTCCCCTTCACGACTGTCGATGGTGAGACCGTCGCGGTAACGGAAGAGATCGTCTGGACCAAGCCTTTCTGCAATCTCCTGCATTTCCGCCGCGATCTGCCCACCGGCCGTGCCCCGGACCAGAAGATCCTGATCGTCGCGCCGATGTCCGGCCACTATGCGACGCTGCTGCGCGGCACCGTGGAAGCGCTGTTGCCGAGCGCCGACGTCTACATTACGGACTGGATCGACGCCCGCATGGTGCCGATCACCGACGGCCGCTTCGATCTCGACGACTATATCGACTACATCATCGAGATGCTGCATGCGATCGGCCCCGGCGCCCATGTCATCGGGGTCTGCCAGCCTTCCGTCCCGGTGCTGGCTGCCGTGGCGGTGATGGAATCGCAGCGCGACCAGATGGTTCCGGCTTCGATGATCCTGATGGGCGGTCCGATCGACACCCGCATCAACCCGACCGCCGTCAACAAGCTTGCGGAAGAACATCCGATCGAATGGTTCCGCGATAACGTCATCATGAACGTGCCGTGGCCGCATACGGGTTTCATGCGCCGCGTCTATCCGGGCTTCCTGCAATTGTCCGGCTTCATGTCGATGAACCTTGACCGCCATGTCAGCGCCCACAAGGAATTTTTCCAGCACCTCGTCAAGAACGACGGCGAGTCTGCCGAGAAGCATCGCGAGTTCTACGACGAATATCTGGCGGTCATGGACCTCACCGAGGAGTTCTACCTCCAGACGGTCGACACGGTCTTCATCAAGCATTCACTGCCGAAGGGCGAGATGATGCACCGGAATGTACCGGTCGATACCAAGCTCATCCGTCAGGTGGCGCTTCTGACCGTCGAGGGCGAGAACGACGATATCTCCGGTCTCGGCCAGACCAATGCGGCGCAGACCATCTGCCCCAATATCCCCGATGACATGCGCCTGCATTACATGCAGCCGGATGTCGGCCATTACGGCGTGTTCAACGGCTCGCGTTTCCGCCGCGAGATCGCGCCTCGCATCGTTGCCTTCACCCAGAAACATGCCAGGTCTGTGGTCAAGAAGACTCCGGTCAAGCGGGTCATCAAGGGCGGCAAGGCCGGCTAGTCCGGTCGCGTCTTCGAATTCTGGTTTATATTTCAGCATCTTCTTGAATTTAATGATCCGTCTTCTTGAAGGCGGATCATGGGCTCACCAAATCGAATTCAGTCGGGCTGGCATGTGGCCACCCGCTGAAACATCAGGGTGTGACCAATGAACCAGTCAGCATTGATTCGTCCGGAGTGGACGCCGGCTACCATCGCGCTCATGGTGCTCGGTTTCGTCGTTTTCTGGCCGCTCGGCCTTGCCATGCTCGCCTATATTCTGTTCGGGGAGAGGCTCCGCGGCTTCAAGCGTGATGCCAACCACCGCGCCGACCGGATGTTCGCCGGCTGCCGTCGGGCGAAGTCCCGCTACAACACGCATTTCACCACTGGCAACGTCGCCTTCGACGACTGGCGCAAGACCGAGATCGACCGGATCGAGGAAGAGCGCCGCAAGCTGGATGAGATGCGCGAAGAATTCGACAACTATGTCCGCGAGCTTCGCCGCGCCAAGGACCAGGAAGAATTCGACCGCTTCATGCGCGAGCGGCAGAACCGTTCCTCCGGTCAGAACCCGGTTGTCGATCTCTGATCCTCCCAGGGATTCACGTGAAACGTGATGGGGAGCCGGCGTCGTTTAGACGCCGGCTTTCTTATGGAAAGGAATCGGCTAGAAAGGGTCCATGTTCGCGCTTCTGAAAAAGCCAGTCCGCTCCAAGCCGAAACCGCTCGAAACGGTGAAGCGGACCCTTGATGTCGGTGATCGGGCGATGCCGCTGACGATCAGGGAAAACCGCCGCGCCACCCGCATCACGCTCAGGATCGAACCCGGCGGCCGCGCGCTCAATCTCACCGTGCCGGCAGGTCTGCTGAAGCGCGAGATCGACGATTTCCTCGACCGTCACCAGGGCTGGCTCCTCACCAAGCTCGCCAAATTTTCGGCCGATAACCCGATCCGATCAGGCGGCCGCATCGCCTTTCGCGGCATGCCCCATCGGATCGAACATACCGGCACGCTGCGCGGCCTCACCGAAGCAGTCCTGGTCGATGGCGAACCGGTGCTGCGGGTCAGCGGCCTCGAGGAGCACATGGGCCGTCGGCTCTCCGCCTTCTTCAAGAAGGAAGCGCGCAAGGATCTCGAAGTGCTGGTCGCCCGCCACGCCGCCGGCATCCGCAAACCGGTCAAATCGGTCTCCATGAAGGACACCCGCAGCCGTTGGGGCTCCTGTTCCTGGGACGGAAACCTCAGTTTTTCCTGGCGCATCGTCATGGCCCCGCCTCTCGTCATCGATTATCTCGCCGCCCATGAAGTGGCGCACCTGAAGGAGATGAACCACGGCCCGAAATTCTGGGCGCTGTGCCGAGAGCTCTGCCCGCGCATGGAAGAGGCCCGAAAATGGCTGAAACAGCATGGGTCCC
Source organism: Neorhizobium sp. P1_A6 (assembly GCF_056406795.1). NCBI lineage: Bacteria > Pseudomonadati > Pseudomonadota > Alphaproteobacteria > Hyphomicrobiales > Rhizobiaceae > Neorhizobium > Neorhizobium sp. P1_A6. The sequence goes on along the minus strand of NZ_JBFTZM010000013.1, from coordinate 118 downwards.
AGCTACATGCGATTGATTTCGAGTGACGAAGAAGGAAGCGCGAAAGGCGGCGGTGGGCGTGGCACCCCCCTCTGCCCTGCCGGGCATCTCCCCCTCAAGGGGGGAGATTGGCTGGGAR
>NZ_JBFTZM010000012.1:0-158229 GCF_056406795.1 Neorhizobium sp. P1_A6 | reverse complement strand
ATCGGTCAGAAGGCCGAAGCCCAGAAGGCAGACGTCAACAGCGGCGACTATTTCGACGGCGCAAACCGCCCGAACTAACCGCAGACGTTCAARACACMGAAACAACAATCCGCAGGCCAGGTCGCAAACTCATGAGCCGCGGAACACTCTGAAGGGACTAWCAYMATGACCAAGATCACTTCCGCWATCGCCGCAGCCCTYRTCGCTTCGGCTTCCTTCGCCTCCGTCGCCCTCGCTGAAGGCGATTATTACGAAGGCGCYTCCAAGGYTTCCGCCACGACCGACCAGGTCCAGACCGGCAGYATCGGTCAGAAGGCCGAAGCCCAGAAGGCAGACGTCAACAGCGGCGACTATTTCGACGGCGCAAACCGCCCGAACTAACCGCAGACGTTCAAGACACAGAAACAATTTCCGCAGGCCAGGTCGCAAACTCATGAGCCTCGGAACACTCTGAAAGGACTACCATCATGACCAAGATCACTTCCGCAATTGCCGCAGCCCTGATCGCTTCGGCTTCCTTCGCCACCGCCGCTCTTGCCGATGAAGGCGACTATTACGAAGGCGCACAGCCCACAGAACAGGCTCAGGCCGTTCAGGGCGCTCGCGTCGACAACTTCGGCTACACCGGTTCTATCGGTCGCGCCAAGGCTTCGGCCCAGTCGAACCAGTCCTTCGACGGCACGGTCATCCTGAACCACGGCGATTATTATGAAGGCGCAGTTCGTCCGAACTAACCGCCCTCAATCAACCGAAACAACACATCCGCAGGCCAGGTCGCAAACTTTGAAGCCGCGGATCACTCTGAAAAGGAATAGGATCATGTCTAAGATCACTTCGACGATCGCTGCTACGCTGATCGCTACCGCTTCCTTCGCCACGGCCGCCCTTGCCAGCGGCGGCACCTATTACGAAGGCGCCGTCGAACCGGCTCCCAGCCAGCCGGTTGCCTCCAGCCATCAGGCTGCTCCCAAGGCCCAGCATCCGCGGGTCAGCTACGGCTACACGGGCTCGGTCTCGCACGCCGCTGGCTCCGATCAGTCCGGCAAGGGCTTCGACGGCACGGTGATCCTGAACCGTGGCGACTACTACGAAGGCGCAGTTCGTCCGAACTAACCGCCGTTATTCAAGATACTGAACATATGTCCGCAGGCCGGGTCGCAAACTCACTGCCGCGGGCAACTCTGAAAGGCATAAGACAATGACCAAGATAACTTCCGCACTCGCCGCAGCCCTGATCGCTTCGGTTTCGTTCGCCGGTGCAGCACTTGCTGAAGGCGACTATTACCAGGGCGTTCAGAAGACTGCGCCTTTCGTTTCCACCTCCATCGATCGCACCAACACCGGCAGCATCGATCGCCAGGACGGCAAGCTTCCGTTCAACAATGGCGGCGGACGGGATAACCGTATCTCCGATCTGGACAGCGGCGACTACTACAGCGGCGCAAATCGCCCGAACTAATTCTTAAGTTCGCTCGCGATCGATAGCCGCACGGAGCCTCGGCCAGTGCGGGATCGGACAGACAGAAAATATACGGAAAAAATGAAATACCAGCCGCTTGCGCGGCTGGTATTCGCAGTTCATTCAAGACACCGATTGGAAAGACGGGTCGCAATCGTCTTTCCGGTGCGTGGATGGCAGGACTCTGAAACCCGCCACCGTATTCAAGATTAAGTGAAGCTTTTCCACGAATCAATCACGTTGATGCTCTTCTTCGTGAGATTCCTGCATTTGGCAGCGGACCGCCCGTTTTTCGCGGTATTCCAGGCTTTTTCGCCGCTCAGAGAAAAAACCGTTAGTGGCAAGTCCGCTCCATTTCCATTGGAACGATCCGTCCTTCCAGGGATTTCTATCTTCGGCGGAGCGATGCGACTATCGCTTCGCACCATAAGAACAGATGGAAAGGACAGGACAATGAAAACCTATCTGACTTCCGGTATCGCCGCTCTTATCATTACGGCAGGTTATACTGGTGCCGCCATGGCACAGGATGCCGTCTATCCTGACCCGAACGGCCTGCCACAATCGCCGCCGACCATCCAGCAGGACCGCGGCCGGGATCGTGGCCAGGGCGTCGATACCATGTCGACCGGCAGCATCTATCCGGGCACCGGCTACATGTACAACAACAACACCAGCGGCAATGCCGACTTGGATGGTGGACAGGACGAAGGCGACTACTATGACGGAACGTTGCGTCCGCATAACTAAGCAGTTGCTTCAAGATACCGCATCTCGCGCAGGTCGCAACCAGCGCACGGAATGACCTCTCCACCGATAGAACCAATTTTAAAGCCGGCCCCCAGGGGTCGGCTTTTTCGCGATCGGCATGGCTTCGAAGATGCATGGCGACCTCCGATCACCTCGTGCCTGCGCCGGACCATGTTTCGGCAGGGACGCAGTCATGTGCGGCTCTTCAAGCGTCCGTTCTGTTCGGCCGGCGTTAACCATTCTGAACCCAGGATGAAGCCCTCTCTCAGCACGCATTCAGCCCCGCGCCTTTATTCTGCCGCCATTGGCTTTGGGGAGAGAACCATGACCGCCCTCGCACGTCGTCTGACAATCGTAACGCTGATCATGACCATTTTCGCATTTGCCTTTGCCGCGCTTGTCGCAGCTCCGGCGCGCAACGATCTGCGCGTGCACCTCGGCACGACCGTGCCCTGTTACCATCCCGCGACGCCAAACTGCGTCGCGGCGCTTTAAAACTCATGAATCAATCCGCACGAGCCTTCTGACGTCGTTTGATTGTTATTGAGTTCCCACTATAATAGCGCATGAACACACGAATCTTTTCCCTATCCCCGCTTTCCTTCATCAGCCCGAGCCCGGTCGAGCCGCGCGCCTTCGACAATCCGGTCGAGGCGGTCGATGCCCTGACCGAGCTCTACGAGCGCAACACGCGGTTCCTGATCGAGGCGTTCGGAGCGCTTGCCGACGGCGCCGCCGTGACCGGCCGCTACCGCGCCTGCTACCCGCAGGTCAGCATCGAGACGACCTCGTTCGGACATGCGGATTCGCGGCTCTCCTATGGCCATGTGTCGTCCCCCGGCGTCTATACGACGACCATCACCCGGCCAAAACTGTTCCGGCACTACCTCAAGGAACAGCTCGGCCTGCTGATGCGCAACCACAGCGTTCCGGTGACGATTTCCGAATCGACCACGCCGATCCCGCTGCATTTCGCTTTCGGCGAAGGCGCGCATGTGGAAGCCTCGGCGACCAGTTCGCTCGCCGACATCTCGCTGCGCGATCTCTTCGACACGCCGGATCTCAACAATACCGACGACCTGATCGCCAATGGCGAATACGACCAGGTGCCCGGCGAGCCGGCGCCGCTTGCGCCGTTCACCGCCCAGCGTATCGACTATTCGCTGGCGCGGCTTAGCCACTATACGGCGACCAGCGCCGATCATTTCCAGAACTTCGTGCTGTTCACCAACTACCAGTTCTACATCGACGAATTCGCGGCCTGGGCCCGGGAGATGATGGCAAAGGGCGGCGATGGCTACACGGCCTTCGTGGAGCCCGGAAATATCGTCACGCTTGCCGGCAGCGACAAACCGGAAACCGATGCGGTCGTCCGCCTGCCCCAGATGCCTGCCTATCACCTGAAGAAGAAGGGCCATGCGGGCATCACGCTCGTCAATATCGGCGTCGGGCCGTCGAACGCCAAGACGATCACCGACCATATCGCCGTGCTGCGTCCGCATGCCTGGCTGATGGTCGGCCACTGCGCCGGCCTGCGCAACAGCCAGCGCTTGGGTGACTATGTGCTGGCGCATGCCTATGTGCGCGAAGACCACGTGCTCGACGACGACCTGCCGGTGTGGATCCCGATCCCGGCGCTTGCCGAGGTGCAGCAGGCGCTGGAGAGCGCGGTTGAAGAAGTCACCGGCTACCAGGGTTTCGAGCTCAAGCGGATCATGCGCACCGGTACGGTCGCGACGATCGACAACCGCAACTGGGAACTGCGCGACCAGCGCGGGCCGGTGAAGCGGCTCTCCCAGTCGCGCGCCATCGCGCTGGACATGGAATCAGCGACGATCGCCGCCAACGGTTTCCGCTTCCGCGTGCCCTATGGGACGCTGCTCTGCGTATCCGACCGGCCGCTGCACGGCGAACTGAAACTGCCCGGCATGGCAACCGCCTTCTACCGCACCCAAGTCAGCCAGCACCTGCAGATCGGCATCCGCGCCGTTCAAAAGCTTGCGGCAATGCCGACCGAGACGCTGCATTCGCGCAAGCTGAGAAGCTTTTACGAGACGGCGTTTCAGTGACAGCGTCCTGATTTAGGACTATATTCAGGACTCTCAGGAGGGTTCGCGATGCGCATGTCCTTAAATATCGACGACGACCTCTTGAACGAGGCGAAAGAAATCGCCGGGTTGCCGACCACGGCAACCGTGGAGGAGATCCTTCAACATCTGGTCACGAACGAACGCCGGCGCCGCGCTTTCAGCGAGCTTGAAGGCATGGGCTGGGATGGCCCTCATCACAGCCGGCCGACCTTCGAGACCCTGGCATCCGAATTTCGAGCCCTGACCGCCAATCGCGACCACACGCCTTCCGAAATGCTGATGCGCGAAGGACGCCAAGAACGGTGACGACCTTCGTCGTCGACGCAAGCGTCGTCATCAAATGGGTCATCCAGGAGACAGGGACTTCCGAGGCGCTGTCCCTACTCGACGGCAATGCACTGATTGCCCCGGATCTGATCCTTGTCGAATGCGCCAACATCCTCTGGAAGAAAGTACGGCGGAAAGAGCTTTCCGCCGTAGAGGCACATTTCGGCGCCCGGCTGATCGAGGGCTCGGACTTGCAATTGCGAGAAATGCTACCGCTCTTGAACGCCAGCCTCGAACTCGCGATCGAACTCGATCATCCGGTTTATGACTGCATCTATCTGGCCATTGCGCTGAAGGAAAATGTTCGCTTCGTCACTGCAGATGAAAGCCTCGTTCGGAAGCTGCGGCAAAGCGCCGACAAGAGATTTCGGGACGCGGCGATATCGCTGAGCGAATTGGCTTAACTGCGATCACGCGTCGGCCGCGCCACCAGCAAGGACAGCGCGGTCCCCACCAGCGACGAAATGATCACCAGAAGATGGGTGTTGACCGCCGCCTGGCCGAGTTCCGCCAAGGGCAGCCCGGCCGTGCCGGCACCGAAGGCGATGGCGCCGGCGGTGATGCCGGCGGGATAGGTGCCGACGCCGGCGGGGGCGTGGACCGGAAGCACCGAAGAGAGCTCGCCGCCGAGGGCGCCGCCGAAGCTTGCGGCGATCGAGAGGTCACCCAAAAGGCCGAGGACCCAGGCAAGCACGGCGATCTTGGTGAACCAGTTGATCAGCGTCGCGCCCCAGGCCCGGGCAAAGGCATTGGCATCGAGCGGCAGGCCGGCTTCGACTTCGTCGAGCAGTTTTTTCGCCTTGTCCGGCAGAACCTTACCCGCAAGACGGAAGGCGTGTTTGCGCAGCGCGAAGGCGATGGCCGGCAGGATGAGGAAGGCGAGCCAAAGCGCCCAGGCCCAGAGCTTTCCGGTCTGCAGCGCCAGCCCCGTGCCGGCAGCGGCGAGCAGCGCATGCAGGTCGAAGAGGCGCATGACGAACAGCGCCGCGGTTCCACGCGCGACGCCGAGCCCGAATTCGCGCTTCATCAGCAGCGGAAAGCTCGCCTCGCCGGTGCGGAAGGGCAGCATGATGTTGAGGAGGTTATGGACCTGGACGAGCCTCAGCAGCGTGCCGAAATGGCCGCCGGTTTGGGCCGGGAAATAGTCGTAGATGCGCCAGGTGCGCAGGACATAGGTGCCGAGCAGCAGCACGAGCGCTATTGCCGCCGAGCCCCAGCCGGCGCTGCTCCACAGCGACACGACGCTCTGCCAGCCCCAGACCCACTGGATGAAAGCGGCGTAGACGAGGATGATCGCCACCGTTCCGAGCGTCATCGCGTGGCGAATTATCCACGCCCGGCGACTGGCAACCGGAGAATTCTTCATATAGTAGGATGCCCCATGTGAAATTTCGGTTTCGGCCACTATCTGAGCGGCCTTTCCAGCCCGTGGTTTAGGAGAAACGCAAGGTGCGTACAACAGCAGAGTCGGTGACGGACCGCATCGAGACGGCCGAGCCGATCGAACTGTCCCTCGTCGTGCCCCTCTTCAACGAAGAAGAAAGCGTGCGTCCGCTGATCGAGAGGATCTGCGCGGCGATGGCGAATTATGCTGCGACATGGGAACTTATTCTCGTCGATGACGGCAGCACCGATGCGACGATCGCCAATGCCCGCGAAGCGCTGAACCGCCCCGGCCTCGACCTGAAGATCGTCGCGCTGCAGCGCAATTTCGGCCAGACGGCTGCCATGCAGGCCGGCATCAACCAGGCCGAAGGACGGCTGATCGCCACGCTCGACGGCGACCTGCAGAACGACCCGAAGGACATTCCCGGCATGGTGGCCGAGCTGGAACGGCGCGAACTCGACCTTCTCGTCGGCTGGCGCAAGAACCGCCAGGACGGGCTGCTGTTGCGCAAGGTGCCCTCCTTCATCGCCAACCGGCTGATCGGGCGGATCACTGGCGTGCGGCTGCATGATTACGGCTGTTCCCTGAAGATCTATCGCGGATCGGTGATCAAGCAGGTCAAGCTGATGGGCGAAATGCACCGCTTCATTCCGGCCTGGGTCGCAGGCGTGGTGCCGAGCTCGCGGATCGGCGAGATGCCGGTGACCCACCATGCCCGCCAGCACGGCGTTTCCAAATACGGCATTTCCCGCACCTTCCGGGTTATCCTCGACCTTCTGTCGGTGATGTTCTTCATGCGTTTCAAGGCGCGGCCGGGACATTTCTTCGGCTCGCTCGGCCTTGGGCTCGGGGCGCTGTCTGCGATCATCCTCTTCTACCTGTTCATCGACAAGTTCGTCATGGGCAACGACATTGGCACGCGACCGCTGTTCCTCATCGGTGTCATGCTGTTCCTCTCGGCGGTACAGATGATCACCACCGGCATTATCGCGGAAATGATTGCCCGCACCTATTACCGCGATGACAACTCGCTCAGCTACATCGTCAGGGAAGTCTATGAGGGCGATGCGGCGCATCAGTGACGCGCTTGCCCGCCGTCCCGGCCTCATCCTCTGGCTGATCGCTGCCTACTATGTGCTCGCGGTCATCCTTCGGGTGCTGCGCTCGGAGGCGCTCGAAAGCGACGAGGCAGAACAGCTCTACCAGTCGCAGTTCCTGCTGATGGGCTACGGCCGTCAGCCGCCGTTCTACAACTGGCTGCAATACGGGGTCGTCCACCTGATCGGCCCGTCGATCCTGGCGATCGCGCTGGTCAAGAACCTGCTGCTATTCCTCACCTGCGCGGTCTATGGGCTGGCGGCGCGGGTGTTGCTGAAGGACCCGCGGCTCGTCGCCATCGCCATGATCGGCGTGATCGCCATGCCGGCGGTCAGCGTCATGGCGCAGCGGGACCTGACGCATGCGATCGCCACGCTGTTTGCCGTCGCGCTGTTCTTCTACGGTTTTCTCAAGACACTGACGCGGCCGAGCCTGTCGAGCTATCTGTTGACCGGAATCGCGGTCGGGTTCGGGCTGATCGCCAAGTATAATTTCGTCATCGTGCCGGTTGCGGCAATCCTCGCGATCCTGCCGGAACCGGACCTGCGCAAGCGCATCCTCGACTGGCGGCCGATCCCGGCGCTTGCCCTCGTCGTAGTGATCTGCCTGCCGCACGGCCTTTGGGTGCTCGGAAACTTGAGCGAAGCGACGGCAGGAACGATCAAGGCGATGCGGGAAGATGCATCGGGCAACCCCATCCTCGACCGGCTGTCCGGCATCGGCACGCTTTTCGTTGCAATACTGACCGGCGGACTGCCGGTGCTCGCCTTTTTCCTGATCGCCTTCCGGCGGCCGCTGATCGATGCCTGGCCGGCGACGAACCAGTGGACGCGGGTGATCGGTCGGACGGTCGTTCTCTGCCTGATCGCCGTCGGGCTGATCGGGCTCGGTTTCGGGGCCACCAGCATCAGCGAAAAATGGCTGTCGCCCTTCCTGGTTCTGCTGCCGCTTTACCTCTGCCTGAAGCTGGAGGCCGCCAATGCGGAGACGAGCTGCAGCATTCCGCGGCTGCTGTTTCCGGTGGCGGCGCTGGCGCTCGGCTTCGTCGTTTATATCGCGCTCGGCAATGTCATCGGCCCGAGGTTCGGCAACTATACCAAGGAAAACCTGCCGTCCGGGCGGTTCATCGAACAGGTCGTGGCGGAGCATGACGGCGCAAAGCCCGCCTATGTGATCACTGCCGATCCCTATCTTGCCGGAAGCGCCCGGCTGGAACTGCCGCAGGCCCGCGTGCTGCTACCGAGTTTCGGCCAGACGCCGCCGCTCGGCGAGGCGGAGAGACGCCAGCCGGGGCTGATCCTCTGGCAGGAAAGCGGTGATACGCTCGACTCTCTCAAGCCATATCTGCAGGCGAACGGAGTCGCAGCGGAAGGCTTGGCGCCGGCGACCAAAGCCCTGCCTTATCTCTTCTCGGGTGGGCGGAACAGCGTCACGTTTGGATATGCCTGGGTGGAGCCCGTAAAATAACCGCGTAGGTGGGCGAGGAGCCCCTCCCCCTTGTGGGGAGGGGCTGGGGAGGGGTCTTCGCTCCGCATCAAAACCCCTCCCGCCTGCCGGCCACCCTCCCCACAAGGGGGAGGGTTAAGGGTGCCGCACCGGCTCACTCCCTAACGCTATCTTTCAGATGATCGAGCGCCGCCCGCAGCTTCTCGATTACCTCATCCACTTCCGAACGGCTGATGGTCAGCGCCGGCGAAGCAAGCATGCGGTCGCCGGTGGCGCGCAGGATGAGGCCGTTCTCGACGCAGTGATTGCGTACCAGCGAGCCGATATCGTCGGGCTTTGCATAACGCCGACGGGTGTCCTTGTCGGCTGCAAGCTGCAGACCGCCGATCAGGCCGACGCTTTCGGCCTGGCCGACCACCGCGTGATCCTCCAGGCTTTTCCAGGCGGCGGCAAAATAGGGGCCGATATCGTCGCGGACGCGCTCGACCAGCCCCTCCTCTTCGATGATGCGGATGTTTTCCAGCGCCGCGGCAGCGCAGACCGGGTGACCGGAATAGGTGAAACCGTGGTAGAAATCGCCCAGCTCCTTGACCATCACGTCGGCGACGCGGTCGCTGACCAGCACGCCGCCGATCGGCAGGTAACCGGAGGAGAGACCCTTGGCAATCGGGGCCAGATCCGGCTCGAAGCCGTAATGCTGGTGGCCGAACCACGTACCCAGTCGGCCGAAGCCGCAGATCACCTCGTCGGAAACGAGCAGGATGTTGCGTGCCTTGCAGATGCGGGCGATCTCCGGCCAATAGGTGTCCGGCGGGATTATAACGCCCCCTGCCCCCTGGATCGGCTCGGCAACGAAGGCTGCGACGCGGTCCTCGCCGAGTTCGTCGATCTTCGCCTCCAGCTCGCGGGCGACCTTGAGGCCGAATTCGGCAGGTGTCAGATCGCCGCCCTCGGCGTACCAGTAAGGCTGGTTGATGTGGTGGACGCCTTCGATCGGCAGGTTGCCCTGTTCGTGCATCAGCTTCATGCCACCGAGCGAGGCGCCGGCGACCGTCGAGCCGTGATACGCGTTCTTGCGGGCGATGACCAAGGTCTTTTCCGGCTTACCCAAAGCCTTCCAGTAGACCCGCGCCATGCGGAACCAGGTGTCGGTCGCCTCCGAGCCGGAATTGGTGAAGAAGACGCGCTTCAGGTTTTCGGCCGTGTGCGAGGCAATCTTCTGGGCGAGCAATGCGGCCGGCTCCGTCGTGGTGCCGAAGAAGGTGTTGTAATAGGGCAGTTCCTGCATCTGCCTGTAGGCGGCATCGGCGATCGACTTGCGGCCGTAACCGACATTGACGCACCAGAGGCCGGCAAAGGCGTCGAGATATTTCTTGCCCGTCGAATCGTAGATATGGACGCCTTCCGCACGCTGGATGACTCGCGCGCCCTTGGCGTTCAGCTGCTTCATGTCCGAGAACGGGTGCAGGTGATGGGCGGCGTCGATGGCGGCGAGATTGGAAAGCGGCGGCATATCGGTCATGGCTGTCTCTCTGCCTTAGATTGTGCCGTTAATTCTTATCGGTTACGAACAGAGTTCCGCAACACCCGTCAAAAGACATTCCTCATGGCTTCCGATTCTGCACCGCCTCGCATCGAAATCCTGCTCGTCGGCATGAACGGCGACCTGCGCGGCAAGCAGATTCCGCTCGAGGCGGAAAAGAAGGTCTGGGACGGTACGGTGCGCCTGCCTTCCTCCACCCAGTCGCTGGATATCTGGGGCGACGACAATGACGACATTACCGGCCTGTCGCTGTCGGTCGGCGACCCGGACGGGGTGTGCATTCCCGACAAGCGTAGCCTTGCGCCAATGCCGTGGGCGCCGGAAGGGTCGAAGCAGGTGCTTTCGACCATGCACGAATTCGACGGCACGCCTTCCTTCATGGATCCGCGCGCCATTCTCGCGGCCCTCCTCAAGCGCTTCGAGGAGCGTGGCCTGACGCCGGTCGTGGCGACCGAGCTCGAATTCTACGTGGTGCAGGACGACTGGCGCGAGACCGGCAGGCCACGCCCGCCGGCACAGCTGACCTATCGCGGTGAACCGAACGGCTTCCAGCTCTATGACATGAGCGCGGTCGATGCGCTCGACAACTACCTGCAGACGGTGCGGACCTGGGCCAAGGCTCAAGGACTGCCGGCGGACGCGACGACCGCGGAATTCGGCCCGGGCCAGTTCGAGATCAACCTCCTGCACCGCGCCGACGCGCTGGCGGCGGCCGATGACTGCATCTATCTCAAGCGCATCGCCGAACAGGCGGCAAAGAAGCACGGCCTCAAATCCACCTGCATGGCAAAGCCCTATGCGGAGCATGCGGGCTCCGGCCTGCACGTGCATGCGAGCATCATCGACCGAGACGGAAACAATGTGCTGGATGCGAAGGGCGGCGACCCGGTGCGGCTCAAATCCGTCTGCGCCGGCATGCTAGACACAATGCGCGATGCACAGCTGATCTTCGCACCATTCGCCAATTCCTACCGCCGCTTCCAGCCGGGATCCTTCGCGCCGGTCGACATCGACTGGGGCTACGGTCATCGGGGGACTGCGGTACGCATTCCGGACGCCCAGGGGCCTGCCGCCCGCATCGAACACCGCGTCGCCGGCGCCGACGTCAATCCCTACCTACTGCTGACCGCCATCCTCGGCGGCATGCTGTTAGGGTTGGACGAGACACTCGATCCGGGTCCCGCTACCGAACCCGGCAAGGAACCTCCGGTCGGCACCAGAAAACTGACGCACGACTTCCTGACTGCGGTTGAGGAGTTTTTCGCTTCCCCCTTCATCGCCGACGTTTTTGGCGCGCGCTATCAGAAGCTCTTTGGCGACACGAAGCGCAAGGAGGCGGCCACCTACCTGCGCACGGTTTCGGATTTCGACTACCAGACCTATCTGCCGCGGATCTAGGATCCAGGCCTATTCATCTTTCATCCATGCCGCGTAGAGAATATCCTTCACATCCACGAACATGAATACATCGCCCGGTTTGAAGTCGAATGCATCGCTCCAGGCGGCGATATATGAACCGAGTTCCATGCCGAGTTCACGCAAGGCCGTCTCATCGCCGGTCTTGGCAGCGTTGATCTCTTCTTCCTTCATCGCTTTCATGAGGTCGCTATAGGTGCTGTTCCCTTCGCTGTCGGGAATGAAGACGATGATGCCGCTCTTGTCCTCGAACTTCACCGAAAGCTMAATCTCGTCTTCGGTGAAACGCTCGCGGTTCTTGACGATCATCTGGGGAAGCACGATTGCGAAGAGGTTTTCGCGCGAAATAGCACCGTCATGGGCCTCCTGCTGCTGCTTCACCAGCTGCATAAATTCCCATCCCTTCTCGGAGATCACCTGCTTCAACGTCTGCTTGACGGTGGGATCGGTGATCCTTGAACTGGTCCGAGTCGATAAACTCCATAGCCTCGGCCGCCAACTCGCCCTTGGCGTCCAACTCCATAAAAGCGACGCTGACCGCAAAGGTGGCCTTCAGCGTCTCTTCGGCCGGTTCGCCGGTAATGCCGTTCGCCACCTGAACGAGATCAGCTTTATTGTCCTTGTCTTCACTATTTTGGGCAGGCTGCGCATTCGTCTGCTGAAGGATCAGCAAAGCCGCAGGTTGAACAACGGAGATGGAAGTCATGCCGGCCCTCGCCCGCGACGCACCACCCTTGATGGGCATTGCCGCAATCTGTCGGGCGCCTCATGGCCAGACCAACCAATGATTCTATCAATGGTTGAAAATCTAGTGTTCCCCAGTTAACGAGGTATGAACAGACGGATGCAAGAGGTTGTATCGCAGGCTGCGAACTCGCTCAAATCCCGCCTGCCGTCCCGGTCCTGCGTCCGGTTGATTAGCACCGTCGGCTCGCCCGCACGGACCGGCAGCATCGCCCCACCGCAAACAGGGACGATCCATCGGCTGCACACGATCGATGTTTAAGCGAATGTTTCAACCTATCTTAAATTCATGGCGGCTAAGGAAGCTCGATATTTGAAGTCTTGCGGCACATCCGATGCGTATTGTTATCGCCAAGTCACTCCTCACTGGCCTCCTGTCCCTGCTCGCTTCTCTGGCTATATCGTTTACCTTCGTTCCGATGTTGGGCGGGGAAGTGGCCGGTGCCGGCCTGGTGATGACGATCGTTTGCCCGCTTGCCATCTCTATCCCCGCCTCGGCCGTGCTTTACAGCCAGTCGGAACGAATCCGGCGTGCGGAAGCCAGGGCCTCTGACGCACTCGCCAAACTGGCAGCCGCCTACGAGGAGCTTCACCGGCAGTCCCGCCACGACGGATTGACCGGGCTGTTGAACCGCAGCGCCTTTATGGAAGAACTGCAGACCCTCAGCCGGGAGGGTGTAACCGGAGCCCTTATTTTTCTGGATCTCGACCACTTCAAATCGATCAACGATCGCCACGGCCATGCAGCCGGTGACGAGGTCCTTCGCCGCACCGGGCAGATACTCGCCACGTATGACGGGCAATTCAACATAGCGGGCCGCCTCGGAGGCGAAGAATTCGCTCTCTTTCAAGGCGGCCTGAGCGTCGACGAGATGTTGAGGTGGTGCGAGGATATCCGCGGACTCATCGAAGGCATGGACATGCGCTCCGCCTCACGATCGAGCGTCCCGGTGTCGGCCAGCATCGGAGCTATCCAGTGCGCTTCGGGCTTTGACCCTTCTGAAAGTCTCAGAGCCGCCGATGTAAATCTATACGAGGCAAAATCGCTCGGGCGAAATCGGGTCGTTTCATCCATCTGAAGAGGCGGCCGAACTGCTCGGATATCGCCGCCAACCCGCTCAGATGCCGCTGCCGTCCCGTTCCTGCGTCACGCGTTCCTGCGGCTGGTTGACCAGCACGGTCAGCTCACCCGCATGGATCTTCAACAGCACGTCGCGGTCCATGGGGAGCAGTTCGCCGTCGATGACGCAGCGGATATCGTGGCGCTCGCGGGGGAAATGCAGTTCCAGTTCGGTCACCGTCATCGCGGTGACGGCGGCGTTTTCCTTCAGCCGGCCGCGCAGGATGTCGAAAGTCAGCCGCACCACGCCCGCCGGCGTCAGCGGATCGGCAACATAGAAGCCGAGATGGCCGCCGGTCAGGCTGTCGGCAAACATCAGCGGGTCGCGGCCGAACTCGTTGTTGGAAACGGAAATCGCCGAGACCTTGCGGCGCCCGACCTTGCCGCCCGCATTGTACTCCACCTCGAATTCCGGCGGATTGAACATGACGCCGATCGCCGCCCTCGTGCTCGCGCGTATCTTGCCAAGCCGTGAGGCGAAGGTCATCGAGTTGCGGTAGCGCACCATGCGCGCATGCATGCCGGCAGAAAACTGATGCACGAAACTCTTGCCGTTGGCGCTGGCGATATCGATGTTTTCCGGCCGCGCCTGCGCCAAAGCATCCAGCACCTGCCAGATATCGAGCGGCAGTTTCAGCGAGCGGGCGAACAGGTTCATGGTGCCTGCCGGCACGACGCCGAGCGCGATGCCGCTTTTCCAGGCGATGCCGGCGGCGGCCGAGATCGTGCCGTCGCCGCCGCCGGCGATCAGCCCTTCGACGCCTGGCGTCGAGGCCGCCTTTTCCATGGTCGAGACCACGTCCTTGCCGGACACTACATGGCATTCGATCTCGTGACCGGCCGCCTTGAACGTCTCGGCTGCTCGAGCACAATAGGCGTCCATGTCGGTGGTTCGGAAGGTACCGCCATCGCGGTTGAAGACGGCAAAGAGGTTCATTTGCTCTCGCTTGCAGAGGAGCGGATTTGGCGCGGGACAACGGCCCATCAGAGAAATGGTTGCGACCCGGAGCTTTATCAACAAGAGCGCCGCCGCTTCAGGAAAAAACTCACAATCCCGTGAAGGCGCGCCTGAATAAATGGCGGATACTACCGCAACGCACAATGCCATGTTAGCCTAAAGACCGGTCATTTCGATGACCCGCTCACCTCCAGAGCGGGTGGATGTCTCCCACATCCTACCCGCGTCTTTTTCCAGCAGATACAATGCCATGACCGATACTGCCGCCCGTTTCGATTCCGCTCGCGACCGTTCGGAAGCCCAAGACTTTGATAGTGCACCCGCTCTTTCGCGGCTCGCCGTCATCCTGATTGAGATCGCATTGGCGGTCGGAGGCTTCGGCATCGGCACCGGCGAATTCGCCATCATGGGCCTGCTGCCGGATGTCGCCTCCACCTATCAGGTCAGCATTCCGATGGCGGGCTACGTGATCAGCGCCTATGCGCTCGGCGTCGTCATCGGCGCGCCGATCATCGCGGTTGCGGCCGCCCGGATGACGCGGCGGTCGCTGCTGCTGATCCTGATGACGGTGTTCGCGCTCGGCAACATCTTGAGTGCCATGGCCCCGGACTTCTGGAGCTTTACTGCGCTGCGCTTCGTCACCGGCCTGCCGCATGGAGCCTATTTCGGCGTCGCGGCTCTTGTGGCTGCCTCGATGGTGCCGCCCAACAAACGCGCCCGCGCCGTCGGCCGGGTAATGCTCGGCCTCACTGTCGCCACCCTGGTCGGCACGCCGATCGCCACCTTCATGGGACAGATGCTCAACTGGCGCGCCGCCTTCTTCCTGGTCGGCGGCATCGGCGTCGTGACGGTGGCACTGCTCTGGTATTTCCAGCCGCGCGACAAGGTGCATGAGGGCGCCAGCATCTGGCGCGAGCTGAGTGCCTTCGGCCGCGCGCAGGTATGGCTGACGCTCGGCATTGCCGCGGTCGGTTTCGGCGGCATGTTCTCGGTGTTCAGCTACATCGCCTCGACCACGACGGTGACGGCCGGAATGTCGGTCAGCATGGTGGCGATCGTGCTGACGCTGTTCGGCATCGGCATGAATGTCGGCAATATCGTCGGCTCGCGGCTGGCCGACCTGTCGCTCAAGGGCACGATCGGCGGCGTGATGCTGTTCAACATCGTCGTCATGGGCGCCTTCGGCCTGTGGGCGCAATATCCGGCCGTGCTCTGCCTCTGCGTCTTCCTGATCGGCTGCGGGTTCGCTGCTGGCCCTGCCCTGCAGACGCGGCTGATGGATGTCGCCGCCGACGCGCAGACGCTGGCCGCCGCCTCCAACCATTCAGCCTTCAACATCGCCAATGCACTCGGCGCCTGGCTCGGCGGGCTGGTGATCGCCTGGGGCTGGGGTTTTGCCGCGACCGGTTATGTGGGGGCAGTGCTGTCGCTGCTCGGCTTTGGGGTGTTTGCGGTATCTGCGGCGTTCGACCGGAAGACCGCGGCGGCCTGAGAGCAAGTCTCCCCCTCACCCCGCCTCCGCTGTCGCTCGGCGGACCTCTCCCCGAGGGGAGAGGATGATCGATAGGTCGCGGCACATTCCCTCTTCTCCCCAGCGGGGAGAAGGTGGCCCGAAGGGTCGGATGAGGGGGTGGCTCGCGCTGCCGTCTCAGTTAGATTCCGTATGAGCACGCAGCGCTTCAATGACTAAGCCGCTTTCGACGCTGCCTCTTCCTCCGGCATCACCATGTATTTCTGGCCATTCTCGCAGATGACGTGTTCCTTGCCCCACAGGCGAAGCGCGGCGATGACCGGTTCCAGGCTGCGGCCGATCGGCGTCAGCGCATAATCGACGCGCGGCGGCACGACCGGGAATACGGTGCGGGACAGCAAGCCTGCCTCTTCCAGTTCCCGTAGCTGCTTGGTCAGCATGCGCTGGGTGACCGCCGGAATGCGGCGGCGCAGTTCGTTGAAGCGCAGCGTGCCGTCTTCCAACAAGTGATAAAGGATGACGCCTTTCCATTTCCCATCGAGGAAACTCAGGGTCGACTCCACCGGGCAGCCTGGGAAATTGTCGGTCAGCTTGGCACGGGGTTTCGACATGGTCAGCGTCCTTTCACGGTATACTTTTCGGTACTATAGACCAAAAATGTGCATTCTTGCGCTCCTTGAACATAGGCGCCATCTAGTCTCCGGACAACAGGACATAAACCAAGGAGACGTTCCATGCGCGCCGTCGGCTTCAACACGCCCCAGCCCATTACTGCCGAAACCTCGCTGATCGACATCGAGCTGCCCATGCCGGAGGCGACGGGTCGCGACCTGCTCGTCGAGATCAGGGCGGTCTCGGTCAATCCGGTCGATACCAAGGTGCGCCGCTCGGCCGCGGTCGAACCCGGCCAGCACCGGATCCTCGGTTATGACGCTGCCGGCGTGGTGAAGGCGGTCGGCCCGGGCGTCAAACTCTTCAAGCCGGGCGACGAGGTCTATTATGCCGGCGTGATCAACCGGCCGGGCACCAATGCGGAATTCCATCTGGTCGACGAGCGCATCGTCGGCTTCAAGCCGAAGACCCTGAGCTTCGAGGAAGCAGCCGCCCTGCCACTGACGGCGATCACCGCCTACGAGACGCTGTTCCACCGCATGAAGGTGCAGGACAAGGTAACCGGCGCCTGGAACGCGGTGCTGGTCATCGGCGGCGCCGGCGGGGTCGGCTCGATCACCATCCAGCTCCTGCGCGAACTGTCAGACGTGACAGTGATCGGCACCGGTTCGCGGCCGGAAACGCAAGCTTGGATCAAGGAACTCGGCGCCCACCACGTGCTCGACCATTCGAAGCCGATGGCGCCGCAACTTGCCCAGATGGCGATCGGCGCACCCGCCTTCGTCTTCTCCACGACCCATACGGAAAACCATCTCCAGGACATCCTGGAGCTGATCGCACCGCAGGGCCGGCTGGCGCTGATCGACGATCCGAAGGAGCCGATGGACCTGCGCGCCTTCAAGAGCAAGGCGCTGTCGATGCATTGGGAGATGATGTTCGCGCGTGCCGTCTTCCAGACCGCGGACATGATCGAGCAGCACAAGCTTTTGAACCACGTCGCGGAACTGGTCGATGCCAAAAAGATCCGGACGACGCTTGCTGAAACGCTAGGGCCGATCAACGCCGCAAACCTGAAGAAGGCGCATGCGATGGTCGAAAGCAACCGCACCAAGGGCAAGCTGGTGCTTTCGGGCTTCTGACGAGGTCCTGTGACAAGAAACAAAGAAAGCCCGCCGTGGCTGAAACGGCGGGCTTTCTTAGCGGCCTGGCGGTGGATCAGGCCTGGATGACAACGACCTTGGCGCCGACATTGACGCGGCTGTAGAGATCGACGACGTCATGGTTCATCATGCGGATGCAGCCGCTCGACATGGCAAGCCCGATCGATTGCGGCTGGTTGGTGCCGTGGATGCGGAAATGCGTGTCGTTGCCGCCGCGATAGAGATACATGGCGCGGGCGCCGAGCGGATTGTTCGGGCCGCCAGGCATGCCGCCCGCGAGTTTCCTGTATCGCTCCTCGCGGCGCTGCATGTTTTCGGTGGGCGTCCAGGTCGGCCATTCGGCCTTGCGGCCGACATAGGCATTGCCGGCAAGCGCCAGTCCGGCACGGCCGACTCCGACGCCATACCGGATCGCGCGGCCATTGCCGAGGATATAATAGGCGCGGCGGGCCGGCGTATCGACGACCACGGTGCCGGCTGCATGCGGGGTGACATAGGCGACTTCCGTGCGGCGCAGCTCCGGCTTGATGTTCTCGACCGGTACGGTCTTCAGCGGGAACTGTTCGTTGGGCAGCGCTGCGTAATTCGTCTGATCATTGATGGTGGAAGCGCAACCGGCAAGCAGAAGCGGCAGGCCCGCAAGAAAGCCGCGACGGGAAATCGTCATGAATGTGTCCTTGATGCGTCGAGAAGATGACGCTGAATTTAAGAATATTATGGTTAATGAAGTGCTAAACGGGCGGTTATTGCAGTCATCACGAACGCGTCAGAAGGGTGCTGATGTAGAGAGGCCACATTGCCATGTGTGCAACGGAAAATGCATCATCTGATGTGGGCGATCGGGAGGCTATGATATGCGCACGACCATAACCGTCGATGATAAATTACTTGCAGACGCCAAGGAATTCAGCGGAATCGAAAACACCTCAAACGTGATCACAAAAGCCCTCACGCTTCTCGTCCAGCACGAGGCAGCGCAGAGGTTGATCATGCTTGGAGGCAGCGCGCCGGATCTGGAGGCTCCGCCACGCCGACGCTGGAACCCGAATGGCACTTGGGAGGGTAATCCGGAGTGATCCGCTTGGGGCCTCGCTCTGGCGAACTCCGCTACAGGTACGAGCCTCACATATTCGGATAGACCGGCCCCTCGCCGCCCTGCGGGGGGACCCAGTTGATGTTCTGGTTGGGGTCCTTGATGTCGCAGGTCTTGCAGTGGACGCAGTTCTGGGCGTTGATCACGTACACCTCCTGCCCGTCCTTCTCCACCCACTCGTAGACGCCGGCCGGACAGTAGCGCGTCGAGGGACCGCCATAGACGTCTAGCTCCGAGCGCTTCTGCAGGTCCATGTCCTTGACCTGTAGATGGACCGGCTGGTCTTCCTCGTGGTTGGTGTTCGACAGGAACACCGAGGACAGCCGGTCGAAGGTAAGCACGCCGTCCGGCTTCGGATAGACGATCTTTTTATGCCAGGCTGCCGGTTCCAGCGAGGCTGCGTCGGTCTTGCCGTGTTTCAGCGTGCCGAAGATCGACAGGCCGAACAACTGGTTGGTCCACATGTCGAGGCCGCCGAGCGCGATGCCGAGGCCGGTGCCGAGTTTCGACCAGAGCGGCTTGACGTTGCGCACCCGTTTCAGGTCCGTGCCGATCGGCGTCGAGCGCCATTCGTTTTCGATCTCGACGACCTCGTCATTGGCACGGCCGGCTTCGATTGCCCTGGCGATGTTGTCGGCGGCGAGAATGCCGGACAGGACGGCGTTGTGGCTGCCCTTGATGCGCGGCACGTTGACGAGGCCGGCGGAACAGCCGATCAGAGCCCCGCCCGGGAAGGTCAGTTTCGGCACCGACTGGTATCCGCCCTCGGTGATGGCGCGGGCACCGTAGGAGAGGCGCTTGGCGCCCTCGAAGGTTCCGCGGATCGCGTCATGCGTCTTGAAGCGCTGGAATTCCTCGAACGGGTAGAGATACGGGTTCTTGTAGTTCAGGTGCACCACGAAGCCGACGGCGACGAGGTTGTCCTCCAGGTGATAGAGGAACGAACCGCCGCCGGTCTTCATGCCGAGCGGCCAGCCGAAGGAATGCTGTACCAGGCCCGGACGATGGTTTTCCGGCTTCACCTGCCAGAGTTCCTTGAGGCCGATGCCGTATTTCTGGGGCTCGCGATCCTTCTGCAGGTCGAACCGCAGGATCAACTGCTTGGCGAGCGATCCGCGCACGCCTTCGCCGATCAGCGTGTATTTGCCGATCAGTTCCATGCCCCGGGTAAAGGCCGGGCCGGGCTCGCCATTGCGCTCGACGCCCATGTCGCCAGTCGCCACACCCTTGACCGCGCCGTTTTCGTCATAGAGCACTTCGGTCGCGGCAAAGCCCGGATAGATCTCGACGCCGAGCGCTTCCGCCTTTTCGGCGAGCCAGCGACAGACGTTGCCGAGCGAGACTATGTAGTTGCCGTGATTGTTCATCAGCGGCGGCATCATGAAATTCGGCAGGCGGATCGAGCCGGCGGGGCCTAAGAACAGGAAATGGTCGGCGGTGACCGGGGTCTTGAACGGATGACCGTCCTCGTCGCGCCAGCCGGGCAGCAGCGCGTCGATGCCGACCGGATCGACAACCGCGCCGGACAGGATATGGGCGCCGACTTCCGAACCCTTTTCGAGCACCACGACGGTCAGGTCCGGATTGACCTGCTTCAGGCGGATCGCGGCTGAAAGCCCCGCAGGACCCGCGCCGACGATCACCACGTCGAATTCCATGCTCTCGCGTTCTGGCAGTTCTTGCTCGTTCATATCCAACTCCGCTCGCCGGCCCCTTCCGGCTTTATTCAGGCAACCTGTTTGACAAAACCGCCCCGGCTTGTCGAGGCGGGAAAACGTCCTCCGCCTTGTCATTCGCGCAAATGGTGTTTCGGTTTTTTCATATTACGTTTACGTTCACGTCAATTTTAGACACCGAACCGCAGAAAGCAAGATCGACCTTTCGCAGCCTTCTGTCGCTGCTATAAAGGCCCGACAACCGATTACAGGAATTGGGGAAGGAACAGAATCATGGATCTCGGTCTTAACGGCAAACGCGCCCTCGTGCTCGCCTCGTCGCGCGGGCTCGGTCTCGGCATCGCCAAGGCGCTTGCGAGCGAAGGCGCACATGTTCTCCTCGTCGGCCGCTCCGGCGACCGGCTGGCGGACAATTGCAAGGCGATCAATGCCGAAGGCAAGGGCAAGGCCGACTGGGTCTGGGGCGATCTCGCCGAAGACAATTTCGTCGAGGCGATGAAGGCCGCGGTCAAGGAGAAGCTCGGCGGCATCGACATCCTGGTCAACAATACCGGCGGCCCGACGCCGGGTACCGCGGAAGAAATGACTGCCGACAAGCTCGACATCTTCTTCCAGTCCATGGTTCTGCGCGTCATCACGCTCACCAATGCCTTCCTGCCGCAGATGAAGGAACAGGGCTGGGGGCGCATTCTCACCTGTGCCTCGTCGGGTGTCTACGAGCCGATCGCCAACCTTGCTCTGTCCAACACGCTGCGCTCAGCGCTGGTCGGCTGGAACAAGACGATCGCCACCGAAGTGGCGGGGTTCGGCATTACCTGCAACATGCTGCTTCCCGGCCGCATCCATACCGACCGTATCGACGAGCTTGACGGCGCCAATGCCAAGCGCACCGGCAAATCTGTGGAGGAAATCCGCTCCGCCTCGCTGAAGACCATTCCCGCCGGCCGGCTCGGCAGGGTCGAGGAATTTGCAGCCGCCGGTGCGTTCCTCTGCTCGGTCCCGGCAAGCTATGTCACCGGCACGATGCTCCGGGTCGACGGCGGCGCGTCGCGTTCGATCTGATCTTCCGAGCGACCGTTAAACTGAGGTCGTTAAACATTAAATCGAATTGAGCTGCCGCTGTTGGCGGTATCTCAATTCGCCTCAGCTAAGAGGCAAGCCGGCCCCCAAAATTAAAGGATCGCCGGCATGATCGAAAGTGTTTCGGGGGCGACCGAAGCTGCATCGCCCAGTATCCCCTCCGCCGTGCCTCACGTCGCGGCGCCTTCGGCAGCCTCCTCGGCTGCGTCGATCTCAGCGACGCTTGCGGCCGGACAGGTCGCGACCTATGCAGGCACCTGGGAAGCAGCAACCCGGCACGCAGCCGAGACTTCGGCGATCTCCGGCCGCCCCGGCATGATGCATGCGCGAAGCCTTGAGGCCGTGGACGATGTTGTGGTCCGCAACCTGCTCGACAGCCTGTCTCCATCGAGCCGCATCGCCGGCAGTTTCTTCCTGGCCGACGGCGAGGAACCAGCGCCACGCTCGCTGATCGCCACTTATTACGAAGACGTCTGACCGGACACGGTTCAGGACGATGTGACATCACGCAAATTCGTCTCGCGGGAGCCTTCGCCCAAGCCTATGATCTCCGGACCTTGCCTTTGGAGATTTTTCCATGAAATTCACTCGACTTGCGCTTTCGATCATCGGTGCCCTGCTGGTCGTGCTCGGCCTCATCTGGATCGGCCAGGGCAGCGGCGCCTTCCCCTATCCCGCCAGCAGTTTCATGATCAACCAGACGCCCTGGATCATCAGGGGCGCGATCGTCGCGATCATCGGCGTCGTGGTCATCTGGGGCGCCCGGCGGTTTCTGCGCTAGCTGCGGCGAACGCAGTTCGGCAGCGCATCCAGAAGGCGAGAAAGATTAACTCCAGTTCATTCTAAGCCCTTCATTACAAACCTTTAATCCACCTTCACCGGTTAGTGAGGCGATCAGACGAAACTTGTCTTTTTTGCGCCGCAATATGGGCAGCTCGATGGAGCGATACCATTGGCACAACCATAGGCGAGCGGTCACCTCATGAAGAAGATCTGGATTTTTGCTGGCATTCTTGTCGCTGCCGGCGTTGCGGGCTGGGAGTTCCGCGATCGGCTTCCCTTTCTTTCACCCTTCATCCAGCAGGCATCCGCCGATGCCGGGGACGGCCAGTCGACGGGCACGCAGCGGCGTCGCGGAGCAGGCGGTCCGCCGCCGGCGGTGAAGACCGTCGCCGCCACCCGCACCGCCCTGCCAATGGACGTGACCGCCTCGGGCGCGGCCAATGCCGACCAGAATACCACGATCGCCGCACAGCAGCCGGGCATCGTCGTCAGCATCACCGCGACTGACGGCGCCTTCGTCAAGGCGGGCGACCTGATCGCCAAGCTCGACGACCGCACCGCCAAGGCCGCGCTCGACAAGGACAAGGCGCTGCTCGTTCGCGACCAGGCGACGCTGACCCAGGCTCAGACGGCGCTCTCCCGCGCCAACGACCTGCTGCGCGGCAATGCCGGGACGCAACAGACCGTGGACCAGGCGAAGGCGGCACAGGACACCGCGGCCGCCACCGTGCAGAGCGACAATGCAGCGATTGCCTCCGATCAGATCGCAATCGACCACACGGACATCCGGGCGCCTTTCGACGGAAGGCTGGGCGATATCGACATCAGCACCGGCGCCTATCTCAGCGCCGGCTCGGCGGTGGTGACGATCGCCAAATACGATCCGATCTATGTGAAATTCCACCTTCCCGAGGCCTATCTCGGCCAGCTCAAGCAGGGCGCTTCGGCAAATGCCGTAACGGTCGATGCCGTGCCGCAAGGCGGCGGTACCTCGGCCACGGGAACCTTGAGCTTCTTCGACAACAGCGTCGACCCCGCTTCGGGCACGATCCTTGCCAAGGCGCGGTTCGACAATCCATCCGGAACGCTCTGGCCGGGGCAATCGCTGAATGTCACCGTGCATTTCGAGAGCGGCGACAGGGATATCGTGGTGCCGACGGTGGCGGTCAATCCGGGCGTCGACAGCCCGTTCGTCTATGCGGTCGGCGACGACAAGAAAGTTCATGTGATGCCGGTCAAGGTGGCACGTTCGAACGGCCCGAACACGGCGATTGCCAGCGGGCTCACCGAAGGTGCGCATGTGGTGGTCGAGGGCCAGGTGCAGCTCGTCGATGGCGCGACCGTCGTCGAGCAGTTCGGCAACGGCCAGAAGACGGCCGGCGCCAAGGGCAGTGACCAGCCGATCGAAGTGGGGGCCGCGCAATGATCCCGCAATTCTGCATCCGCCGCCCGGTCGCCACCACGCTGCTGGCCATCGGCGCCGTGCTCGCCGGCCTTGCCGGTTATCAGCTGCTGCCGGTCGCCGCCCTGCCACAGGTCGATTTCCCGACCATCAACGTCTCCGCGCAGCTGACCGGGGCCTCGCCGCAGACGATGGCGACGGCGGTCTCGACGCCGCTGATCAAGCAGTTCGAGACGATCCCCGGCATCAGCGAGATCAGCGCCACCAACTCGCTCGGCAATACCTCGATCGTGCTGCAGTTCGACCTCAACCGCAATATCGACGCGGCGGCCGCCGACGTGCAGGCGGCGATCTCGCATGCGACCCGGCAACTGCCCGACAACATGACGACGCCGCCGAGCTACCGCAAGACGAACCCGGCCGACGCGCCGGTCCTGCTCCTGTCGATCCGCAGCGATACGATGCCGCGCAGCAAGATCGACGAAATCGCCGAGGACGTGCTCTCCCCTTCCCTCTCCACGCTTCCAGGCGTCGCGGAAGTGTCGATCTTCGGCGCCCAGACCTACGCGGTGCGTGTCGAGGTCGATCCCAACAAGCTGCAGGCCCGTAATCTCGGCGTGGACAACGTCACCAAAGCGATCTCCAACGCCAACAGCCAGGCGCCGGTCGGTTCGCTGCAGAACAACAGCCAGCGGCTGACCATCAATGCCGACACACAGCGCACCAATGCCGACCAGTTCCGCTCATTGGTGATCGCCAGTCCGAACGGTGCGCCCGTGCATCTCGGCGATGTCGCCAACGTTCAGGACAGCGTTGCCAACCTCGACGCGGGAAGCTGGTATGACGGCAACCAGTCGATCATCCTTGCCATCCAGCGCCAGCCGGACGCCAACACCGTCGATGTCGTCGATTCGGTGCGCGCAAAACTGCCCGGACTTTCTGCCGAGCTGCCGGCGTCGGTGTCGATCAGCGTCATGAACGATTCCTCGACGGCGATCCGCTCCTCGATATCGGACGTGCAGTTCACGCTGATGCTGACGATCGGCCTCGTCGTGCTGGTCATCTATCTTTTCCTCGGCCGGATCACCGCCACCCTCGTTCCGGGGCTTGCCGTGCCGCTGTCGCTGATCACCACGTTCGGCGCCATGTATGTGCTCGGCTACAGCATCGACAATATATCGCTGCTCGGGCTGACGCTCTCGGTCGGCCTCGTGGTCGACGATGCGATCGTCATGCTGGAAAACATCATGCGGCATGTCGAGGACGGCATGCCGCCGATGCAGGCGGCGCTGCAAGGCGCCGGCGAAGTCAGCTCGACGATCATCTCCATGTCGGTGTCGCTGATTGCCGTGTTCATCCCGATCCTGCTGATGGGCGGGGTGGTCGGGCGGCTGTTCAATGAGTTCGGCATGGTGGTGGCGCTCGCCATCGTCGCCTCGGCGGTCGTCTCGCTGACGGTGACGCCGATGCTCGGCTCGCGTCTGTCCGGCGCCGAACATCACCCAGGCCTGATGGTGCGCATCTTCGACGCGGGCTTCAGCCGCACGCTCAAGGGATATGACCGGTCGGTCGGCTGGTGCCTCAGGAACCGGGGGGTCATCCTCCTTGTCTTCCTCGCCTCGGTCGGCGCCTCGGTCTACCTGTTCACGACGCTGCCGACGAGCTTCTTCCCGCAGGAGGATATCGGCCGCCTGACGATCTCGACCCGCGCCCGCGAGGACATTTCCTATCCGGCGATGCGCGACCTGCAGGCACAGGTGGCGACAGCGGTGCAGAAGAACCCGGCGGTCAACCACGTCACCTCGATCGTCGGCAGCAATGGCCGCAGCTCGCTCAACAACGGCACGATCTGGGTGGAACTGAAGGACCGCGACCAGCGTCCGCCGCTCGACCAGACGCTGCGCGAACTCAGGCAGGCGACATCCAGGTTCGCCGGCATGAAGACCTTCATCACGCCGCAGCAAAGCCTGCGCTTTGGCGGGCGCGCGACGGCCAGCCAATACCAGCTCGTCGTTCAGGCGCTGAATGCCTCGCAGACCAGCGAATGGTCGGACAAGATTCAGACCGCGATGCGCGCCGACCGGACGCATTTCACCGACGTCACCTCCGACGCCCAGAACAACGCGATCGAAGCCAATATCAAGGTCGATCCGGAAAAGGCGGCGTCGTTCGGGATTACCGACGACCAACTGCGCAAGACGCTGCAGATGGCCTTCGGCGGTTATACGGCCGCCGAAATCCAGTCGACCGGCGACAGCTACGACGTCATCACCGAGTTCGACAATACCCAGCAGTGGAACGACCAGATGCTGCAGGGTGTCAGGGTGATGTCCTCGAACGGCTCACTGGTGCCGCTCTCGAACTTTGCGACGGTCGTGCGCCAGACGGCGCCGGTCACCATCAACCAGACCGGCCAGCTGGTCTCGACGACCGTGTCGTTCAACCTGCCGGCCGGCGTGTCGCTCTCGGACGCGACGGCGGCGATCGACCAGATCAAGACACAGCTGCAGATGCCGAATGACGTGTTCACCTCCTATGGCGGCACGGCGCAAATCTTCCAGCAGAGCCAGGGCAATACGCCGCTGCTGATTCTCGCTGCGGTGCTGACCATCTATGTGGTCCTCGGCGTGCTCTACGAGAGCTTCATCCACCCGCTGACGATCCTGTCGGGCCTGCCGGCTGCGGCCTTCGGAGCGTTGCTGGCGCTGAAACTGTTCGGTTTCGACCTGTCGATCATCGCACTGATCGGGCTGCTGATGCTGATCGGCATCGTCAAGAAGAACGCGATCATGATGATCGACGTGGCGGTGGAGACGATGCGCTCGAAGGGAGAAACGGCGGCCGTCGCGATCCACGAGGCCTGCGTGCGGCGTTTCCGGCCGATCATGATGACGACCTTCTGCGCCCTGCTCGGGGCGCTGCCGATCGCGCTCGGCACCGGTGCCTCGTCGGAACTGCGCCAGCCGCTCGGGGTCGCGGTGGTCGGCGGCCTGATCGTTTCCCAGGCGCTGACGCTGTTCATCACGCCCGTCATCTTCGTGGAGATGGACAGGCTTGGCCGCTTCCTCGGAAGGCTCTGGACGAAGAAGGACAAGGACCTGCACGAGGCAAACGACGACGCGCCGACGCAGATCGCTGCGGAGTGACGCCCCTGACCGCCGCCCGAAAAGAGACGGCGGACGGGCGCCAGCGCAGGTAACCTTAACCGATAACCTGAACGGACGACTCCGTTTGCATTAGTCACTGCTAAAGCTTCTTATAGGTGGCGCAGCGCAGTGTTGCGTACGCGCTGGGCGGTCGGGCTTGGGGGTCGCCCGGCCGCTTTCAGCTTCAGGCCGAGAGCCTAGAACCCTTCCGCCAGTTTCGGGAAATCCCTGATCAGCCCATCCCGCACCACGAAGCTGATCGGCTCGTTCGGATACCGCTTGGTATCGACCAGCAGCCTTGCGAAGATGACGCGCCGTTCGTCCTTCATTGCCCATCCTACGAACCAGCCGAGCGGGCGGTCGTAATCCACCTTGCCGGCCTTGTCGCGCAGCCAACCGGAACCGGTCTTGCCCTGGATGTCCCAGCCGTCGCCAGCCTCAAAATGCGGCACGATCGCCAGCGTCATGTCGACGGCGTGTTCGGAGATCGGCAGGCCGCCATTCAGGAACCGGCGCAGGAACCGCACCTGCTCGTCCGCCGAAATCTTCAACGACGACATCAGCCAGGATTCGGTCAGTCCGTCGGTATTGCCCGGGCCGCCGGAGACATCGCGATTGCCGTAACCGAAACGCTGGATGTAGTCCGCGAACTTGGGCTTGCCGAGCTTGCGGGCGACTTCCTGCGAATACCAGACGATCGAATCCTTTTCCCAGATCAGCGGATCGACATCCTTCTTCACCCGTTCCGGGCCACCGAACTTCGCCTGGTATTTCCAGCGGGGGTTCTGGGCGTCGGTCAAAATGCCGGCATCATAGCTCATCATGGCCAAAGGCAGTTTGAAGGTCGACTGGGGATAAAAGCCCTGATCGCAGGTACCCTGGCGGTAAAGCGCGTCGCCGCTGTCCTCGTCGATGATGACGGTGCAGCGGATCGGATCGGCGGCACCGGCGGAGGCGCAATCGAGAAAAGTCACGGTAATTCCGAGAGAAAATGCCAGAAGAAAAGAATTTCTGAAAGCCATCGAGGTGCTCCAATTGGGGTGACACAGCTTTTTTAGGTCGGCTTGCAAGCCCCAATCAAACGATGATATCTGCGGTCAGGCATGAATCAGATTAGGGCATGGCCATGGTTCGACCATATTTGCCGCTGAACGCGCTGCGGGCCTTCGAGGCGGCCGCGCGGCATCTCTCCTTCACCCGCGCATCGATCGAGCTCTGCGTCACCCAGGCGGCCGTCAGCCATCAGGTGAAGCTGCTCGAAGAGCGGCTGGGCGTGACGCTGTTCCGGCGCCTGCCGCGCGGGCTGATGATCACCGAGGAAGGCCTGGCGCTGCTGCCGGCGCTGCAAGAGAGTTTCGACCGCATGGCCGCCATGCTGGAACGCTTCGAAGACGGACATGTGCGCGAGGTGCTGAAGCTCGGTGCGGTCGGGACGCTTGCGGTCGGCTGGCTGCTGCCGCGGCTTTCCGACTTCCGGGAAAAATACCCGTTCATCGATCTGAGGCTCTCGACCAACAACAACCGCGTCGACATTGCCGCCGAGGGACTCGACTACACGATCAAGTTCGGCAACGGCGCCTGGCACGACATCGAGGCGGAAGCACTATTCGAGACGCCGCTTTCCGTCCTCTGCATTCCGCCGATCGCAAGGCAGCTGAAAACCCCGGAGGATGTCGCGCACCAGGTGCTGCTGCGTTCCTACCGCGCCGACGAATGGCCGGGCTGGTTCGAGGCGGCGCATGTCGCCCCGCCGCAGATCCGCGGGCTGGTGTTCGACAGCTCCGTGCTGATGGTCGAGGCGGCGATGCAAGGGGCCGGCGTGGCGCTTGCCCCTCCCCTGATGTTCTCCCGCCAGCTGGCCGCCGGCATGATCGAACAGCCGTTTCCGATCACTATTTCCAAGGGCAGCTACTGGCTGACGCGGCTCAAATCCCGCAGCGTGACACCGGCCATGGAAATGTTCAGGAACTGGCTGGCGGAACAGGCGGCGGAGACGCGGCGGCAGTTGGAAATCTAGGGCTTCCGGGGTTGCCATCCCGGCGGCCTTGTGCGATCACGCGCCCTCTCAAAAATTCCGGGGTGCCAGAAGCGCCCTTTTCGCATTCGGAACCTGCCGGCGGATTGCCGGGGGTTCCGGTTCAATGATTTTCGATGGGTAAAAGGAGCACGGCGATGGCACGGGCGCTCGGGCTTGATTTCGGCACGACCAATACGGTTCTGGCACTGGCGGATGGCGGCAGCAGCACGCATTCGATGCGCTTCACCAGCAGCGCCGGCGAGAGCGATTCGATGCGCACCGCGCTCTCCTTCATGAAGGATCCGGTGATGGGGGCGCAGGCGCTGAAGGTCGAGGCCGGACAGGCGGCGATCCGCCAGTTCATCGACAATCCCGGCGACTGTCGTTTCCTGCAGTCGATCAAGACGTTTGCGGCAAGCGCGCTCTTCCAGGGCACGCTCGTCTTTGCCCGCCGGCACGTCTTCGAGGACCTGATGGAAATTTTCCTGAAGCGCCTGAAGATCTACGCAGACGACAGCTGGCCGACCGACGTGTCGCGGGTGATCGCCGGACGACCGGTGCATTTCGCCGGCGCCAATCCGGATCCGAAGCTTGCGACCGAACGCTACAACGAGGCGCTGACCCGGCTCGGCTTCCCGGAAATCCACTATGTCTACGAACCGGTCGCGGCCGCCTATTATTTCGCCCAGACGCTCAAGAGCGACGCCACCGTTCTCGTCGCCGACTTCGGCGGCGGCACCACCGACTATTCGCTGATCCGCTTCGAAACCAGGGCCGGCAAGCTGACCGCCACCCCGATCGGCCATTCCGGCGTCGGCGTTGCGGGCGACCATTTCGATTACCGGATGATCGACAACCTGGTATCGCCGGAAATCGGCAAGGGCAGCAAGTTCAAGAGTTTCGACAAGGTGCTGGACGTGCCGGCCGGCTATTACGTCAATTTCGGCCGCTGGAACCAGCTGTCGATCTTCAAGACCACGCGCGAATTCACCGACCTGAAGTCGCTGGTGCGCTCGGCGCTGGAGCCGGAAAAGCTCGAACTGTTCGTCGATCTCGTTGACCACGACGAGGGTTATCCGCTCTACCAGGCGATTTCGGCGACCAAGATGGCGCTGTCGGGTGCGGAAGAAGCGGAATTCAACTTTGCCCCGCTCGGCAAGGCCGGCCGCAAGACGGTCAAGCGCACCGATTTCGAAGGCTGGATCGCCGAGGACCTCGGCCGCATCGAAGGCGCGCTCGACGAGGTGCTGGAAAAGACCGGAACTGCGCCTTCCGAGATCGACAAGGTGTTCCTGACCGGCGGCACCTCCTTCGTGCCGGCGGTGCGGCGGATCTTCACGCAGCGATTCGATGCCGGCAAGATCGAGACCGGCGGCGAACTGCTGTCGATCKCCCACGGCCTGGCGCTGATCGGCGAGAGCGACAATGTCGCGCAATGGGCGGCTTGAGGGCGGCATACTCCCACTGATCTCCCCCCTTGAGGGGGAGATGTCACCGAAGGTGACAGAGGGGGGTGGCGACGGTGCGGCAAAACATTCGGCCAATGAATAAGCCGAGAGGTTACCCCCCTCTGCCCTGCCGGGCATCTCCCCCTCAAGGGGGGAGATCGGCCAGCCGCACCGCCTCCTTCCACACACCATCGCCCATTGGAGCCCAAAACCGGTTCCCTCTCCCGCGCCACATGCTGTAGTGTGAATCAGATGAACGTCGCCAAAGACATGGACGCCCCCGAGCTCGCCGCGCTTCTGCATTTCTATGCGGATGCTGGCGTCGAATGGCTTGTCGAGGATGAACCGGTCGATCGGTTCGCGCAGTTTGCTGCCCAGAAGGCGGCCCAGGCCGATGCCAAAGCGCCCGCGTCTGCCCGGCAGCAGCCGACGAACTATGAGCAGGCGCCGACCTCCCAGGCAGCCGCGGCAACGCCGAAACGCACCGCTCCGACGGCGCGCGCCGCAGCACCTCCACCCGCCTCCGCGCCCGTATCGGTACCTGACGAACAGGCGGTCGCCTCGGCGCGATTCGCGGCCGAAAGCGCCCGCTCGCTCGATGAACTCAAGACCGCGCTCGAAGCCTTCAACGGCTGCAACCTCAAGAACGGCGCGCGCAACACGGTATTCGCGAGCGGCAACTCAGCTTCCGGCATCATGGTGATCGGTCCGATGCCGAATGCGGACGACGATCGCGACGGCATTCCCTTCTCCGGGCGGCAAGGGCAGTTGCTGGACCGCATGCTCGGCGCGATCGGGCTTTCCCGCGACGGCGTTCTGCTCACCAATGTGATCCCCTGGCGGCCGCCGGGCAACCGCATGCCGTCGCAGGCCGAGATGGATATCTGCCGGCCGTTCCTGGAGCGCCAGGTGGCGCTCGCCGAACCGAAACTGCTGCTGCTGCTCGGCAATTTTCCCGCCCGCTTCTTCTTCGGCGGCAATGGCACGATCCACTCGATGCGCGGCGAATGGCGGGAGATTACTTTCGGTGGAATCAGTTGCTCGGCGATCGCGACCCTGCATCCGCAGGAACTGTTGGCAGCCCCCGCCAACAAGGCCCTCGCCTGGCAGGACCTTTTGATGTTCAAAATGCGTTTTCACGGGCACTGACTGCCCGCATTCCAGGCAAATTTCCCGGCAATTGATGCAAAGTTACGGAAATATGAAGAATGCCATGCAAGCCATGCATGGCAGTGCAGCGTTTCGCTGCATTGCAGAATCGATGCTGCGCTGCAATATAAGCGGTGTGTCTTGGGAGGAATTCTAGGTTTAAGGAACCAAGGCCAATGACGACCCGCTTCCGCCCGATCCATTCGGGTTTTGAAACTCTTCGCATCGCCGGCCTGTCGCCGCGCTCGACGAAGGGTTATCACCATTTCGGCTCTGCGACGAACGAACAGCTGACCTCCTGCGCCATGGCGCGCCCGGTCGGCATCACCCGTCCCGCTTCGATCTTCGCCGATTTCCGCGAACGTTGATCGCGCGGCCTCAAGGAAGCATCAGCCATGACGGCCATTTTCCACCCGATCCGCACCCTGCGTGAGAACTTTTCTCACATCGGCGCTGCTGTGAACGCCTCGCGCGAATATAGCCGCGCGGGTGCTGCCCGCGCCTGCGCCGAGACCAATCCGGTTACCGCGGCCATTCCGCTCTAAACCTCCGGCTTGATCAAGCCCCCGGCGGCGATGCCTTGCGCGCCGCCTTCCGCTCGAGCCCCAGCTGGTGCTCGCGGTAGATGATGAAAATCCCCGCCGACACAGTGATCGCCGTCCCGACCAACATGGCCGCCGTCGGCACATCTCCGAACAAAACATAGGCGATGCCGATCCCGAGCAGGATCGAGGTGTATTCGAACGGCGCCACCGTCGAGACATCCGCGTTGCGGTAACTTTCGGTCAGCAGGATTTGTCCGACGCCGCCGCAAAAGCCGGCGCCGATCAGAAAAAGCTTTTCCGGCATCGTCAGCGCCGCCCAGCCGAAAGGCAGGCTCGCAAGAGAAAACAGCGCCCCCGACAGCGAGAAATAGAGCACGATCGTCGCCGTCTTTTCGGTGCGCACGAGCTGGCGGGTCTGGATCATCGCAAAGCCGGCCAGCACTGCCGAGAGGATGACGGAAGCGGCGCCGACCGCCTGCTCCGATCCCATGCCGCCCTGCTCGAACATGGTGAGCTTCGGCCAGGAGATGATCACCACCCCGACCATGCCGACCATGACCGCGCTCCAGCGGTAGATGCGCACCGTCTCCTTCAGGAAGATCGCCGCGAAGACCACGGCCAGGAGCGGCGAGGAATAACCGATCGCGATCGCATCCGGCATAGGCAGGTGGACCAGGCCGTAGAATCCGAAAACCATCGACAGGATGCCGAGAAAGCCGCGTTTCACATGGCCGGTCAGGCTGTTCGTGTGGAAGGCGCCGCGCAACTCGCCCTGGAAGGCGAGATAGACCATGATCGGCACGAGCGCGAAGGCGGAGCGGTAGAAGGTGATCTGCCCGGCCGGAATATCGGGACCTGCCGATTTGATACAGGTCTGCATCATCACGAAGATCACCACGGAGGTGACTTTGAACATGATCCCGCGCAGGGGATTCAGGGCATCGGCGGACATCAACAACTCATGGAGATTTCTGGGGGAATTTTGGCGGAAATCCGATCCGCGCTGACAGGACGTGTTGGAGAGGCAATCCGGGGAGATTCAGTTTGGCGGCAAAGTAACGGAAAAGTGCCGTGAGGGGGATCAAATCTGATGATAGGTCGATCAATATCCGTGACCTTGTGAAAGGTTGCGCGACATATACTGGATCGAAATGACGCTTTATTTTAGCCAGAGTTTCAACAATCGTTTAGCATTGCGTGCAATTATCCGCGCGGCGACGGTGTGTGCCAGTTCGACGGGAGTGCTGCAAAGCTCCCGACACCAATTTGAAGAGCCGGTTCAGGAAGCAACATGCGAACAGATACGGGCCAGATCGTTCATCTGGCAGATTACCGCCCCACCGACTTCGTCCTGGAACGCGTCGATCTGACCTTCGAACTCGACCCCACCAACACCAAGGTTGATGCGCGGTTGATCTTCCACCGGCGCGAAGGTGTCGACCTCTCGGCGCCGCTGGTGCTGGATGGCGACGAACTGACGCTGTCTGGACTGCTGCTCGACCAGAACGAAGTGCCCGCGGCGCAATACGATGTGACGCCGGAAAGCCTGACGATCCGTGACCTGCCGGCCGAATCTCCGTTCGAAATCACCGTCACCACCTATATCAATCCGGAAGCCAACAGCCAGCTGATGGGCCTCTACCGCACCAACGGGATCTACTGCACCCAATGCGAGGCGGAAGGTTTCCGCCGTATCAGCTATTTCCCCGACCGGCCGGACGTGCTGGCGCCCTATACGATCACCATCATCGGAGACAAGGTCGCCAATCCGGTCATGCTGTCGAACGGCAATTTCCTGGGCGGTGCCGGTTACGACGAGGGCCGCGCATTCGCCGCCTGGTTCGATCCGCATCCGAAGCCGTCCTACCTGTTCGCGCTGGTCGCCGGTGATCTCGGCGTGGTCGAGGACACGTTCGTCACCATGTCCGAGCGTGAAGTGACGCTGAAGATCTATGTGGAGCACGGCAAGGAGGCGCGCGCGGCCTATGCCATGGACGCGCTGAAGCGCTCGATGAAATGGGACGAAGAGCGATTCGGCCGCGAATACGACCTCGACATTTTCATGATCGTCGCCGTGTCCGACTTCAACATGGGGGCCATGGAGAACAAGGGTCTCAACGTCTTCAACGACAAATACGTGCTCGCCGACTCGGAAATCGCAACCGACCAGGATTACGCGAATATCGAGGCGATCATCGCCCACGAATATTTCCACAACTGGACCGGCAACCGCATCACCTGCCGCGACTGGTTCCAGCTCTGCCTCAAGGAAGGCCTTACGGTCTATCGCGACCACGAGTTTTCCGCCGACCAGCGCTCGCGTGCCGTCAAGCGCATCGCCGAGGTGCGGCACCTGAAGTCGGAACAGTTCCCGGAAGACGCAGGCCCGCTCGCGCATCCGGTCCGCCCGACCAAATACCGTGAAATCAACAATTTCTACACGACCACCGTCTACGAAAAGGGTTCGGAAGTCACCCGGATGATCGCCACGCTGCTTGGCCGTGACGATTTCAAGGCGGGCATGGACCTCTATTTCGAACGCCA
Organism: Neorhizobium sp. P1_A6; assembly: GCF_056406795.1. Taxonomy (NCBI): domain Bacteria; kingdom Pseudomonadati; phylum Pseudomonadota; class Alphaproteobacteria; order Hyphomicrobiales; family Rhizobiaceae; genus Neorhizobium; species Neorhizobium sp. P1_A6. The sequence continues at coordinate 123,765 of NZ_JBFTZM010000012.1, read as the reverse complement.
TGACGGACAGGCCGTGACGGTCGAGGATTTCGTCAAGTCGTTCGAGGATGCGAGCGGCCGCGACCTTACGCAGTTCTCGCTCTGGTACCACCAGGCCGGCACGCCTCTCGTCACCGTGTCGAGCGACTATGACCAGGCAAGCGGCACCTTCAAGCTATCGCTCGAGCAGATGATCCCGGCAACTCCCGGCCAGACGGCCAAGGAACCGATGCACATCCCGCTCTCCTTCGCGCTCATCCTCGACAACGGCTCGGCGGCAGTGCCAACCAAGGTCGCGGGTGGCGAAGTCACCGGCGACGTGCTGCATCTGACCGAGCGCCGGCAGGCCTTCACCTTCTCGGGCATTTCCTCCCGCCCGGTCCTGTCGCTCAACCGTTCGTTCTCGGCACCGATCAACCTGCATCTCGACCAGACGCCGACCGATCTTGCCCATATCGCCCGCCACGACACCGATCTCTTCGCCCGCTGGCAGGCGCTGACCGACCTTGCCCTTCCGAACCTGATGCAGGCGGCGCGCGACGGCAAGGAAATCGCCTGCGATCCGTCTTTCGTCGCGGCCCTTCTGGAAGCCGCCGGCGATGAGACGCTCGAACCCGCCTTCCGCGCCCAGGCGCTGGCGCTGCCGAGCGAGGCCGACATTGCCCGCGAACTCGGCGGCAACAACGACCCCGATGCGATCCATGCGGGCCGCAACGCCATTCTTTCGGAGATTGCCAAGGCCGGAACCAAGACTTTCCTGCGCCTGTTCGAGGACATGAAGGTCGACGGCGCCTTCACGCCGGATGCGGCAAGTGCCGGCAAGCGCTCGCTGCGCAACACCGCGCTGTCCTACCTCACCTATGCGGAAGGAACGCCGGCCCGCGCGGCCGCAGCCTTCGCATCCGCCGACAACATGACCGATCTCGCCCAGGCGCTGGCGGTGCTTGCCCATCGTTTCCCGGACACGCCGGAAACGGCAAGCGCACTTGCGACGTTCCTGACCCGCTTCGACGGCAATGCTCTGGTCATCGACAAGTGGTTCTCGACCCAGGCGACCATTCCCGGCGACGGCGCGCTTGCCCGCGTCAGGGCGCTGATGGAAAATCCGCGCTTTATCGCCAGCAATCCGAACCGGGTGCGGTCGCTGATCGGCACGTTCGCCTTCGGCAACCCGACCGGCTTCAACCGGGCCGACGGCGAAGGTTACCGGTTCTTGGCCGAGCAGATCCTTTCGATCGATCCGCGCAATCCCCAGCTCGCCGCCCGCATCCTGACCTCGATGCGCTCCTGGCGGTCGCTGGAACCGCAGCGCGCCGATCATGCGCGCGCAGCGCTGACCACGATCGAACAGGCCGCAACACTTTCGACCGACGTGCGCGACATCGTCGAGCGAATGCTGAAAGGTTGAGCCTGAAGCGCCGGCTTCAAGCGCCGGCGCATTTTTCCAGGAAGCGGGAGACCAGCGAGCGGCAATAGTCGATCGTCAGTTCGCGGTCGCGGAAGAGGATGTGGTAGATGATCGGCGCGATGACGGCGTCGATCGCTGCGCTCACGTCGAAGGCTTTCTCGCCGCGCGTCAGGGCGCGCTCGCGCAAGGTCTCCAGGTGATCATAGGTGAACTGGCAGCAACGGCCCGCCGCGGCGCCTTCCATGCTACCCAGCACGTCCGCCAGCATCGAGCGGCCAACCTTGGATGACATTTCCTCGGCATATTGGAGAATGAAGGTTTCGAGGTCGGACCCCATCGCGCCGGTGTCTTCCGGGTCGGCAACCGGCCGCATGCGCGCAACCGCGACATCCGCCAACAGTTCGGACAGATCACCCCAGCGGCGATAGATGGTCGACGGCGTCACACCGGATTTTTCGGCGATCATCGGCACAGTGATCGCGCCGCGATCCATGGTCTTCAGCATATCCCGTACCGTGCGATGCACCTCCGACTGGATGCGCGCACTGCGCCCACCCTGGCGCACCATTTCCCTGGCCATTTTGTTCTCCTTGCCGGCAAATGCCGGAATATGAAATTCCTTAATGCAAAGATATTGCATTAATCCGGCAATGCAACTATATCCGGCTAACGCTAAAAAATTGCGTTAAGGTGAACCGCCATGAGCAGTATCCTCCCCTCGCCCAATTCCCCAGCCGCTTTCCGGATGACGGTCTACAGTTTCATCTTCGCGGTGCTGATCTCCGCGACCAGCAGCGCACCGACGCCGCTCTACCATCTCTACCAGCAGCTCTTTCATCTCTCCCCGGCGATGATCACCCTGATCTTCGGTTCCTATTCTTTCGCGCTGCTCGCGGCGCTTCTAACGGTCGGCGGGCTTTCGGACTATCTCGGCCGCCGGCCGCTGATCCTGCTGGCGCTGATCTTCAACGCCGCGGCGCTGATCGTCTTCATGCTGGCTGAGTCGGGCACGACGCTGCTCGTCGGCCGTATCGTCCAGGGTTTCGCGACCGGCATCGCCTTTCCGACCTTCGGGGCGACGATCCTCGATACCGACAAGCGCAGAGGCTCGACGCTCAACAGCATCACCGCCTTTCTCGGCCTGATGGTCGGTACGCTTGCCGCCGGCACGCTCGTCGCTTTCGCGCCCGCGCCGACGCATCTCATCTACGCGCTTCTTTTCATCGCAACGGTGGCCGGCATCATCGCGCTTGCCTTCATGCCGGAGACGATCACCGGACGGCCAGGAGCGCTCGCCGCCATGCGCCCGCATATCAGCGTACCGCAGCGGGCCCGCGCGACGCTTCTGAAGGTCACGCCGGTCAATATCGCCGGATGGGCGCTCGGGGGCTTCTATCTGTCGCTGATGCCGACGCTGGTCGCCGTTGTGACCGGCATTACCTCACCGTTCGTCGGCGGCACGGTCGTCGCCGCGCTGATGCTCAGCGCCACCGCCTCGGTCTTCATCTTCCGCACATGGGCGCCCCAGCGGGTTCTCTTCACCGGCGCGACCACGCTGATCATCGGCGTCCTGATCACGCTCTCCGGGATATACCTTGAGGCCGTCGGGCTCCTCTTCCTCGGCACGGCGGCCGCCGGCCTCGGCTTCGGATCGATCTTCTCGAACATTCTGAAAATCGTCCTGCCGCTTGCCGAAAGCCACGAACGGGCCGGCCTGTTCGCGGCCTTCCTGGTCGAGAGCTACCTCGCTTTCTCGATCCCCGCGATTGCCGCAGGACTGATCGCGCCTACGCTCGGCCTCTCCAATACCGCGTATGTCTATGGCAGTGCAATCATCACGCTGGCGGTGATTTCGATCGCGGCCACCCGCACCAGCCTTTCCGAAAGCCCGGCTGTCTCCTGAGACGGCCGGTTTGCCGCCCTGCGGGACTCTTCCGATTCGCAATTGAATCAAAACGTTAAAAAAACCTTAGCAAGCCTCTGGACACGAAGAATCACTAATGATTCATTAAGGCAGATTCGGGCGAGCGGCGCGCCGAATCACCATGAGGGACACCATGAAAACCATGTCGGACGTGCAGCGGGCAACCGCGGCCGAGGGGCGGCTGCGTCTTAAGTTTCCGAGCCTTGGAAATTTGCGGCGGGTCATTCCTGACGAGGCGCGGCTTTCCGTTAAACCCATCGCACGGCAGCTGCCGCGGGTGGAGCTGGTTCTCAAGCGTTCGATCCCTCTTCTCATCATCGCATTCCTCACCGTTGTCGCTGCCTCCCGCGTCCTCGGCATCGTCTCCGAATACACGCGGATGGAAAACGCCGCTCGGCAATCGACCGCTCTGATGGCGGCCACTGCAAGTGCTGCCTTTGCCGGTGATGCGACGGCGCTCATCGGCCGCGACCGCGCTGCAGCGGAAAAACGCCTCGCCGCCTTCCTGCCGCAGGAGCGGCTGGGGGCGGACGCGTTCTTTCTTTTCGTCGACGAAACCGGCCGTATCTTCGGCGGCACCAAGCAGGCGACCAGCTATATCGGCAGGCGCCTGACCTCCGTCCTGCCGGAGACCGCCGCGCTCAGGCGGTTCGGCGACGAGAGCGGCGTGATCGAGACCTATTTCGGCGAAATTCCGCATTACGCGGCCATCGAGGCGGTCGGCACCGAAGGTGTGCTGATCGTGGCGGCCTATTCGCTGGAGAGCATCAATCTTGCATGGCGGCACGACGTCTCGCTCAACGTCACGCTTTTCACCGGCATCTCGGCGATCCTGCTGATCATCCTCTACGCCTATTACATGCAGGTGAAACGCGCCCGCGAGGCCGACGAGACCTTCGTCGAATCCAATCTGCGTATCGAGACCGCATTGTCGCGCGGCCGTTGCGGGCTGTGGGATTTCGACGTCAGCAACCGGCGCCTGTTCTGGTCGGGATCGATGTACGAGATGCTCGGCCTGCCGCCTGCCGGCAACGTGATCTCGTTTACCGACGCGGCGCGGATGATGCACCCGACCGACGGCAACATCTATGCGCTCGCCCGCGCCATCAGCCGCGGCAATGCCAAGCAGGTCGACCAGGTTTTTCGCATGCGCCATGCGGCCGGCCATTACGTGTGGATGCGCGCCCGCGCCCAGCTGGTGAAGACCAGCCAGGGCCGCACCCATGTCATCGGCATCGCCATGGACGTGACCGAACAGCATCGCCTCGCCCAGCGTTACGCCGAAGCCGACCAGCGCCTTGCGGATGCGATCGAATGCACGTCGGAAGCCTTCGTGCTGTGGGACAAGAACGACCGGCTGGTGATGTGCAACACCCATTTTCAGCAGGCATACGGCCTGCCGGACAGCGTGCTGGTGCCCGGCACCGAACGGCACGCGGTCAATTCGGCTGCCGCCCGCCCGGTGATCGAACGCCGCGTCACCGATCCGGACGGCAGCGGCCTTTCGCGGACCACCGAAGTGCAGCTCGCCGACGAGCGCTGGCTGCAGATCAACGAGCGCCGCACCCGCGACGGTGGCCTGGTCTCGGTCGGCACCGACATCACCCTGCTGAAACGCCACCAGGAGCGGCTGCGCGACAGCGAGCGCCGGCTGATGGCGACGATCGGCGACCTTTCCTCCTCGCAGAAGAAGCTGGAGCGCCAGAAATCCGAGCTCTCGGTCGCCAATGCCAACTATCAGGCGGAGAAGGAACGCGCCGAGGCCGCCAACAAGGCCAAGTCGGAATTCCTCGCCAACATGTCGCACGAGCTCAGAACGCCGCTCAATGCGATCCTCGGCTTCTCGGAAATCCTCGCCAACGGCATGTTCGGGCCGCTCGGTTCGCCGAAATATTCGGAATATTCCAAGGACATCCACGACAGCGGCAAACATCTGCTCAATGTCATCAACGACATCCTCGACATGTCGAAGATCGAGGCCGGCCATATGCGCATTCAGTGCGAGGCGGTTGACCTGAAGCCGCTGATCGAGGAAAGCCTGCGGCTGACCACGATTTCCGCCCAGGACAAGGAGATCGCCATCCATCAGCGCCTGTGCGACAGCCTCCACATGGTGGCCGACCGCCGCGCGCTGAAACAGGTGATGCTCAACATTCTCTCCAACGCTGTGAAATTCACCAACCACGGCGGCAGGATCGAGTTGCGAGCCCGCAAACTGGAAAAAGGGGTGCTGCTGACCATCGCCGACACCGGCATCGGCATTCCGATGGACGCGCTCAACAAGATCGGCCAGCCGTTTGAGCAGGTGCAGAGCCAATATGCCAAGAGCAAGGGCGGTTCGGGATTGGGGCTTGCCATTTCCCGCTCGCTGATCGGCCTGCACGGCGGCAAGATGCGGATCCGTTCACGGGTCGGCGAAGGCACCGTCGTCTCGCTGCTGATCCCTGACCAGCCCATGCTGGTTAGTCGCAAGCGGGTGGCGTGAATTGCCGAGGGCTTTGCCTTCAGCTCGCCCCCGGCCTTCTGCCAGGAAGTGCTATCGGGCATCAACCGCCAAAAAGATCTTCTTACATATGGGAGATCTTGTTCTCTACTTCGGTCAACCTCGAACTGACCTCCTCGGCGAGTCGAGACGCATGTGACGCGTCCTGCAAGGCGGTCAAAACTTCGTTGTACTGACCCACGACATCGATTTGGGTCCGGCTAAGATCACGAGCACGGTCATCGAGAAGTCTCTCGGTTTCTTCCAGTCTTGAAGAGATTGCCTCGAGCCTTCCCGAAGTCTCACTGTGCTGCCGAAGTGCGAGCTCATGCAAAGCATTCATCTTGCGATTGAGCTTGGTAATCTCTGTCTCAACCGAGCCAAATTTTTCAATGGCGGCTTCAACCATGCCCAACGTTCTTTTTTGACCATTGAACATCGCTTCCATCAGCGCCAGCAACTTTGTCTCTTCGTTTTCACTCACTTCGAAAATCCTCTACTCCTTCTCAATATGGCATCCCCATATGTAAAGAACAAGGAAGTGACCGATGCAGCGGGCGCTAACGAGACATCCACGGGGCTGCTGTGGAGCTATCATTGTTAGTCGTGTTGGCGGTTGCTGCCAAATACCGAGCAATACGTCCCCTCACTTTGCCATAACGGTCTGAAACACCGCCCGCACCGCCTTCGACAGACGCTTCACCTCGCCCTCCAGCGTCCTGATATCCGGGCAATCCCCTGCCCGGCAGACGCGCTCGACAAGCCCGGCGGGTGCATCACCTGGATCAAAAGGTCCATCGACGCAGAGCCGGACGATCTGCGACAGTTCGGTAAATAGCCGTAGCGCTTCGATGCAGGTATCGAGATCGCCGGGCTTCATCAGTTTTTCGCCGAGCGCCTTCAGGGCTTCCTCGGTGCTGAACCCGTAGGTATCGGGCGCTACGCCTTTGGCTGGCGCAATCAGGCGCAGATACTGGGCGATGAACTCGATATCGATCAGGCCGCCTGGAATGAGCTTGAAATCCCAGATGTCACGCGGCGGCTTTTCCTTGTCGATCAGCGCGCGCATCTCGGCCACGTCCTTGGCGATCCTGGCGATATCGGGCTTGGTCGACAGCACTTCGCCGATCATGCCCTTCGCTTCGTCGGCGAGGCTTTCCTCGCCGCAGATCAGCCGGGCGCGGGTAAGCGCCATGTGTTCCCAGGTCCAGGCCTCTTCGCGCTGGTATTTGCCGAAGGCGTTGATGCGGGTGGCGACCGGCCCCTTGTTTCCGGAGGGTCTCAGGCGAAGATCGACCTCGAAGATCACGCCCTCGGCCATTGGCGCTGAAAGTGCCGCGATCAGCCGTTGGGTCAGGCGGGTAAAATAACGGCTGGAATCGAGCGGCTTGTCGCCTTCGCTTTCCGTGGCTTCATTGTCATAGTCGTAGAGCAGGATGAGGTCGACGTCGGAACCGGCGGTCAGCTCGAAACTTCCGAGCTTGCCCATGCCCATGACGGCGACGCGGCCGCCCGGATAGAGGCCGTGGGCGCTGCGGATTTCTGCGGTCACCGCCTTCAGGGCGGCGTCGATCAGCAGGTCGGCGAGATGGGTGAAGGCGCGGGCCGCCTGGACACCTGAGATCGCCCCCGTCAGCAGCCGGATGCCGATCAGGAATCGCTGCTCTGCCGCAAAGATGCGCAGCCGGTCGAGTTTTTCCTCGTAATGCCGGCCGGCGGTGAGGAATGCCGCCAGGCGATAGGAGAGATAATCGCGGGTCGGCAGTTCGGCCATCAGGCCGGGGTCGAGCATGCCGTCGAAGACATGCGGCTTTGAGGCGATGATATCGGCAAGCCGCGGCGCCGAGGACATGATCGTGACGATCAGCGCCAAGAGCGGCGGATTGTTACCGATCAGGGAGAAGAGCTGGATGCCGGACGGCAGGCCTTTCAGGAAGCTGTCGAACCGCAGCAGCGCCTCGTCGGCACGTTTGCTCTCGCCGAACGCCATCAGCAGTGCCGGCATCAGCTCGGTCAGCCGCTCGCGTGCCTCGGCGGATTGGGTGGCGCGATAGCGGCCGTAATGCCAGGTGCGGATAACGCGGGAAATGTCGGCCGGCCGTTCGAAGCCGAGAGAGGCAAGCGTCTTCAGCGTGCCCGGATCGTCCTGCTGCCCGGTAAAGACGAGATTGCCGTCGCCACCGGACAGCTTTGCCTCCTGCTCGAACAGCCGCGAATAACGTTTCTCGACGGTCTTCAGCACATATTCGAGCCTTGCGGAAAAACCGGCGGTATCGGCGAAACCAAGCATCAAGGCGATGCGCTTCAGTTCGGGCTCGGTTTCCGGCAAATTATGGGTCTGCTCGTCGCGGACCATCTGGATGCGGTGTTCGACATCGCGCAGGAACCAGTAAGCCTCGGTCAATTCGGCGGCGATGTCAGGCGCGATCCACCGGGCCTCGGCGAGCGCCTTCAGCGCCACCTCCGTTTCGCGCGCCCGCAAGGGCGGCATGCGGCCGCCGGCGATCAGCTGCTGGGTCTGGGCGAAGAACTCGATCTCGCGGATGCCGCCGCGACCTAGCTTGACGTCATGGCCCTTCACCGCGATCGCGCCGTGGCCCTTGTGCACGTGGATTTGCCGCTTGATCGAATGGATGTCGGCGATCGCCGCGTAGTCGAGATATTTGCGGAACACGAAGGGGGTGAGCAGCCGCATGAAATTTTCACCAGCGGCAATGTCGCCGGCGATCGGCCGCGCCTTGATAAAGGCCGCCCGCTCCCAGTTCTGACCGCGGCCCTCGTAATAGATCAATGCTGCGTCGAGCGAGACGGCGAGCGGCGTCGAACCGGGATCCGGGCGCAGGCGCAGGTCGGTGCGGAACACATAGCCGTCGGCCGTGCGTTCCTGCAGGATGCGGATCAGGCGGCGCATCATCCGGCCATAGACTTCCGACCCGTCGAGCGGATCGGCAAGGATGCCCGTTTCGGGGTCGAAGAAGACGACGATATCGATGTCGGAGGAATAGTTGAGCTCGCGGCCGCCGAGCTTGCCCATGCCGAGCACGATCAGGCCCGAGCCCTTGCTCGGTTCTTCGAGGTCGGCAAGCTTAAGCTTACCGCTATCGTGACCGGCGACCAGAAGGTGGTCGATCGCGGCCGCGACGGAGGCTTCGGCAAAGAGGCTCAGCCAGCGCGTCGTGTCCCTGGCGGAAAAGATGCGGGCGAGATCAGCAAGCGCGACGAGGAAGCTCAAGGCCCGCTTGCCGGCGCGCAACGCAGTCATCACCTCGTTTTCGGAGGGTGCCTTGCCGTCCGTCTTCTGCCAGGCCCGGCGGGCCGTATCCACCAATCGCTCCAGCGTCGACTCCAGCGGCTCGGTAACCGCGATCGTCAAAAGCCTTGGCGTGATGACAGCCGTGTCGCGCAGGTAAGGTGAGAGGGTGAAGGCAGCGGTGATGAAATCCTTGAGCGCGCTATCCTTACCAAGCAGTTCCGCGACGAAAGGTTCGGACTTGCCGATATCCTTCAAGGCCGCCATCGCTGCCTTGGCTTCCGCTTGGTTCAGCGGGCGGATCACCTCCGCTTTTACCGCATCGAGCCGGTTTCCGGTCTCCGACACTGGCACCTCCCGTGATTCTTCCCTGGCGAAACTTAGGGCTTCGGCACGGGAAAGACCATGGTGACCGTCAGGCCGGGCGCCGCGGTATTCGTCTCGTCGGTGGCGGAGAGTTCCAGCGAGCCGCCATGCAGTTCCATCACCGCCTCGACCAGCGAGAGGCCAAGGCCGGTGCCGGGCTTGGAGCGGCTTTCGTCCAGCCGGAAGAACCGCTTGGTCACCTCGCCGCGCTTGTCGGCCGGAATGCCGGGACCGTTGTCGCAGACGGAGAGCCTGAGCGTGCCGTCGCTTCGCGCGAGGCGAACGCGGATATGCGCCGCGTCCTTTGCCTCGGAGGCGTATTTGATGGCGTTGTCGAGGAGGTTGAAGATCGCCTGGCCGATGAGTTCGCGGTTGCCGTGGACCACGAGCCCCGGTTCGAGCTCGGTCGTCAGCGACAGGCCCGCTTCCTCAGCCGCGGGTTCATAAAGCTCGGCGCTGTCGGCGGAGATCGCCGACAGATCGACATCCGACATTTCCGCCGCGATCGATCCCGCCTCGACACGGGAGATCATCAGAAGCGCGTTGAAGGTGCGGATGAGCTGGTCGGACTCGGCAATGATGCCTTCGAGGGCTGTCCGGCGCACATCTGCGCGATCCTCGCCCAGCGCGTCGGCTGCCTTGTTGCGCAGCCTCGTCAGCGGCGTCTTCAGGTCGTGGGCGATGTTGTCGGAAACCTGGCGCAGACCCTCGTTCAGCTTCTCGATGCGTCCAAGCATGGCGTTCAGCGAATCCGACAGTCGATCGAATTCGTCGCCGGACTTGCCGACCGGCAGGCGCTGCGAAAGGTCACCCGCCATGATCTTCTGGCTCGCCGCCGACATCCGGTCGATGCGTTTCAGCGCATTGCGGCCGATGCCGAACCAGATCACCAGCGCTCCGACGCCCATGATGGCCAGCGCCACCATCAGCGCCCGGCGTACGATACCGCGGAAGCGGCTCGGGTCGCCGAGATCGCGACCGACCAGCAGCCGCAGGCCGTTGTCGAGGCGGAGCACGTTCGCCGTGGCGAGATGCCGGCCAGGTCGATCCGATTCGGTATAGGGTTCGTAGGTGAAGGGAATTTCCGTCCAGCCCTGCTCGTCGAGCACGCCGGGCTGCACCGCGGCGACGTTTCCGGCGAGCATTTCGCCGTTTGGCCCCGCGATCACATAGAGGTTGGCGCCCGGCTGGCGGGCTCGCCGCTCCATCATCCGCAGGAGAAGGCTGACGCCGCCTCGTTCATAGGCGCGCTGTATCTCCTGCACTTCCTCTTGCAGCGACTGGCGCGTCTGCTGCGCCAACAACCGTTCGGACATCGCCGTCACGTAAATGACCAGGAATGCCGCACACAAGGCGAAGAGCAGGATATAGAGCGCCGACAGCCGCACGGCCGTCGAGCGGAACATCAGGCGGGCACGTGCCAGCAACTCGGCTTACCCCTCGTCCTTGATCATGTAGCCGGCGCCGCGAATAGTCTTCAGAAGCGGCTTTTCGAAATCTTTCTCGATCTTCGATCTCAGCCGCGAGACATGCACGTCGATCACATTGGTCTGGGGATCGAAATGATAGTCCCAGACGTTTTCGAGCAGCATGGTGCGGGTCACCACCTGGCCGGCGTTCTTCATCAGATATTCGAGCAGACGGAATTCGCGCGGCTGCAGAAGCACTTCCTTGCCGGCGCGCTTCACTTCGTGCGACAGCCGGTCGAGTTCCAGATCGCCGACCCGGTAGACCATGTCCTGTTCCGGCGTGCCCTTGCGGCGGCCGAGCACTTCGACGCGGGCGAGCAGCTCGGAAAAGGCATAGGGCTTCGGCAGATAATCGTCGCCGCCGGCGCGCAGGCCGGTCACGCGGTCGTCCACCTGGCCAAGCGCCGAGAGGATCAGCACCGGGGTATTGATGCTGCGCTTGCGCAATTCGCTGATGACGGATAGCCCGTCGCGGCGCGGCAGCATGCGGTCGATGACCATCACGTCGTAGGAATTTTCGGTCCCCATGAACAGGCCGCTCTCGCCGTCGCTTGCGTGGTCGACCACGATCCCAGCCTCGCGAAAGGCCTTGGTCATATAGGCCGCGGCCTCCAGGTCGTCTTCGATCACCAGAATCTTCATGTGCGGAACAATAGCGTCCGCGCCCGCCTTTGCACTACGGGAATCTGCGGTACCGGCAGAATATCGGGTATCCGTTTCCATCACACGCTCCATGGAAGGAAAAAGGGCGCCGACCGTTGCCGGCGGCGCCCTTGATCTTGCGACCTACTTTTTAGAAATCAGCCTTCATTGATCGGCAGGGCAACGAAACGGCTGCTATTGCCTTCGCCGGCCACCTGGAACAGCGCGCGGGTGCGGCCGTCCTTGCGGGCCTGGTCGAGAACCTTGCCGACGTCGGCGGCGCTGGTGACCTTGCGGTTGTTGACCGAGACGATCTTTTCCCCAGTCTTCAGGCCGCGGGCTGCGGCTTCACTGTCCGGATCGACATCGGTGACCGAGAGACCGGAACCGTCCTCGGCCGGAGCGACGGTGATGCCGAGGCTGGCAAGCGCCTTGTCGCTGGAGGGCGCCGGAGCGTCGGGCTGCTTCGGCTCGGCCTTGGCGGCTTCGTCGCTCTGGAGGTTGCCGAGCGTGACCGGGATCTTCTGCGCCTTGCCGTCACGCCACAGATCCACCTCGACCTTGGTATTCGGGCCGAACGCGGCGACGCGCTTGGCGAGATCACGGGCATCCTTGATCGGCTGGCCATTGACGGCCGTGATCACGTCGCCTTCCTTGATGCCGGCCTTCTGGCCCGGAGAGCCTTCCTGCGGAGCGACGACGAGAGCGCCCGACGCTTCCTTCAGGCCGAGCGAGTCGGCGATATCCTGGTTGACCGGCTGGATCTGCACGCCGAGCCAGCCGCGATCGACCTTGCCGTCCTTCATCAGGTTGGCAACGACATCCTTGGCGGTCGAAGACGGAATTGCGAAGGCGATCCCGACGTTGCCGCCCGACGGCGAGAAGATCGCGGTGTTGATGCCGACCACTTCACCCGAGAGGTTGAAGGTCGGGCCGCCGGAATTGCCGCGGTTCACGGCCGCGTCCACCTGGATGTAATCGTCATAGGGGCCGGAGCCGATGTCGCGGCCGCGGGCCGAAACGATGCCGGCGGTGACCGTGCCGCCAAGGCCGAACGGATTGCCGACGGCAACCACCCAGTCACCGACCCGGACCTTCGAATCGTCTGCGAAGTTGACATAGGTGAACTTGCGGCTGGTGGCGTCGACCTTGAGGACTGCGAGATCGGTGCGGCTGTCCTTGCCGACCAGCTTGGCTTCGAGTTCGGTGCCGTCGTTCAAAACGACCGTGTAGGCCGAACCGTCGGAAACGACGTGATTGTTGGTGACGACGTAACCGTCTTCGGAGATGAAGAACCCGGAGCCCTGGGCGGTCGGGCGCAGGCGGTGCGGACGATTGCTGTCCTGGCCCCGCGGGCCGTTGCGATCGGCGCGATCCTGGTTGCGGTTGTTGCGGTCGCCCGGAGCACCCGGAGCGCCCGGCATCTGGCCACCGAATTCACGGAAGAACCGCTTCAGCGGATGGTCGTCGGGAAGCTGATCGAAGCCGCGGCCGCCAAAACTGAACGAACTGCTGTCATCGGAAACGGCTTGAGCATCGGACTGGACACGGACGGAAACGACGGCGGGAGAAACAGCCGAAACGACATCGGCAAAGCTCGGGGCCTGGGGTGCGGTGACGCTGACCGGAGCAGCAAAGGACTGCGTGATCTGAGCCGGGATGCCGCTCGAGAGCATGACCGCGGCAAGACCAGCAACCGTGGTGGTCTTCAAGACGGTCTTCAGAGAGGGACGTCCGATATTGCGCATGTTTTAAGCTACCTTCTTCTCTTCAGTCATGATGGCCGGAGGTTGGCCAGGCGGTGGATGACAAAGATATAGGCGCTCTGAGGTTAACTGCAGGTGGCGGACGAATGAAATATTCGTAATGTTCGAGCGTGCCTGTTTCAGGCAGCTACTTTTTCAGAAGCTCTTCAATACGCGCCTGCTCCTCGGCCGAAAGCACCGCAACTGCGCGTTGGCTTGGACGGGTGCGGACGAAGACCAGTATCGCGATTGCACCGACCAGCAGTAGCAGGATGGGTGTTGCCCAGAGAATGATCGTCTTGGCACCGAGGCGCGGTTTCAGGAGCACGAATTCGCCGTAGCGGGACACGACATAATCGATCACCTGATCGTCCGTATCGCCGTTCGTCAACCGCTCCCGCACCAGCACGCGCAGGTCGCGGGCAAGCTCCGCATTGGAGTCGTCGATCGACTGGTTCTGGCACACCATACAGCGCAATTGTGCCGAAAGATTTCGGGCGCGCTGTTCGAGCACCGGGTTGGAGAGCACTTCGTCGGGGTTGACGGCGAAGGCCGGGAGGGGGGCTAGGAGAGCCAAAATCATTGCAAGAGCGACCCAGAATACCCCCCTCTGCCCTGCCGGGCATCTCCCCCTCAAGGGGGGAGATTGGCAAGACGCGTCGGCATCGCTCCGATCTCTATGTTCGCTATGGGCAAGACGTTGCAACGAGTCGATCTCCCCCCTTGAGGGGGAGATGCCCGGCAGGGCAGAGGGGGGTGACGTGCTTGAACTCCTCTTCACTCCGCTGCTGCCTCCAGCCGCGCCTTGACCGGCTTCGCCTTCCGGCTCGGCGCACCCACGCGCAACCGGCGATCCGACAGCGACACGAACCCGCCGAACATCATCACCAGGGCGCCGCCCCAGATGCAGAGGATGAAAGGCTTCCACCAGATGCGCACCACAATGCCGCCGCCGTCCATCGCGTCGCCGAGCGAGACATAGAGCTGGCTGAGCCCGAAGGTGAGGATGCCGGCCTCCGTCGTCGGCATGCGCCGCGCCGTATAGAGCCGCTTCGACGACCAGACATCCGCCACCTGGACCCCGCCGCGGCTAACGGCGAAATGGCCGCGCTGTTCTGTATAGTTCGGCCCGACCGCATCGCGCAGCCCGTCATAGGTCAGCGAATAACCACCGATATCGACGGAAGCGCCCTGCTTCATCTCGACCACCGTTTCAGTGCCGAAAGTCGTCGCCGCGAAAATTCCAAGCACCGTGACGCCGAGCCCGAAATGGGCGATCGCCGTGCCGAACACCGAACGCGGCAGGCCGGCCAGCCGCTTCAGCCCGACCGACAGCCCGACCTTGGCAAAATTGCCGCGATACCAGAGAGCGGCGAACGCACCGATCATACCCCAGAAGCCGAGCACCAGGCCGAAGATCGCCAGAACCGGCCCGCCATTCTGGATATAGAAGAAGGCAAGGCCTGCAGCCAGCGCCAGGCCGGCGAAGGCATAGAGCCGCTGCAGGGCGCCCAGGAGATCGCCGCGCTTCCAGGCGAGCACCGGCCCGAACGGCACGGCGACCAGCAGCGGCAGCATCAGCAGGCCGAAGGTCATGTTGAAGAACGGTGCCCCGACCGAGATCTTTTCGCCGGTCAGCGTTTCGAGGATCAGCGGATAGAGCGTGCCGGTCAGCACCGTCGCCGTCGCCACCGTCAGGATCAGGTTGTTGAGCACCAGCGCGCCCTCGCGCGAGATCGGCGCGAAGATGCCGCCCGCCTTCAGCATCGGCGCCCGCCAGGCAAACAGCGCGAAGGCGCCGCCGATGAAGATGCCGAGAATGCAGAGGATGAAGATGCCACGGGTCGGATCGGTCGCAAACGAATGCACCGAGGTCAGCACGCCCGACCGCACCAGGAAGGTGCCGAGCAGCGACAGCGAAAAGGTCATGATCGCCAGTAGCACGGTCCAGATCTTCAGCGCCTCGCGCTTTTCCATGACCAGCGCAGAATGAAGGAGCGCCGTGCCCGCGAGCCACGGCATGAAGGAGGCGTTCTCGACAGGATCCCAGAACCACCAGCCGCCCCAGCCGAGTTCGTAGTAAGCCCAGTAGGAGCCCATGGCGATGCCGGCGGTCAGGAAGGTCCAGGCGGCCAGCGTCCAGGGCCGCACCCAGCGGGCCCAGGCGGCATCGATGCGGCCTTCCATCAGCGCCGCAACGGCGAACGAGAAGCACACCGAGAAACCAACATAACCGAGGTAAAGAAGCGGCGGATGAACCGCCAGGCCGAAATCCTGCAGCACCGGGTTAAGGTCCTGCCCTTCGGCCGGCGCCGGGTTGAGGCGAAGGAACGGATTTGAGGTCAGGAGGATGAAGAACAGGAATGCCGTCGAGATCCAGGCCTGCACGGCCAGAACATTGGCTCGCAGCGTATCGGGCAGATTCCGCCCGAACACCGCCACCAGCGCGCTGAAGAACACCAGGATCAGCAGCCAGAGCAACATCGAACCTTCGTGATTGCCCCAGACGCCCGAGAATTTATAGATCAGCGGCATCAGAGAATGGGAATTCTCCCAGACGTTCATCACCGAGAAGTCCGAGACCACATAGGCCCAGGTCAGCACGCCGAAGGAAAAGGCGACGAGCGCGAACAGCACCAGCGCTCCGGTCGGCGCCAGCGCCATCATCGCCACGTCGCCGCGCCTTGCGCCGATCACCGGCAGGACGGAGACGAGAAGGGAAGTCGCAAGTGCCAGCACAAGCGCGTAATGGCCGATCTCGATGATCATTGCGTGACCGCTCCCTTGGCACCGCCGGATTTTCCCTGATTGGCCTGGCCCTGCTTCCCCTGGCCCTCGTTCCAGACGCCCTGCGCCTTCAGCCGGTCGGCGACTTCCTTTGGCATGTAGTTTTCGTCATGCTTGGCGAGCACGCTGTCGGCCACGAAACCATGGGATGCCGCATCGAACGCGCCTTCGGTCACCACGCCCTGGCCTTCGCGAAACAGGTCCGGCAGGATGCCCGTATAGGTGACCGGCACATTGCCGGTGCCGTCCGTCACAGTAAAGCTCACGGTCGAGCCCTGGCCGCGCTTCACCGAGCCTTCGGCCACCAGCCCGCCAAGCCTGATGCGGGTGCCGGGCTTGATGTCCGCCTTGGCAAGGTCGGCCGGCATGAAGAAATAGGCGACCGACTGGCTGAAGGCGAACATGACGAGCAGCACCGCGACGAGGATGAAGCTCATGCCGCCCGCGATCACCGCCAGCCGCTTCTGTTTGCGGGTCATTGGGCCACTCCTTCGACGGCAAGCCCCATCTCGTTGGCCAGCGCCACCAATTCTCCCGATGACGGGAACTGCTTGAGGCCGCTCTTCAACGCCGCTTCTGCCTTGGGTTTGTCTCCGAGCACGGAATAGGAGCGCACCAGCCTCACCCAGCCCTCGAGATTGTTCGGATCCTGCTTCAGCCGTTCCGCAAGGCTGTCGACCATGCCGCGGATCATCGCCTGACGATCGCCCTGCGACATGGTTTCGGCTGCCGCCACATCCGCCTGGTTCGGATTTCCCGGCGCCTGCGCCGTGTCGCGCCCAGGCACGATGGTGCCGCCGTTCTTGGCGATATGCTGGTTGACGAGCTGCATCCACGGCGCGTCGGCCGGCGAGGCTTTTGCGATCGTCTCGAACTGCGCCCTTGCTTCTGCCGCCCTGCCCGCCTGCTCCAAGCCAAGGCCGACATAGAAGCGGGAACGAGGATTGTCGGGATCGAGCTTCACGGCCTGCTCGAAGGCAGAACGCGCGTCCTCGGTGACGATCCCATCATTCGATGCGACCAGCGTTTCGCCCAGCCCCGCGAGCCTCACCGGATTGGCCCCGAGGATGCGGATCGCGTTGCGATAGGCCATTTCAGCATCGCCGAGCCGCATGGAGCGCAAATAGATCGGCGCGAGCAGGTCCCAGCCGGCACCGTCATTGGGGTTTTCGGCGAGATGCCGCTCGGCCTTGGCGACCAGCAGCGCGACATTGTTGCCGGGATTGGCAAGCCGCGCTTCGAGCGGCTGGTCCGGCAGTCCTGGATTGCCGAGCGCCAGGTAAAGACAGAGCCCAACGACGGGCGGAACCAGCGTTACGACGGCGGTGGCGAGCCGATGTTTGCGCCTCTTCGGAGCGGCAATCCCGTCGGCTTGCCCGGCACCGGCCGCAGCCAGCAGCCGGCGGCCGATCTCCGCGCGGGCATATTCGGCCTCTTGCGGCTCGATCAGGCCCTGGGCTCGGTCCCGGTCCAGTTCGGCCAGCTGGTCACGATAGACGGCGACCTCTCCGGCACGGTCAGCAGACGCTGTTTTGGTGGCTCGGGCGAAGGGCAGAATGAGGATTGCCGCAACGGCCGCCGTCAGAGCTGCGAGGATGATCCATAAAACCATAGTGGCCCATTACTGCAACGGCTCGTGCTTTCCAACAGCGCAGCCGGCGTTGACGCGAATTTGAGGCGTTTGGCCGCAAGTTCAAGCCTCATATGGGCTCAATCCGATCCGGCGGCCATGACCCATGTCAAACAGCAGCAGAGGAAATCAGGTGAGCGGCGTCCACGTGCCGTTCGAATTGCGGCAGGCAGCGCCCCGCGCCGTCATGTCGCGGCCATTCATGGTCACCGTGTGGCGATACTGGCGGCAGTTCTGGGTGCCGACCTGATAGGGAGCGTTGGCGACCACCTGGCCGTTCGCGTCGTCACCCTTCCAGGTGACTGCTTCGCCGCCGGTTGCCCCTTCCAGGGCGCGATATTCCGCCTCGAGGGCGCGTGACCGGTCGCTTGCCGAAAGCGTCGCGCCGCTCCGTCCGACGATGCCCCCCTGAAGAGCAGAAATATAGGAGGTCGAAGGCGAAGGCCGCGGCGAAAGCAGGCCGCGTGCACCTCCGGGGCCGGTTGCCGAAGTCGTGCCGCAGCCGGCCAGCAGGCCAGCAACCATAAGCGATGAAACGGTATTTCGGAGGTTCAATAATCGCATCGTGTCGGAAACCGGTCGCGGCTCGCTTTCTTCGGAAATCGTGCCGAGACTGGTCCGGTCCCGGCATGGCATCATTATGGCGTCACTGGGAAAACATACAAATCCGGCGATCGTTCAGTCTCCCGCACATTAGCAGACGATCATAGGAAGGTCCGTTCGGGCAAAGATATAGCAGGCGATCCATCCGTCCATAACCAAAGGCAGGGAATAAGCCAGCGTTGCCGATCGGCAACAGTCCCGAAGGGCTGAAGTACGAGACCTGCGACAATCAGGGGGCTTCCTTGGCGACACCCGGAAGCAGAAGTTGCGCTCTGAGGCCACCGCGCGTCCCGCGCGTCAGCTCGACCGAACCCTGATACTCGCCGGTGATCTCGCGCACGATTGAAAGTCCGAGCCCGGCGCCCGGTTTGCTCTCGTCGAGCCGCCTGCCGCGTTTCATCGCCTCGCGGATCTGATCCGGCTCCAGCCCCGGGCCGTCGTCCTCGACAGAGACCTCGACCCAGGAGCGCCGCGCAGTTTCGCCTTCGCCGGCTTGAGGGCCGGATGTCGGCGTCGCGATGATCCAGACGCCGGTCTCGCAGAAGCGCGCGGCATTTTCGAGCAGGTTGCCGATGGTCTCCTCGACGTCCTGCTGTTCCATGGCAAGCGCCACGCCCGGGGGAAAAACCGAGAGGTGGAATTCCTTTTCCGGATTGAGCCGGCGCATCACCCTGACCAAGCGCTCCAGCACAGGCTCGAGCTCTGTCCGGGCAAGCAGCGACTCGCGCTGGGCCGCGATGCGCGCCCGGTTCAGATAGGATTGCACCTGCGCCTGCATCCCCTCCGCCTGCGACCGCACCATGTCCGACTGCACCTTTTCGACGGCGCGCGATTCGTTGAGCAGAACCGCGATCGGCGTCTTCAGCGAATGGGCGAGGTTGCCGACCTGCATGCGCGCCCGCTCGACTATGCGGCGGTTGCTTTCGATCAGCGCGTTGATGTCGCTGGCAAGCGGCATGATCTCGCGCGGAAACTCGCCTTCCAGCCGTTCCGCCTCGCCGCGTCGGACCCGTTCGAGAGAGCGCCGTGCGCCGTCGAGCGGCTGCAGCCCGTAAAGGATCGCTAGGCCGTTGACGACCAGGCTGCCGAAACCGAAAACGGCAAGCGCAATGTAGAGACTGCGGGTAAAGGCCTGGATATCCTCCTCGACGACCGCGAGGTTGCCCGAGACGCGGAAGCGCGCGGCCCGGCCTTCGCCGTCGAGCACGACCTCCGTCTCGGCGACCAGGACATGGTTCTTGTAGGCGTCGATGGCCGGGTAGAAGCGCTCGTAGCGATTGTTGAAGGGCACCGCCAGGATCGACGGCACGCTGATGTTCGAAGTGCCGAGCGAGGAGGAGGAAAGCGGCGTCGCCGCAAAGGTGCCGAGCGGCTCGATGATCCAGTACCAGCCTGTTTCGGGCTGCGAGAACCGCAGGTCGCCGAGCTGCGGACTGCCGGCGAGCTTGTTGTCCTCGCCGATCGTGATCGAGTTGATGACGTTATAGAGCTGGGCGCGCAGGAGGTCGGTGAAGGCGCGTTCGGCCGATTGCCGGTAGAGCTGCGAGATGACGATCGAAATGACGACCAGAGCCAGCGCCGACCATAGCGTGGCCAGAAGCAGCACGCGGGCAGTCAGCGATCTTGGTCCGATCATCCGGAATTTAGGGCGCATCGTTTGGCGCTTGCATCCTGTAGCCGAGTCCGCGGACCGTTTCGATGAGGTCGACTCCGAGCTTCTTGCGAAGCCGGCCCACGAAAACTTCGATCGTATTGGAATCGCGGTCGAAATCCTGGTCATACATATGCTCCACAAGCTCGGTGCGGGAAACGACCTGCCCCATGTGATGCATCAGGTAGGACAGCAGCCTGAATTCGTGCGAGGTGAGCTTCAGGGCGACGCCTTCGACGCTCGCCTTGGAAGCCTTGGTGTCGAGCCGCACGGGCCCGCAGACGATTTCGGAGGATGAATGCCCCGCCGCCCGGCGGATCAGCGCCCGAACACGGGCCAGCACTTCCTCCACATGAAAGGGCTTTGCGACATAGTCGTCGGCCCCGGCATCGATGCCCGCCACCTTGTCGCTCCAGCGGTCACGGGCGGTCAGCATCAGAACCGGCATGCCCTTGCCTCCGGCACGCCATTTCTCGACGACGGTGATGCCGTCCATGACCGGCAGGCCGATATCGAGGATCACCGCGTCATAAGGCTCGGTTTCGCCCAGATAATGGCCTTCCTCGCCATCGAAGGCCTGATCGACCACATAACCCGACTCCTTCAGGGCGTCGGAGAGCTGCCGATTGAGATTGACGTCGTCTTCGACCACCAGAATGCGCATGCACCGCCCCTCGAATGATATGCCGGCGACTGATGCCGCCGACCCCGCCTTACATCGGAACCCTGACGGTCACCTTGCGCGGTCTTTGATTGCCATCGCCCTGAACGAGCACCGTCACGACGCAGGTCTGGCCATCGGAGGAGGGCTGAGCGGAAAGAAGCTCGCCGCCGGTTTCCCGCACCACACGAGACGCAGCCGACCCGCAATCGCCTGCGACGAGGACGAGATAATCACGCGCGGAGACCTTCTCCGGCACGAAGCCGGAGAAACCGGCCAGGCCGGCGGTCAATATCGCGATGATTGGCAGTCGCGCCATGGTTACAATTTCCACTCACAAGACAAACAGGATTCAAGTCCAAAGCATGTGATGGATTATGTAGCTAAAGGCGGCTGAATGGCAAATGAATGGTCCGTAACGCTTTCCTTCAGGAGGCTATTTTCCCCTGATTCCGCTCTGGGCCGAGACACGCCCATAAATCGCAAAAAGTCCGCCGGCGGCACCCGCAAGCGTCACCGCGATGTCTGCGAGATCGGCCTGCATATCCGCTCCGAGCGTAATTCCCATGACCTGCAGGAGCGCGGCGGCGACCGCGATCAATCCACCCCAGACAGTCTTCGACCGGTACCATGCCTTCATGCCGTCCATGCTTATCTCCTTGTTTCAGTTTAGAACATAACGACTGTTTCAAACGGAACGCCGAGCGGAACCGCTCGGCCCACCTGCCGGACCCGCAGCGAAAGACTTGCCAGTGGTCCACCGAAATCGGCGATCTCGTCGGCCGCCGGATAGATGAAAACCGGCCCGGCGACCTCGATCGCGCGCTTGACGGAAGCGCCGTCGAGAAGCTCCAGCCGGTAACCTTCGACCGGCTCGTCCAGCGGGATTTCCGCGCTGTCCCAGCCGTCCGCCTCGATCCTTCCGCGCCTCACCCAGGTCAGCCGGACATTGCCGGTCGCCTGCCGTTCTGCGCGGACATGCACCGGCGATAACGGCGTTTCGGCACGCACACCGCCCGAAAAGACATGCGGGCCGAACCGTCCGCCCGTCTGCCCTAAGCTTTCCGCCAGCCAATTCAGGGCAAGGCCGCGTTCGTCCGCCGCAAGCCCCAGCGGCACCACCGCCTCATCGAGTACGACGACGGCAACCCCTGAAGCCGCGCCGGCCCGCATGGCGTCCTCGGTCCCCGCCAGCCCGCGCAACAGGTTCGACAGACGCCAGCGGTTAGGGCTGATCTCCTCGGCATCGGCAAAGCCGATCACCTCCCAGACGCCGCTATCCGCCTTCACCGCGATCCGGTTTTCGCCGTTCAGTACGGCCTGCTCGTCCGCCGACGACAGCCCGCCGAAAAACAGTTCGATCTCGATCGTCCGGCCACGATCGAAGCGCCCGGCAATACCGCCGGTCAGCGACGCGGCCAGAACGCCCAACCTCGCCGGCCGGTCGAGCGCGGCCCGCGTGCGATATCCTTCCGTCGTCACGGAGGAGGACAGTGCCATCCGCCGCCATGGCCGGCAAAAACCTGCGACCCGGGCAAAGCTCGCCGCCTCGCCGGGCGCGAATCGTGGCAGATCGAGAAGATGCAGGATCGGCGCAAATGCGTCGGAGACAGCGCGGCCGCCATTCCTGTGCCCCGCGTCAGCGGCGTAGTTCGATGGCGCGAGCGGCGCGTGGTGCCGTGCGTCGATCCGCCGCACCGCCCCCTCCTCGATCCGCTCGACGATAAAGGTCCCATCTGGCCCGGCCCCATCCGGCAAAACCAGCCGCACCGCATCCCCGGGCTCGACCGCGACATCGGCCGGCGAGAGCCCAAAACTCAGCGACCGTTTCGCAATCCTGTGGGTACGCAGCAGCGTCTCGACGGCATCGAGCGACGTCTCCTCCGGCAGCACGGCGGGCAGATCGTAGCTCAGGATACGCTGGCTTTCCGCCCGTGCCCGCCGCGACCGCACGCCCGACTGCTCGTAATCGAGCCGTGGATTGTAGGAGGTCAGCACCGCCTCCGCCGCAAAATCGCTGTCGTGCCCACGGTTTTCAGACCAGAGGGCCTCATCCTCGGTATCCGCGACGACGGTAATCTCCTTTGCCGCCAGGCTGACCTTCAGGCGCGACCGGAAACTCAGCCTCCCGCCGTCTTCCGCCACATCCACCTGAAACACCTCGAGCAGGGGTTCCAGAAGCGCCCGCGCAGAGGTCACCTCGCCCTGCACATAACCGGTCAGGTCGCCACTCACTTCGGAAACGTCGAAATCCTCAAAACCGTGCTCTGTCAGGATCGCGGCGATCGCATCGGCGAGCGTCGTTGCACCCAGCCTGCCGTTCAGCCAATGGCCGGCGCGCCAGTTACCGCCATCGCTCCAGGCCGAAAGATCGCCGGGAAAGGCCGGAACAGGCCTGGCATCCCAGGTCCAGACAAACACGTGGTCCGGGTCGACCATGCCGTCCGGCGCCGCATGGCCCTGCCACCAGCCATGATGCGCTTCCAGGAGCCGCCGCTGCATGCTGTCGGACCGCCCGCCACTCGAATAATACGGCAGCGCGCTTTCGGCCGATTTCGGATCGATGAAGACGTTCGGCTGATTGGCGCCCTTGTCGACCGCCGGACACCCCAGTTCGGTAAACCAGATCGGCTTCATGCCGGGCACCCAGGCCGTCGGCGTTATATTCTCGGCACCGCCCACACGGTCATGATGCTTGTTCGACCACCAGCCCAAGAGGTCCTTGTAACGATAGACCCACGGCTTGCCCGCCAGCCCATCCGAAATTGGCGATCGCAGCCGGTTCCGCCGGTCTGCATCGCTCGCATAATACCAGTCGAAACCCTCGCCGGCGGCGATCTGCGCAGCCATCGCTTGGGCATCATCCGCGAGCCGAAAAACATCCGGATTGTCCGCGACAAGATCCTCGTCGCGCCAATCGGCGAGCGGCATATAGTTGTCGATGCCGACCGCATCGATATCCGTCGAAGCCCAGAGCGGATCGAGATGGAAATGCACCTCGCCCGAACCGTCCTGCGGGTGATAGCCGAAATATTCACTCCAGTCCGCGCCGTAGGTGAGTTTCGTCCCCGGCCCGATGACTGCCCGCACATCCGCCGCAAGCCCAACCAGTTGCCGCACGAAAGGAAACGCTCCCGTCTCGTCGCGCAATTGCGTTAGCCCGCGCAGTTCCGAGCCGAGGATGAAGCCGTCGACCCCGCCCGTGGCTGCCGCCAGGCTGGCATAATGTAGCACCATGCGCCGGTATCCCTCGGAACCGGCGCTGAAAACCTGTACTTGCGCCCGCGCATCCGCGGTCTTATCCGCCGACGCCGGGAAACAGGTGATCCGCCCCCGCCAGGGAAAGGCCGCTTGTTCCGTCCCGCCATAAGGGTCCGGCAGGCCATTGCCGGGCGGAATATCCATCATCACGAACGGATAGAGATAGACCTTCAGTCCACGCGCCCTGAGATCGGTGATTGCCTGCGCCACGCTCGCGTCGCTCGGCGTCCCGCCGAAAGCCGGCCCGCCGTCCTGGCTCACCAGATGCGCATCGCCGCGCGACATGCCGGCCACCGACCACTCCGCGCTTTCCTCCCGTCGCTCGGGCACCTCGACGCCCGGCACGATGCGGCAATGCCCTGCCCTGAGGTCCGTTCCGAACCAGGAGACCACCAGCGCCACCCGTTCGAGGTTGGGGCAGAGCGCCTGCAACTCATCGAGCGACGCCTGCCAGTCGGTGCCGGCCGCCAGCGTATGGCGATTGAGAATGCGCCCGCTGCCCTCGCCGGTCTTCTCCGTCACCGGCACAGTTGCATAACCATGCTCCGTCGCGCCCGGCGTGACCGTCACGGCGCGTATCTGATGTTCGAGCCTGCCGACCGGCCGCAGCACCTCGAACTGCAGGAGCGGGATGCGATTGCCGAAACTGTCGAGCGGCAGCCGTTCGAACACGACATAGGCCAGCCCGCGATAGGCTGGCGCATTGCCCTCGCCCTGCTTCGCCTCGATCAGCGGATCGGGCAATTGCTCCCCGTCGCCACGGTAGACCCGCATCTCGATTGCCGTCAGATCGAGCTCACGTCCATCGGCCCAGACCCGCCGCACGCCGGCGATCGGCCCCTCGCAGAGCCCGACCGCGAGGTTTGCGAAATAGCGGAACGTCTCCACCCGCGGACTGCTGGTCGCCTTGCCGCCGGAGCGCTCGCGCGTCACCTCTTCCTCGAAACGCGTCGCCCAGATCAGCGTGCCGCCGATCCGCGCCGTCCCGTAGATGCGGTTGATCGCCGTTCCTTCATCAGCACCCGGAATGCGTGCAGTCGCAAGACGCGGCCCGGAGATGGTCGTGCCGCTGCCGCCGATCAGCGCCCGATCGACCATGCTGCCGGCCAGCGCCCCTGCCGCCCGCCCGATGATCGCACCGACCGGACCGAACACACTGCCGAGCGCCGCACCCGCCGCCTGGAAAAGGATAGTGGCCATGGAAATACCTCGCCGCCGCCCAGCGCTGCCACTGGATGCTCGCTCAGATTGTGATAGCGTCAGGAAATTCGGGAGCAGAAGCAGCACGCGCCGCGCCAGCCGGCGTATCGGCGAGGATAGGCCGCGCCGACCCAGGCAAGGGCCTTGCTCTCGAAAATGGAGGTAATGTTTATGAGGCTCAGGCCGATTGGCATTACGCTTATCTTGAAGATGACCCGGACGGGCTGGTCTATAGCCGTCCGGATCGATTTCAACAGATAAGCAAAACGGTGGGCGGGGTAGCAGCCCCGCTCACCACTCCAGAAACATATTCCAAACGGCATTTCTTTTCAATGACACGCCGAAGGAAACCGGTGCACCCCCGCAACCCGTCGCCGCCACGATGGTACCAAGGCCGAACGCGTCACCGCCGACTGCTCATAGGCGTGGATGAAATGCTGCCGCCCGGCCAACACCCCGGCATGTTTGGCCGCGCAATCCGGCCGCCAGCGGAACAGCAGGACATCTCCCTGCTCCGCCTCAGCCAACGGCACGCTCGGCCCGAAGAGCCGCGCGGCCGCGTCCGCAAGCCGGTCTTCACCGCTCCGCTCCGCCCAATCGGGCGCATAGGCGGGCACCGTCTCCGGCTCCTCGCCGTAAAGCTCGCGCCAGATCCCGCGGATGAGCCCGATGCAATCGCAGCCGACGCCCCTCGTAGCGCCCTGATGTCGATAGGGCGTGCCTATCCATCCCTCGGCCAGTGCCACGACCCGCTCGCTTTGCCCGCTCATTCGAAGATCGGGCCGCCGTCATGGACCCGCTCCCCATCGACATAGGAATAGGCAAAATCGGCGCCGGGAACATGCGGAAAACCGCGGAAATTCAGATGGTTCGCAAAGCGCGCCTTGCAGGTTGCAAACGACTTGTCGCATCCCGCGGTCAGCGTAAACGTGTGGCCCGCCGCAACCGGCTCCTCCAGCGGCAGCCAGAAAGTCAGCTCCACCGAACCGTCCGACCTCTTCTCGTGCGCGTCGACATCGACCGCCACGCCGTCCGGAAACGTCAGCACGCCGTGGCGGAAAAACCCGCTCGCGAAACCACCGAGCCCCGAGACGACAATCCGGCTGGCATCCTTCACCGCGATCACCGCCCCTTCGCCGCGCCACAGGGCCAGGTCTACGCCGCAGCGCGTATCCCCGAGGCTCGCGTCGCAGCGTCGGTTGTAGACGCGCCCCTGCGGCTGGCTCAGCCGATGCGCCAGACTGCGCAGCTCTGCGCGAAACTGACCGCCGGTGCGGGAAACCTCGCCGATCTCCCGCACGTTCAAAAGCACGTTCTGGTCCGGCGCCGCCCAATTGACGAGAAACAGTTCCACCCGCGCACCGTCATATCTGCCGGTCGCCAGATCCTGCTCGCCAATCGCCGCATTTGAAAAGCCACCGACGACCTCGTCGGCGCTTGCGGAAAGTCCCGTTGCCGCCTCCGCCTCGCTTGCCGAAAACCCGCTTGCCGCCAGGAAGGTCGTGCCGCCGAATATCAGGTCATGGTCGTGTTCGCTAAAACCCAGGATCACGCCGTCGCGCCGCGTCACCCGCCATGCGTGACAGGTGGTCGTTGCCTCCTGCGCCAGATGCTCGGCCAGATCCGCCGGTATGGTTCTCATGCCAAAACCTCCGTTAGCGGAATGGTCGGGATGCGCCCGGCATCGAAATGGGCGAGATTGACGTCGATCCGGTCGGTATCGAACCGCACCGGCACGTCGAATTCGTAACCCGCCCGTACCGCCGCGCCGACCGCCGGAACATGGCCGGCGGCAAAAGTGACGATCCCCGTCGCCGCTTCGACGGACCAGACCTCCGCCGGTACTGCGACGCCGTCCACCGACACCACGACCGAGCCTGTGACCGGCTTGGCGATCCGCCTCGTCCAGCTGCCACCGCCATCCGCATAGGTCTTGACGAGCTGGAACGTCGCGGTCTCCCCGTCGCCCGTGCCGATCGCCTGGTCGATCGCCGATACCGCCTCGCCCGGCGCGCAGGATTTCCAGTCGACCGGATCGCGGAACCGGAAGCCGTAAAGCTGCCCGCCCCGCGCCTCGAAAAATTCCAGAACCCCATAAAGATCGGCGAGCGACTTCACCCCCGAACCGGCATCATAGCTGCGCCTTGAATCCCGCCAGCGCTGGTTACGCTGCTCGCGCCCGTTGGAAAGATTGATGATATCGGTGCGCCGCACCGGCCCGCCGGTTGCCCCGAGCGCCAGGCGCAACGGGAACCGAACCTCGTGAAAACCGCTCATCTCATCCTCGCAACATCATCGTCACAGGCCACGCCGACCGCGCGAAACGCTGCGCGCCAGCATGGCGGAAATCTGCCCTTCGCTTTTGCGAAAGCTCGCGGCATCGCTCGCCGTCACGTTGAAGACGATCTGGGGCGTGGCCCCACCCGCCGACGCAACCCCGAGCGCGCCATCCGGCCCGCGTCTGAGCGGCAGGATCGCTTCCGCGCCGGCCTCGCCCATCAGGCCCATATCACCGCCCATCGGGAAGAAGCTTGGAGAGCGCACCACGCCGCCGTCGGCAAACGGCGTCACAGATCCCACCAGTCCGCCGATCGCATTACCCAGCATGTTTTCGAGCGGCTTCAACCCGGCCGCCAGCGCGATGTCCGAAAGCCGGTTGCCGAGCCCCTTGAGTACGTCCTCGAGCCCGCGCCCGCCCGTCGTCGCGGATCTGAGGGCCCCGGTCAGTGCGGCCCCGAAGCGCTGCGAGCGGACTTCGAGATCCGCCATCACGCCGGTCAGCGCCTCCGCACCGGAGAGCGTGCCGGCCAAACTATTGTCGTCTTCCATTGTGGACTCCCGTTTCGTCGCCGCGGTCCTTCATAGGAAATCTTGCAAGATACGCCCCTCATCCGGCTGCCGCCACGGGGAGAAGGACGCAAGTCGCGCCGACCTTGCCCAATCACGGGCAACACGCAAGGCACGTCCCCTCTCCCCGTCAAAACGGGGAGAGGGTTAGGGTGAGGGGCAATTTTGGACGCAACGCCAACTGACAGAAACAAGACGAGCGGCAGACTCACTCATCCGGAAATGCCCGCATCAGCGCGTCCAGCCCCGCTCTCTCGATTTCAGCGCCACGTCCCTTCAGCCCGCCGGTCATGGCAAAAAACTCGACTGGCGTCAGCGCCCAGAAATCCCTCGGCGGAAGCCGCAGCAGGCAGAGGCCGGCATGCATCACCGTTCCCCAAGGAAACGGCTCAAGCCTCGCCTCTTCGATCGCAGTGTCGGGAACCCCTATTGCGATCGCTCCGATTCCCGCTGCGGCCCTCAAGGGTTTGCCGTGGCCTTCCCGCCCGGCTCCGCAAACGTCGCGGCCAGCAGATCCCCGACAATCTGCGCATAGGCTAAAATTCCGCCCTCGATGCTCATCGCCGCCACCTCATCGTCGGAGAAGAGATTGCCGCCGCCGCGCAGGCCGGCACCGATCAGACGGATCATGTCCGCCGCCTTCAGCCGCCCGGAGGAAAACCGGTCCGCCAGCCCGTTGAGGTCGCCGGCTGCAAATGCCGTTTCCAGCTCCGCCAGCGCGCCAAGCGTCAGGCAAAGAATGCGGCGCTCGCCGCCGATCACCGTCTCGATCTCGCCGCGCCTGCGGTTCGCGTGTCCGCCCGCCATCACAGCACTCCGAAGGTCAGGCTGCCGGCCGATTCCAGTGCCAGTTCAAAGCGGATCTCGCCATTGTGCTCGCCGGAATATTCGAGCGCCGTCACCTGGAACGGTCCGCTCACCGTGCCGAAGGCCGGGATCAGGATCTGCCAGGCCAGAATGCTGCCGGCAAAAAACGCAGCCCGTACCAGCGCATCGCTTTCCTGGTCCTTGAAAATGCCGGCGCCGGTCAGCGAAGCGCGCTGCACGCCGGCGCCGCCCAGCAACTCGCGCCAACGCCCGGCGCTTTCGGCATCGGTGATGTCGACGGTCTCGGCATTGAAGGCGAGGCGCTTCGAGCGCAGCCCCGCCACCGTCAGGAACGCGCCGTCATTGTCGATCTTCAGGAGCAGGTCCTTGCCCTTCTGCGCCACCATGTGGAAGTCCTTTCCGCTGTTGTCCGTTTGTCGCTTCCGCACCGTAAAAAGCGGTGCTAGAGCATCGGGCGCTCAACCATCCCTTTCGCGAATGCCTCCCGCCGCCATGCCCAAAATCCTCCCGCTGCGCTCGGCGCAGACGATCGCCGTGCTCGCCGTCACCCAGATCATTTCCTGGGGCACGACCTTCGATATGCTCGGGGTCATGGGCCGCATCGTCGCGCCGGAACTTAATCTTCCGAACGAGGTCGTGTTCTTCGGCCTGTCGATCATGATGCTGGTCAGTGCGCTTGCCGGTCCCGCGACCGGGCGGCTGCTCGGTCGCCATGGCGCCGCAAACGTCATGGCGAGCGCGTCCGTCATCTTCGCGATCGGCCTCACGCTGCTCGCGAGCGCTCACGAAATCCTGGTTTACGGGCTCGCGTGGATTGTGATCGGCATCGGCGGCGCGCTCGGCCTGTCAGCGCCGGCCTATACGGCGGTCGTCGAGCGCGAGGGGCTGGGCGGCAAGCGCATCATCGCCATCCTGATGCTGTTCACCGGCCTTTCGGCGACTATTTTCTGGCCGGTCTTGGCGCTGATGAACGATCTCGTCGGCTGGCGGATGACGTTCGTATTCTCAGCCATGCTGCAGCTCTTCATCTGCCTGCCGCTCTATCTGTTCGGCCTTCCCAAACCGATCGACCGCAACGAGCAAACACAGGCCACGGATACGGTTCCTGTCGATTTCACGCCGCCGGAACGCCGTCGCGCCTTCTTCCTGGTGGCGGCGGCAACGGCGATCAGCTCGTTCATCAGCTTCGGCCTGTCGCCCTCGCTGCTGGCCCTGCTGCAACAGGCCGGCGCCTCGCCGGCGCTTGCCCTGCAGCTCGGCTCGGCGCGCGGCGCGATCGGCGTGTCCGCCCGCTTCGTCGACATGGCGCTTGGCCGACGCGGCAATGCGCTGCTCACGTCGCTCGTCGGCACCGGACTGGTTCTCTTCAGTTTCGTGCTCGCCGCGACCGTCACGTCCTCGGCCCCGGTCCTGGTGGTGTTCATGGTGCTCTATGGCTTCGGCACCGGCGTGCTCGCGGTCGCCCGCGCGCTCCTGCCGCTGTCGCTGTTTTCGCCCCGCGAATTCGGCCTGCAATCGGCCCGCCTGTCGATGCCGCAGAACCTTGCCAATGCCGCCGCGCCGGTCATCTTCACCGCCCTCCTCGACCGCGTCGGCGCCACCGCCGCGCTGGTGACCGGCGCCGTGCTCTCGGCAATCTCGCTGGTATTGGTGCTGATGCTGGTGGGGCTGGTGCGGAACGCGAATGCGCGGAGCCGCCTAGTTGCTGATCGAAGCCAGGATATCCTTGACCGGTAATAGCAAGGTCCGGTCCAGTCCCTTGGCCTGGCGGAAACCGTATCTGAGGTAAAACCTTGTTGCCTCATCGTCGAGCGCATGAACCATCACTGCCCGGAACGCCACCACTTCAGAGGTCGCAACCACGGCCAACAGAGCATTCTTCAGCAGTTCGCCGCCCAGCCCTTGTCCATGATGCCTCCGGTCCACCGCAAGCCGAGCCAGCAGAGCCACAGGGATCTCGCCCGGCGCCTGATGGCCCTTGACCTGACGGGGCGCTTTTTCACGCGAAATCATGCCGGCGCAAAGCGAGTGGTAACCGACCACCCGAAAATCGGCGTCGGCAATCACGAAGGTCCGTGTGTAACCCTGCACCTGATTGTGAAGCGCCATCTCCTTCAGGAAGGCATCGAGCACCGGTTTGCCGCTGTCGAACTCTCCAAGATGATGATGCTCACTCAGCGGGGCCGGTTTGCGGTACATGGCCTCAATCGAGCCATTCGCGGTTCGACTTCAGCAGAGCCGAGAGTTTCTCATTGACCTGAGCAGGCTGGCCAAGCAGATCCTCGACGGCATCGAAGACAGTCGCGTCGATACCTATGAAGCGCTGGTCCAAAAGCTCCTTCTGGGCCGTTGCAAAGGCCGCTTCCGTCATGAATGCTGTCAGCGACTTACCGGAAATCTCCGCCGCGCGGGCAATCACGTCCCGCGTGCCGGCATCGATCCGCAAATTGATCGTTTCGCTTTTTCGAAGAGCTACCATTGCCATCACCCCAATGCACATACATTGTATATACATCTCCGGTGAAATATTCAATGATCAGGCTTTCATTATTCCGTCACCGCCCGAAACCGCATCTCCGCCAGATGAAACTTCGTCTTCGGCTCCCGCCGCGTCCTTGTGCCGACCTGCAGCAGGTTCACCAGCACCGCACCGTCGAGCGGCAATGCCGCATCGTGGAGCAGGCCATGCACCAGGCCGGCGATCTCCTGTGCCTGCCGCCGTCCCTCGCCGTCCGACCAGATTTCCAGCACCAGAAGATGTTCCTCGCCGGCCTCGCTGGCTGTCGAAAAATCCCGCGTCTCCATCTCGCCGAACACAATGCAGGGCAGTTTTGGCCGCGGCAGAAGCCGGTCTCGGATGCCGTCCGTGCCGATGATCGCGGTCAGCGCCGCATCACTGGCAAGCGTCTGGTGGATCGCCTGCAGAAGCGCATTTCCCGCCGTCATCGGGCTTCCTCCTCGCATTGGCAGACGAGATAGCGCCGCGTCTCGTCCGGATCGCGCACCAGCTTGACCAGGAATATCCGGCCGCCCTTTCGAAACCGCTGGCCGGCTGAAATGCCGTCGCGGAACCGTGTCCAGATGCGGTGGCTGATGGTGCCGGCCTCTGCGGCCGCCTGTTCCGCCACCACAAACGAGACCGGCTCGATCCGCGCCCAGAGCGTCGCCGTCACCTCCCAGGCAACCGTCGCGCCGCCCTGACCGTCCGGCACCGCCTGCGGCGCCTCGAGGTCGAGCCTAGCGGTCATCGACCCCGGATCGAAGAACACCACCATCAGAGCCTCCGCATCCGGAAGGGCGCGATCAGCCGCTCGTAGCCGTCGGGGATGCCGGCCGGCTGGTTCTCCGGCGAAACGACGCCGCGGAACGCGAACATGTGGCCGATATGGATCGACATCGCCCGTTTCAGCGTGTCCGGCACATCGGTGCCCGCCTCGCCGAAACCGGCCGAAAAGTCGATCTCGATGCCGTTGATCGACCTGCCCGGCGCCGGTGGGTGCCGCAGCCAAAGCCGCGTCGGACGGCCCTTGCCGTCGAGCAGATGATCTTCCAGTGGAACTTCAAGCGCAGTGCCGTCAGCGTCGTAAACCGTAACGTTCTGAATCTCTTGCACCGGCGATCTCGAAATCCGGATCACCCCGTCCGCCGGCCAGCGGTCGAGATAGAACCGCCAGGTTTGAGAGATCAGGCAAAGCCCCGTCTCCCGCTCAAGGTGCTCGCGAGCGGTGCTGATCAGCGAGGCCAGCAGCGCATCCTCGTCGCTTCCGTCGAGACGCAGATGCGCCTTCACCTCGGCAAGCGTCAGCGGCTCCGCGGAAGGCGGAGTGGTTTGGGCGTAGGTCATGGGGATCCCGGGGGTGAGTAGTGGTTAGCCGGTAGTGAGTAGTAAGACGCAAGCAGAGGCCGTGACGTGGAAAAGGCGGCCAACTGATTGGCCGCCCCTACTCACTAATCACTACCCACTTTGCGGCGGCTCATGCCGCCGCAAACTTCACCACCTTGATCGCCTCGAAATTCTGCACCCCACCGCCGACGCGCTTGGTGGTGTAGAAGAGCACATAGGGTTTTGCCGAATAGGGATCGCGCAGGATGCGCACGCCCGCCCGGTCGACGACGAGATAACCGGAGCGGAAATCGCCGAACGCGATCGAGAGCGAGTTCTCCGCCACGTCGGGCATCTCTTCGGCTTCGGCGATCGGAAAGCCCATCAGCGAGGCCGGTTGGCCGGCTGATACCGGCGGGTGCCAGAGATAGTTGCCGTCGCCGTCCTTGAACTTGCGGATGTCGCCCTGCGCCTTGCGGTTCATCATGAACGTGCCGTTCTGGCGATGGCCGGCCTTCAGCGCATAAATGACCTCGATCAGCGTGTCCGAAGGACCGGTCGTTTTCCAGCCGCCCGCAACGCCGGTGGCGATATGGCCGATATTGCCCCAGCTCCAGGAACCTTCCGCCACCGTCGGATAGGACAGAAATCCTTTCGGCTTGTTGGTGCCGTCGCCGCGGATGAAGGCATCGCCCTCCTGTTCGGCAAACACGATGTCCACCTCGCCGGCAATCCAGGCCTCGATATCGACCGCCGAATCGTCGAGCAGCGACTGCGTCGCGGCCGGCATGGCGTAGAGCTCCATGGTCGGGAAGGAGAGTTCGGTGAGCTGCGGCGTGTTGGTCTGTGGCCGCGCCGTGGTCTCCGCCACCCAGCCGGTCGAAAGGCCGGCCGCCGCGAACGGCTTCTTCAGCACGGCGGAGGACACGGTGCGCACGGTGGAGAGCGCCCGCATCGGCGAGACCGCCGAAATCCGCCGGCCGATTTCCGTATCGGTTTCCGGCGGAACGAGATAACCGCCATCGGCTCCCGTCCCGGAAGAAAACGCCTTGGCCTCCAGTTCGCGCAGACCGTTTTCCTCGCCGCGCCGCACATAGGCGTCGAAGGCCGCCTTGTGCTCCACGGCCTCGGCCGAAAGCTCCGAACCGCCGCGGCCGAGTTGCGGCCTGGCCTTCTTCAGCACCAGCTGGTCGAGCACCTTCTTCTGGTCGTCGACGGCGCGGTTGATGCGGTCCATCTTGTCGCGGGTCACGACGTCGGCGGTCAGCTTCTGCTCGATCTCGCCGAGGCGCCGGTCGTTGACCTCCTTGAAGGCTTCGAACGCCTCCATAAATTCGTCGAAGGCCGCCGTCACCGTTTCCGGCACGGCTTTTACTTCGGGCGCCACGCTTGCCATCGTTCTCGCCTGCTCGGTCATATCGCTTTTCCTTTGAAGGTTGATTTCATCATCATCTTCGCCGCCCGCCGCATCTGGCGGACGAGTTCGGTTTCCCTGTCGCGGAAGAACCGCGCATGCTTGACGTTGGAGACCCGCGCCGATGGCAGCATCGGAAAGGTCACCACCGAGATCTCCCAGAGATCCGCCTCGAGAATTTTGCGCACGCCCGTCTTGGCGTCGGTGCGGGCCTTGACCGTGCGAAACCCGATCGACAGCCCGTCGAGCGCGCCCGATTTCATCAGCGCCAGCACCTCGCGGGAGCGGGCAACGCCCGGCGACAGCATGCCCTCGACATAAAGCCCGCGGGCATCCTCGCGGATCGTCCGCCAGGCGCCGATCGGCTCGGAAGGGTCGTGCTGGTAGAGCATCCGCACCCCCATCGCACCGCGCTCGACGAGGCAATTGCGAAAGGCGCCGCGCTCGATCGTATCCTTGCCGAGGTCGACTTCGCCGAAGACGCTGGCATAACCGGAGAAAACCCCGTCGCCGGTAAGCCCTGCGAGTTCCAGATTGGCAAATTTGCGCGCGGTCGGGCGCGGCCCGCGGTAAGCGTGCATTGGTATTCTCCTAACCATTGAATTGGTGCTGGCCCGGACGACGACCGAAGTTATGCCCCGCCGCCCCGTCCCCCATATCTGACGGCGATCCTCGCCAGCGCGCCCAGCACCCACCAGGCACAAAGACTGGCCGCCGCCGACCCTGTCAGCATCACTTCCGCGCCTGAAAGCTCCCCGCCGATCCCCAGCCGCTCGACCAGCCAAAGCCCGGTCGGCCCGCCGAAGATCATCCCGCAGCTCAGGCCCGTCAGAAACCGGCTCGCCGCCTCGCGACGGCTCTTCGGCAGGAGATAGATCAGCGACACGCCGGCTCCCGCCGTGGCGCCCACCGCCTTGGCGGCCCAGATGCCGGCCAGGGCGCCCGGATCGTTTCCGAGATCAGCCATTTTTAATCTCTCTTGTTTATGATGCACGCATATGGACCGAACGGCGCTGCTGCCATGCAACCAGCCGTCCCGCGCTCGACCCAGGGTCGGCGGATCCGGTTTCCATGAATGTTCAGAATCGCTTGGGGCTACCTGGTGGGAAGTTGAGTCCGGCACTTCGCAAGTTGAGTGAGTTCGGAGACCTATTCAGCAGACCTGCAGAAAGTGTGCCTCCTCAACGATTTCATTCGAAGTCGTCGTCTTCGTCCTTTTCGAGATCCGCTGGCCCCTGCCGCGCATGCATGATGGAGACAATCAGTATCCGATCCGCCTCGATGACATAATCCAGATGATAGGGCGCCGATACGAAACGACGAATTCCCTCGACCGGCGCCACAGCGGTCCCGACACGAGGATGATCCGCAATCAACCGTGCCGCCTTCTTGACCTGTTCCGAAAAGGCAATGGATGCCCGTCGGCTGAATTGGGCAAGATATGCCCTTTCCCGTTGGACGTAGCGTATCGCTTCTTCCGACAGGAACACCTTCATCAGGCGGCGTCCTCGCGGTTGAGACGGTCAAGCTCAGTGAAAAACTCCTCCGCCTCCACGAAGCGCCCGGCCTCGATATCCTCCCTGCCACGCCGGATGCTCAGGATTTCACTCCCCTCCGCCATCAGGTAATATTTCAGCGCCCGGACGATCACCCAGGATCGGCTTCTGTCCGCTGTCTCAGCGATCTTCTCGATGTCCTCAAGGATGTCGAGCGGCAGGCGCAG
The DNA here is from genome assembly GCF_056406795.1 of Neorhizobium sp. P1_A6. Classification (NCBI taxonomy): domain Bacteria; kingdom Pseudomonadati; phylum Pseudomonadota; class Alphaproteobacteria; order Hyphomicrobiales; family Rhizobiaceae; genus Neorhizobium; species Neorhizobium sp. P1_A6. Next base: position 88,072 of record NZ_JBFTZM010000012.1, on the reverse strand, counting down.
CGTGATCGGGTCCGAAAGAACAGGCTTGGCCATCAGAGCCTCCATTTGTAATACGATGTATTACAATCTACACCCCTTCCTTACGGATTAATACCCCACCGCCTCGCGCTTCTCCTCGTCGCTCAGGAACGCCGCCGCCCCGACCCTCGCCCACAGCGCCTCGCGCTCGGCGGAAAGGCCGGCGATCCGGTCGAGGTCCGGCTCCAGCCGCAGCCGGTCGCCATAGGCCTCCGACAGCCAGGCGGAAAAGCTCGTGGCGGTACGGGAGATCAGCGGCAGTACGGTGAGGCGATAGAAGGCGCGGTTGGCTTCCTGGTAATTGGCATAGGTGTTGTCGCCGGGAATGCCGATCAGCATCGGCGGCACGCCGAAGGCGAGCGCGATGTCGCGGGCAGCTCCGTTCTTCGCCTCGATGAAATCCATGTCCTTCGGCGACAGGCCCATCGCCTTCCAGTCGAGCCCGCCTTCGAGCAGCAGCGGCCGACCGGCATTGACGGCGCCGGAATAGCCCGCCTCCAACTCGTCCTTCAGCCGCTCATACTGGTCGGCGGACAAGTTGCCGCCGTCCTTCGGCTGGTAGACCAGCGCGCCGGAAGGTCTTGCGGAATTGTCGAGCAGCGCCTTGTTCCAGCTTGCCGCCGCATTGTGCAGGTCGAGTGCCGCACCCGCCGCCCCGAGCGGCGGAAAACCGCAATGGTCGTCGAGCGGATGAAACAGTTTCAGATGCAGCAGCGCGACGCCGTCTGTCTCCACCGGCAGCCGCCGTGTGGTGCCTCCGGCGCGATAGTCGTAACCCGCCACCCAGCCGTCGCGGCCCTCGACCACGCTCACCCGGTCGGGCCTGAGCAGATGCAGTTCGCGTAGGCTCCCGCCGATCGACAGCGGCTCGACATAGGCATTGCCGGAAAGCGCCAGGTGCCCGTAGAGCGCCTCGAAGAAATCAGGCCCGCCCTGCCGGCCGTTCGGACGAGCCAGGAGCGCCAGCGCCGGATGTTCGGCAAGCTCCGTTGCCCCGTCATAGGCAAGCCACGGCACGGCTGCGGCGGCTTCGGCGATCATCCGCACCGCCCGATAGGCGACCGGGTTCTTCATGAAGCCTGCCCGCGCCAGCGCCGCATAGGACCGCCCCGACCACTGCGCCGCTCCCTCGCCGGAAACGATCGCAAAACCGGAGGCCGTCTTGGTTTCGGGTTTTTGGGTGTCGGTTCCCTGAATTTCGGGCACGGCCTGTCGCCCACCCGCGGAAAACCACGGGCGCCGGAATGGAGATTTCATCGTGACTGTCCTTTTCGCTCGCGGGCGCCAGGGCCCGCTTCAGGGAAGCGGCAGGGGCGATTTCACCGCACTTTGACTGTCGAAATCGGCCGCAACACGCATTTCGCGGATCGGCCGGACGATATCGATCGAGGCCTGGTAGACCGGATGCGACTTGTAGGCGGCCAGCGCCGCCGCATCCTCGAACTCGCCGTAGACGACCAGATCGACTTCGTTGCCGAGCTGGTCGCTCTTTACATTGGTGCCGATCTCCAGGGTCAGCGCATGCGGGTTGCCGGTCAGAAGCGAAAGACCTGCCCGGACCCGGTCGATCTCGCCTGCCTGCGCCGTGAAAAATACGATGTGGCGTATCATGGAACCTCCAGCAATGCGGAGGCCTGCTATCATGGCCTGCAGTGGGCTTCAATGCGGCTTGGTGTCCAGCGCCTCGGCGAACATTTGCGCATGCCGCGCCACCAGGTCCGCCCGGTCGTTGCCGTTGATGATTTTTCTGGCGCCCAGCCAATCCGCCCTGCCCCGCCCGAAATAATCGCCGAGCTTGCAGCCGGTGAAGCTGCCACACCGCATGCCCTCGATCAGGATCGCGACCGACACCGGCATCTCCATCGCCCGGCCCGGATCCGCCACCAGGTCGATCCCGGTCACAGCCGACATCGCCGCGTAGTTCCGCCTGTGGGTGAGCTGCACCAGCCCGCGGCCGAGCCAGCTTTTTCCGTCCGCGTCCGGCCGCCAGTAGGGCGTCTTCACCGACCCGAGTCGGCCCGCGGCAAAAGCCTCGTCCAGCCGCGCGATCGCCGACCTGTCGCTGGCCGCCAGGGTCTCGCGGACGGGCTGCATCGTGGCGGCCGTCTCGTGAAAGGCGGTCGCCAGCACATAGGCGAGCGGCTGCGCCTCATCCTGGCCGACCCTTGCCTGCCAGCCATCGAGAATCGCCGTCAGCCCCTCCACCTGACCGGCAGCGAGCCGGCCTTTGAAGAGCTTTGTCCGCACGAAATCAAAGAAGGCATGCCGGTTGTGAGCCATGTGGAGCCTACTCCCATACCGCGTCGCAGGGTTTCAATCGGTTTAGAAAAACTAAATCGTTTTAAGCCTTTAGGCGGCAGTTTACTTTTTTCTAACGGTATGGAACCAACGGCGTCACACGACGTTTTTGTCGGCTTTCTAACAACAGGAGATCATGATGATGCAGCAGCCCGCACCGGCCGCCCCTTCCAAGCCGATCCCGCAGCATGTCGTCGAGCGGATCGAATCCGAGTGGAAGCAGATGCGCGAAAGCGCCCAGCCAAAGCCGGCAACCCCGCGCTGATCATCATCAATTGAGCGACGAGCCGCGCTCAAACGCCGCGCACGCGCGGCTCTCCATGACCTCCCAGCATCAACGCCGTCAGCGCCCAGACCAGCGCATCGAGCCGGTCGGGCGAACGGCCTGAAGACAGACCGTCCGGGCCGAAGTCACACATCTGATCTTCAAGCTCGGCAAACCGCCCGGCATGCGCCACCCGCCCCTGTTCGTAGAGGGCAGCCACCGGCTCGGCGCGCAGGAATTTTCCACGCGTTGCCCGCACCATGGTCACCGGCAGGCCTGCGTCGACACTTCTCAGCATCGCCGTTACCATCTCGCCGCCCTGGTTCACCTCGGCCACCACCCGGTCCGCCTGGAAGCGCACATAGGCCCGCGCCACCGCGTTCGCCCAGCCCGCCGGGGTTTTGCCTTCGACCGAACAATCGGCCAGCACCACCGCCCGGCCGCTCGCCTCCAAACCGGCGACGACGATGCCGCAGCAGGAATGTTCGCCCGAACCCGAAGGCGGGTCGACCGCGACCACGATGCGCCTGAGCGCACCGGTAAAGCGGATCGTGAAAGCTTCGAGGTCGGCGCGTTTCCACAGCGCATCCTCGCGGTCCTCGATCAGCTCGCCGGCGAGTTCCTGCCGTCCGAGCCTCGTTCCTCCATACCGCGCCTCCAGCGCCGAGATGAAGCCGGGTGAAAGATTGCCGGCATTGGCCTGCGTCGAGATCCGGAGGAGCTGCGTGCCGGGATCGGCGATCAGCCGTTTCAGGATCGGCACCGGCCGCGGCGTGGTCGTCACCAGCTGGCGCGGATCAGCCCCGAGCCGAAGCCCGAACTGGAGCATGTCGAAGGTTTCCTCCGCATGCCGCCATTTGGCGAGCTCGTCGCACCAGGCGAAATGAAACTGCGGCCCGCGCAGGCTCTCCGGATCTTCCGAGGAAAAGATCTGCGCGATCGCCCCGTTCGGCCAGACCAACCTCCGCCGCGAAATCTCGAAATCCGGCCGTTTGCTTCGGGCAACCCGACAGATGCCGGACACCCCGTCGATCATCACCTCGCGGGCATCGCCCAGCGTTTCCGCCACCAGTGCTATCCTGAGATCCGACCTGCTGCCGGCTGAGGCGAGCCCATGGATCCATTCCGCGCCCGCCCGCGTCTTGCCCGAGCCTCGCCCACCCATGATCAACCAGGTGCGCCAGTCGCCCTCGGGCGGCTTTTGGTCGCGACGGCCCTTTATATCCCAGTCGCGTTCATGATCGAGCGTGAAGCCAGATAGAGACGTGTCGGGCTCGTCATTCCGCTCCAGAGCGTGCTCGCTTCCAGGAGCAGACCCGTGCGGCAGACCGATCTCCCCCCTTGAGGGGGAGATGCCCGGCAGGGCAGAGGGGGGTGCTGCGGCACATTCTTCGACAGTTGAGTTCGCGGCGCCACCCCCCTCTGTCACCTTCGGTGACATCTCCCCCTCAAGGGGGGAGATCAGAGGGCGTTTGCCGCGCCCGGCGTTTCCTTGCTCAATCACGCTTCTCAAGGCCGTGCTTTTCACAACGGCTTCGCAATATTCCTCCCGCGCAGCCGTGATCGTCCGCAGACCCCGGTTCAACCCCGACGCCCCCTTTGAGGCTTTGACCGCGATCTTCTCCTGCGCTCGCAGCAAGGTCCGTTGGCTCGGAGGACGCGTGTCCAAGCCTCTCCAAAACGAGAGGCGGAGGTCCATCCCGCTTCCATGCTTCGAAAAGCCGATAGGCGTTTTCATTGGCGCGATCCTCGATCATTTTCAGGAAGCGGACCTTGGCCTCCTCATACCCACCCTCGTCCGCATCGCGCTCGGCGGCCTCGTCGCGGTCGCGGGCGAGCTGGCGTTGCAGGCTGTCGACCTTTTCGAGCGTGCGGACGATCAGCGACATGGCGTCGGTCGCGGCCTTGACGTCGGCACGCGCCAATTTCTGGGCGGCGTCGTCGCCATCCGTGAGCGCCGCCTCCGCCGCGGTCCGCATCCGCCGGAAGGTCGAGAACTGGTCGCGCATTTCGACGGTCATCTCGTTCAACAGCCGCCGCAGTTCCTCGCCAGGAGAGAATGCGCCTTCGGCCGACTTGATTTCCAGCAGTACGCCGCGCACCGCGTCGACCAACGCCGAATCGTCCATGACGACTGCGTCGCCATAGACCGGCGCCTCCGTCCAGAGCCCGAAAAGCGCCGAATCGAACGTCTCGAATTCATCCATCTGGGATACCCCGGGGCCAAAATTTCGGCGCAGAAAATCCCGCCGAGTCCGTTTCCGGTCGCTGCGCGTCCCCGCTGCCGATTGTCGAGATAAAAAGAAGGCCCGGCTTTGGGACCGGGCCAATTTGACTGGAAGTCTTGCCACCGGCTATCCGCCGGCGCAATCCTTCGACTGTGCCTAGAACCTATCAAACAACCGTCACGCCGTCAAGGACTATTTTCCTAATTAGCAAAAATTAATTTACGAACAGGATCATGTCCCGCAGAACGTCTGCGTCACCCGCTCCTCAGGCTTCGGCGGCTGCATATAGCCTGAGAGTTCCGGCCGCTCCTCGAAAGGCTTTTCCAATGCCTGCAGCAATCGTTCGAAGAAACTGAAATCGCCGTAATTGGCGGCCGAAAGGGCTTCCTGGACCTTGTGATTGCGGGGGATGACCGCGGGGTTGACCGAGCGCATCGTCTGTGCCCGTTCAGTCGGGCTCTGCGGTTCGGCATCCAGCCGCGTTCCCCAGAGTTCCAGCCATTCCCGCGCCTTGGCCGGATGGGAGAAGGAGGAGAGGAAAAGCTCGTCCCCCTCCGTCCCGGCTGCTGCCCCGCAAAGCCGCCGGAAGGCCAGGGTGAAGTCCGCCTGCCCCTCGTGCATGGCCGCCAGAAGCGCCTGGATCAGCTCGCCATCGCCATCCGCTTCGGAAAACAGCCCGAGCTTCGCCCGGAAAACCCCGACCCACTCTTTCTGGAACCGCTCGCCGAATGCCTTCAGCACGGCGTTCGCCGCTTCCACGGCCTTTTCCTCGTCCTCGTCGAGCAGCGGCAGCAGGCATTCCGCCAGCCGCGCGATGTTCCACTGGCCGATGCCCGGCTGGTTGCGATAGGCGTAGCGGCCGCCCTGGTCGATCGAGGAAAACACCTTCATCGGGTCGTATTCGTCGAGAAAGGCGCAGGGCCCGAAATCGATCGTCTCGCCTGATATCGTCATATTGTCGGTGTTCATCACCCCGTGGATGAAACCGATACCCATCCAGCGGGCGATCAGATCCGCCTGCCGCCCCGCTACACCCTGCAGCAGCGCCAGATAGGGGTTTTCCGCGGTTTTAAGCTCTGGATAGTGCCGCTCGATGACGTAGTCGGCGAGCAATTTGATCCCGTCATTGTCGCCGCGGGCGGCAAAGAACTGGAAGGTGCCGATCCGCACATGGCTTGCCGCGACGCGCACGAAAACAGCGCCCTGTTCCACCGTCTCGCGATAGACCTGCTCGCCGGTCGCGACAGCCGCCAAGGCCCGTGTCGCCGGCACGCCAAGTGCGTTCATCGCCTCCGAGACGATATATTCGCGCAGGACCGGTCCCAAAGCCGCGCGTCCGTCGCCTCTGCGGGAATAGGGCGTCGGTCCGGCGCCCTTCAGCTGGATGTCGCGGCGTTTGCCGTTGCGGTCGACGACCTCGCCCAGCAATATCGCCCGGCCATCGCCGAGCTGCGGCACGAAATTGCCGAACTGGTGGCCAGCATAAGCCATGGCGATCGGCATGGCGCCGGGCGGCACGACATTGCCGGCGAGGATCGCCGCCAGCCGGGCGGGATCGGAAAAATCTGCCTCGACGCCTAGTTCCTCTGCCAGCGACCCGTTGAATTTCAGAAGCTTCGGCCCCTCCACCGGCTCGGGATAGACGGAGGCGAAAAACCTGTCCGGCAGGCGGGCGTAGGAATTGTCGAACTGGAACACGGGAAGGTCTCCTTTGGCCGCCGGGATGCGGCGACCTTTTCTTCAAATATGGGAAATCTGTCCCGTCGAACAAGCGAAATGCGCTTTTGTTGCGCCGCTCAAGGCTTGGCCAGCCGCACCCCGAAACCGAGGAGGAATGTCAGCAGCGCACCGGCCGCCGCAGTCCCGTAGAGCCACAAGGCCGGCCCCCCGGTATTGCCGTTCTCCAGCGCCGAAACCAGGCCGGTCGCACTGGCGATCATGCCGGCGATCCCCGCGCCGATCGCGTAACCGGCGGTCGAAATCGTCGGCAGCAAGGCACTTGCGAGATCGCGCTCCTGCCTTGCTGCCGCTTCCATCGCCGCCTGGTTGACGCTTGCCCAGGCGACGCCGAAGCCCGTACCGATTGCCACCTGGCCCGCCAGCAGCAGCACCAGCGAGCCACTCGCGAATGCGGCGGCGAGGCAGAGGAAACCGACCAATTGAAACAATGCCCCTGCGCGCATCCACCGGTGCCGCGGAACAAGCGCGGTAATCCTGCTCGCGACCACGGCGACGGCACTCCAGGAGAGCGCCATGGTCACCACCAGATAACCGACCACCGCCGGCCGGAAACCGAAGACGGCGTCGATCATCAGCGCCAGGTAAACGCTGCCGACAGAGTGGCTCGCCGACATCAGGAACAGCACCAAGAACCCGTGCCCGAGAACAGAACCGAGCCGGAAGGCACCCTCCGGAAACAGCCTTGGCCCGATCCGCCCGTCGAGCTTCAGCGCTGGCAGGAACAGGCCCGCGCCTGCCACCACCGCCGCCGCCTGCATCGCCCCTCCGGTCACCACAGAAGAGAGCGACAGGACGAAGGAGGCGGCAAGGCAGAGCGAAATGGTGGCAACCGACAGCGGCACCGGCGCCGCCTCGGTCACCCTCACCTTAGCGGACAGCGCGAAGCCGGCCAGCAGCAGCACAAAGGGCGAGACGGCCAGGAAGGACGCCCGCCAGGAATAAGCCTCGGTCAGAAGCCCGCCAGCCAATGGCCCGGCAATCGCCGCCACCGCCCAGACGATCGCCTCCACCGCAAACACCTTTGCGATCAGCGCGGAGGGAAAGTTGGCGGGGATGAGACTATAGCAGATCGCCACGATCAGCCCGTCGGCAATGCCCTGCAGCAGGCGGCCGGCCATGATCCAGGAAAAGGCCGGCGCCGACAGCGCCAGCAGCCCGCCGGCCGCAAAGATCAGCGCCGAAAGAAGGAGGATGAAGCGCGCGCCGAACCGGTCGCGCATCGCCGCCGCACCCGTGCCGCCGGCGATCGAGCCCAGGAAATACAGCGTATAGGCCCAGCTGAAATACCCCGTGCCGCCGATCTCTCTCGCCGCCGGCGGCAGCGCCGCAACGATCGCGAACTGATTGAAGGCATGCAGCCCGATCCCCGCCGAGATCAGCCCCAGCATCGCCCCTTCGCGGCCCTTGAGAAGCCTCGACCAGCCCACATTGATATCCTGCAACACGCCCTGCCCCTTATCCGGTTTTTCAGTCCCAGGCACGCTACAACCTCAACCGCGATTGAGGTCAAGGGAAAAGYCAAAAATTTAAATCGCGCAATTTCAGCATCTTAAGGCGTAATTGCAGATTTTTTCCGATGTTGTATTTTAGCTACAGCTTTCCAAGCAAACCGCTCTATTTGCGTTTTTGCCAACCAATCGGAGGGAATATCCATGAAGGCTCTTTTCATTCTCGCAGCGTCGGCCGCCATGACCGCCTCTTCCGTTGCTTACGCAGCCGACGCCGTCGAACAGATCCCACAGGCGCCGCAAGCCGTCGAAACGCCCGTCGTGTTCTCCTGGAACGGCCCGTATATCGGTGCCCATACGGGGTATGGGTGGGGCAGCGGCGATGCCGCCGGCGGCGGATCGGACGATTTCGACGGCTGGAGGCTTGGCGGTTTCGTCGGCTATAACTGGCAGTTCTCCAGCGGTTTCGTCGCCGGTATCGAAGGTGACGTCAACTACGACTGGAACAAGAACAGCTATGTCGGCGGCGTCGACATCGATACCGGGTTCTCCGGTTCGGTTCGCGGCCGCGTCGGTTATGCCATGGACCGGGCGCTGATCTTCGCGGCAGCCGGCTGGACGGCCACCACCGCCCATATCGACGGCGGCGGCTTTGACGACGACGACATGCTCAACGGCTGGACCGTCGGCGCTGGCGTCGACTACGCGTTCACCGACAATATCTTCGGCCGTCTCGAATACCGCTACAACGACTTCGGCAGCGGCAGCCTCGCAGGCGCCGATTTCGACTTCAACCAGCATGTCATCAATGTCGGCATCGGCGTGAAGTTCTAAGCCGCGGCTTCGGAACCCGTCTCAATGCTCCACCTTGCGAAAAGGTGGAGCAAGGTCTCGAGGGGCGGCCGGCTTCCTCAGGGGCGTGCCAACACCTTGAAGGCGATGAACTGGGTCTTCTGTTCCTTCGAGAAATTGTTGTCGGAAACGAAGATCAGCAGGTCGCTGCCATCGGTGCCCTTGGCGAAGGTGACGGCCTCGATATTGTCCGGCTGCAGGCCGATCGCTTGCATGTCGAGCACCTGGGCCTTGCGCACCGGCACGATCGCCGCATCGGTATTGGCGAGCGAAGGGATCGCCGAGACGTCGGTGGCACCCTCGGTATCGACCATGAAGACCTTGATCGAATTGCCGAACCCTTGCGCAAAACCGCGCTCGACCACCAGCAGGCGGTGGTCGTCCAGGGCCAATATTTCCGACGCGCCATTGTCGTTATAGCCCTTGTCGACAGTCGGCGCCTGGGGGATCGGCGCGATCGGATAGACATATTCGGCCTTCGGCCTGCCGCTTGCTGCATCGTAGCGGATCATGCGGGCGAGCGTGCCGCGGGTCAGTCCGGAGATCGGGCCGTCCTGAAACAGCGCCGATTCGACCTCCACCATCAGGTCGCCGCCGGGCAGCGTCGCGAGCCCTTCGAAGGCGAGGTTGTCGCGGATGCCGGCAGACTTGTCGGTGGTCGGCATAAAAGCCTTGGGAAGCTCGAATTCGCGCAGGAAGGCGCCGTCCGGGCCAGCGACGCGCACGAAGGGCGGCAGAAGCTGCTTCACGTCGCCTTCGCTCGACCAGTAGATGCCGTCCTTGCCAAGCCGGATCGATTCCGGATCGACGCTCTTGGCCGCAAAAGCCTCGCCGTTCTTGTCCTTCAGGGTCACGGTCTTGACCACCTTCACATCGGTGATGCCGGCAGCGCTCGCCTCGATCGAAAGCTCGTAGAACCGGGCCGGCGCCCGTTCGGAACGGTCGTCGGAAATGGCGATATAGCGATTGCTTGCCGGGTCATAATCAAGACCGGACAGGCCACCGAACTCGACACCGTCGAACAGCGTACCGGTCGGAATGGAAAATTCGCCGGCGAAGGAAAGCCCGATGGCCGCCTTGCAATCGCCGAACGGACAAGGAGTTGCGACCGTCACGCCGGGCTCTACGGCATGCGCGACGGGTGCGAAGAGGAGGACGAGGGCAACGGTTGAAAGCAACGCTTTGAGCATGATCGGTGTCCGGCAATTCGAGGCGGGTGAAAAACGGCGACCCGCCTCACGAATGAAAGCCGGTCCCGCAGTTGCTCTTCCTCTGCCACGCGAGTTTTGCGGACGTATAACGGCCGGTCGTCAGAATCTTGAAATTTTCATGACGGGCGGTGTGGGATGACCTCAGACCCCTGCCCTTTCCGGCGAATACCCGGCCTCGCGGATCGCCTCTTCGGCCTTTGCAGCGTCGCCTTCGATCACCACCGTCTTGGCCGTCAGATCGATCGCCACCGCCGCGCCCGGCAGGGCTTCCGCCAGCGCGCCGCGCACGGTCTTTTCGCAATGGCCGCAGGTCATGTCCGGCACGGTGAAAATCGCAGTCATCCGAATCTCCTTGTTCGATAGATGTGTTGTGCAGCTTCCCATGGAGGGAAGGTCAAGTGCATTTGAGGAATGAAGCCGGTGCGGCATGTTTTCCTTTAAGGGCGTCAGGCGGTGCGTGGAGCCCCTCCCCCTTGTGGGGAGGGGTTGGGGAGGGGTCTTCGCTGTGAATAAAACCCCTCCCACCTGCCGGCCACCCTCCCCACAGGGGGGAGGGTTAAGGATGCCGCACCGCCTCACGGCTCCGGTACAATCGAATCGCCCTCAAGGCGGGAGATCGAAGGACGCTCCGTCCTGCCTCATCCTGGCGTGAAGGCTCAGGCATCCTGTCTCGTCTTTTTCCTCGCCGCCGGGACGGGCTTGTCACTGCCCACCGCCCCATCCCCCGCCAGATCATCAAGAATCGGGCAGTTGGGGCGGTTGTCGCCGCCGCAGCAGTTGGCGAGGTGTTTCAGCGTCTTGACCATGCCCTGCATCTCGGCGATGCGTCGTTCGAGATCACCGATATGGGCGGTTGCCACCTCCTTGACGGCGGCGCTTTCGCGGCTCTTGTCCTGCCAGAGTTTCAGCAGCGTCTCGGTCTCTTCGAGCGAAAAGCCGAGATTGCGGGCCCGCTTGATGAAGCGCAGGATATGCACCTCCTCCTCGCCATAGACCCTGTAATTGTTGCCGGTGCGACCCATCGGCCGGATCAGGCCGATCTCCTCGTAATAACGGATCATCTTGGCCGAAACGCCGGACGCATTCGAAGCCTCGCCGATATTCATCTCGTTTCTCCCACTTTCACGGTCTTCAGCCGCAGCGCATTGCCGAGCACGAAGACGCTCGACAGCGCCATGGCGCCGGCGGCGATCATCGGCGACAGCAGCCAGCCGAAGGCCGGGTAAAGCACCCCGGCCGCAACCGGCACCAGCGCGACGTTGTAACCGAAGGCCCAGAACAGGTTCTGCTTGATGTTGGTCATGGTCGCGCGGCTCATGGCGATGGCCGAAACCGCGCCCGACAGATCGCCGCCGACCAACACCACATCGGCGCTTTCAATCGCCACGTCCGTGCCGGTACCGATGGCGATGCCGATATCGGCCTCGGCGAGCGCCGGCGCATCGTTGATGCCGTCGCCGACGAAGGCCAGCTTTTTCCCGCCCTGCTCCCCCTTGGCCCGCATCTCGTGGATCGCCTTCACCTTGCCTTCCGGCAGGACCTCGGCGACGACCTTTTTGATGCCGACCTGGCGGGCAATCGCTTCAGCGGTGCGGCGGTTGTCGCCGGTCACCATCACCGTTTCGACGCCCATCGCCTGCAGCGCCCTGATCGCGTCGCGGCTCGAGGGTTTCAGCGGATCGGCAACCGCGATCACCGCTGCCAGCTTGCCGTCGACAGCCGCATAAAGCGGCGTCTTGCCCTCGTCGCCCAGCCTGGCGGCTGCTTCCGCAAACACCTCGACCGAAAGCCCCAGCTTTTCCATGAACCGGTCGGCGCCGACGGAGATCCTGCGGCCACCCGCCTCCGCTTCGATGCCGTAACCGGTGACCGACGAGAAGCGCTCCGCCTTCGGCACGGTCAGACCCTTGGCCTCGGCCGCCTTGACGATCGCCTCGGCGATCGGGTGTTCCGACTGCGCCTCGACGCTGGCGACCAGCGCCAGTACCTCGTCCCCGGCAAAATCTTGCGCGGTCACCAGGTCGGTCAGTTCCGGCCGGCCCTTGGTGACGGTGCCGGTCTTGTCGAACACGACGACCTGGACATTGCGCAGCTCCTGCAGCGCCTCGCCCTTGCGGAACAGCACCCCGAGTTCGGCCGCCCGGCCGCCGCCGACGACGATCGAGGTGGGCACGGCAAGCCCCATGGCGCAGGGGCAGGCGATGATCAGCACGGCGACCGCATTGACCAGCGCGTGGGTGAGCGCCGGTTCGGGGCCGATGAAGAACCAGACAAGGAAAGTGATGACGGCGAGCGCGATCACCGCCGGCACGAACCAGGCTGTCACCCGGTCGACCAGCGTCTGGATCGGCAGTTTCGAGCCCTGCGCCTGTTCGACCATACGGATGATCTGGGCCAGCATCGTATCGCGGCCGACCTTGTCGGCCCGGAAACGGAAGGCGCCGGTCTTGTTGATCGTGCCGCCGACCACGGTCGCGCCGGCCGCCTTTGCGACCGGCAGCGGCTCGCCCGAAATCATCGATTCGTCGACATTCGAGGAGCCGTCGATGACCGTGCCGTCGACCGGAATACGCTCGCCCGGACGGATCACCAGCACGTCGCCGGCAACCACCTGTTCGGTCGGGATATCCAGCAGCTTGCCGTCGCGCTCGACGCGGGCGGTCTTCGCCTGCAGCCGGCTGAGCTTCTCGATCGCCTCGCCGGTGCGGCCCGTGGCGCGGGCCTCGAGCAGTCGGCCGAACAGGATCAGCGTGACGATCACGGTCGCGGCCTCGTAGTAGACGAAGCGGGCGCTCTCCGGCAGCAGGTCCGGGGCAAACGTCGTCGCCAGCGAATAACCGTAGGCCGCCAGCACGCCGACCGCGACCAGCGAATTCATCTCCGGCACGCCGCGCAGCAGCGCCGGCAGGCCGAGCTTCAGGAAGCGGAAGCCCGGGCCGAAGACGACTACCGTCGCAAATGCGAAATAGACATAGTAGAGGTTCTGCGTCTCGATCACGCCCATCAGCCAGTGGTGGAACGGATCGTAGACGTGGCCGGCCATTTCCAGCACGAACAGCGGCAGGGTCAGCACGAAGGCGATTGCCAGGTCGCGCTTCAGCACGCCCTCCTCGCCCTGGTGCATATGCATATGGTCATGCCCGCCGGCATGGCCCGCCGCCTGGTCGTGCCCCATGGCGGCATGGTCCATGTGGGCCTGTGCCTCCGGTGCGGAATGGTCGGGGTGATGTCCGTGGTGGTGCTCGTGGCCGGTATGCGCCGTCGGCGCCACAGGCGGCATCATGCCCGCCTCACGCATCGCATGGTCCATGGCGCCTGGCTGGATTTCGTAACCGACCTTCCGGATCGCCTTCGTCAGCTCCTCCGGCGAAAAGCCCTCCGCCGATTCGACCGTCAGTTTCTTCGTGGCAAAGTTGACGGCGCTCCTGTCGATGCCCGCCACTTTCGCCGCAGCGTTCTCGACGCGGCGCACGCAGGAGGCGCAGGTCATGCCCTCGACGGGAACGGTAAAAGGCTCGGCCTTGTGGATCGGTTTGACGGTCTCGTTCATGGGCGCAATCTCCCCTTTTTTTGTCGGGATGTCTCACTGTCCCACGTTATGTGGAGCTTCCCATCATGGGAAGGTCAAGGGGTGCCGACGGATATTCTCAAGGGCGACAGATACCGGCGGGTCGGGCAGCCGGGACAGGACCATTATCGCAGCCCTCAGTCGCCGCCTTCACGATAAGATCGTACAGATGGTACTTCTTTCCGAGCAGTCGTATTCCGCCCTCAGAATAGTGCCCCGCATCCGCATAAAGGGAGACGCCATCCTCGGAAACCCGGCAGGTCGTGCCGTTGCACCGGCCGGTGCCCAGATCGATCACCGGATAGTCCCGCGCAACGATATTCATGATGTCCATCGCGACGCGGCCTCGCCGGTTCACGTCGTCAGCAGACAGATCGCAGCGGTCGGCCGCGATCCCCAGTAATCTTGACCGGGCAACACAACCGCCGACATCGGTTCCCGTCTGCGGAGGCTGCGCGAAAACCACCGGGCTCAATCCCATTCGCCGCAAGTGGGACAAGGACCCTAAGAAACTGTCCAGAAGCAGCGCCCGGCTTGCCGGTACACTCTGCCCGCCCTCCCGAACGAACGTTTCGGATTCGGTATAGATGTCGAGATTGACGCCAATCGCGACGTATCGAAGCGTCCTGGTCGCCGCCATGGCGTCGAGGACGTCCCTGTTCCGGGACAGGCAGCCTTCGGGCGACCTGCGACCGTCGCTGGCGACCGGGTAGGTAATGTCGGTGAACGGTCCGCAAAGGCTTTTGGTGAACTGCACGAGTTTGACATCGGGGGCCGACGCCAGGATACCTTCCACGAGATGGGCGCCGAAGGAATCCCCCCACACCGCGATCTCGGGACTATCGGACGTGGAGCATTCGGGCGCCATCTTGCCGTTACAGTTTTTGCTCAGCCCCGTGCTCACCTCCGTCATCTCATAGAGACCCGGCGCCCTGAACGCGGCACCGTCGGTCGTTTCAAACACGATTCCGGAGGCAATGCTGGCGGCTACCGCAACGCCGGCGAGGGCAAGGAAACCCTTCGTCGGAACGCGGTTCCTGTCGCGAAACGGCCGCTCGACAAGATAGTAGCTCGCGACCGCAAGCAATGCCGCGACGCAAAGGAGAAGAGCGGATGTTAAAGCGCTCAAGTCATTGGTGAACAGCCGCAAGCGCGCGAAGGCCAGGACGGGCTGATGCCAGAGATAGAGGCTGTAGCTGATCAAACCGACAAACACCAAGGCTCTTGCGGAAAGAAGCCGTCCAGTCAGATTCTCTGAAGACGAAAATAGAAGAACCAGCGCGGTTCCGACCACGACAGGCAGCATCTGCCAGCCGGGATAATACGGCCCGCCTTCAACGAAGAAGCAGGAGAGGACGATCATCGCGAGACCGCAAGCCGCCGCCAGACCGCCGTAGCGGGCTTTTTCTCCATTGAAATTCGCCAGGCTGATGCTGGCGCCGACGCCAAGCTCCCAGAAGCGCGTGGGCAGAAGATAGAAATTCGCCGCAGGATCGAACAACGGCACGGCCTGCGTGGCAAGGAAACTCGCTGTGCTCAACAGGAGAATGGCCGCCAGAACGACCTGGCGGCGAAACCGGCGCAAGGCCATCAGAACAACCGGGAATATGATGTAGAACTGTTCTTCGACGCCGAGAGACCACGTATGCAAAAGCGGCTTCAGGTCGTTGCTTGAATCGAAATAGCCGGTTTTACTCCAAAAATAGAAGTTCGAAACGAACAGATTTACCTGATAGAGGCTGCGGCCAAAATCGCGCAGCTCATAGGGAAGCATCCATGCCCATGCAAAAGGCAGACAAGCCAGGCAGACGCAAACAAGCGCTGGAATGATGCGTCGCAGGCGCCGCTCGTAGAAGCGGACGAGACTGAATTTCCGCGCTTCGATTTCGCCATACATGATCGATGTAATCAGATAACCGCTGATGACGAAGAAGACGTCGACGCCGACAAATCCGCCGCGGAAACCCAAACCACCGTGGAATATAAGGACAGGAACCACAGCGACGGCCCGCAAGCCGTCGATTTCCGGTCTGTATTTCATTCTACAACCCAATGCGGCATCAATTCACGACAGCCGAGCGCATCGATCGATTGCACTCGCTCATGCCTGAGCCAATTGCGATTTCGCACATGCGTGCACGTCATCCAGCAAAGGAATGTGGCCAATTTAACCCGAGCGCACTTTGCGAGGCGTTCACGGCTCCGGCCGACCGCCACCGCCGAAGCTCGGCGCGTTCAGGCCCGACAGCAGCAGCACCAGTTCCGCCTGGCGGGTGGTGCCGGTTTTCAGCATGATCTTCTTCAAATGCGAGCGGGCGGTTTCGAGCGAGATGCCGAGCGAGGCGGCGATCATTTCCGGCGTCTGGGCCATGGCGATGGCGCGCGCCACACGGGCTTCGGCAGGAGTGAGATCGAAGAGGCCGCAGAGCACCCGCATGTCCGGCGGGCCGACCTGCCCAACCTGGGTGACGGCCAGCACCGCCATCGAACGGGAGAAGATGTCGCGCGCCGCGCGGCGGACCGGCAGCAGATGCAGGATCAGCGGTGGCAGGCCGGGGCGTCCCGCCATCGGCAGGGACTGCACGGCCGGCGCAGCCTGCGCCTTGTAGTGCGCGATCGCCTCCTCCAGCAGGGCATTGGCGCCCACCCCTTCCAGGACCAGCCGATCGCCGGCGCCGGTGCGGATGCGCGGGCTTAAGCCCTCCATCTCGGGGTTCATGGCGATCGCCCGGCCGGCGTCGCCGATCACCGCCGCCGGCAGTCCGAGCATGGACAGCGTTTCGGTCATCGATCGCGCCTCGTTGAAGGCGAGCCGCGACGACATATAGGCAGCCCGGGCAAGATCCGGCTTCAAGAGATCGAGGCGCGCCAGCTGCTCGTCGGAAAAATGCGTCAGGCCCTTGGCGCGCATCAGGGTGATGACGATGACGTGCCCGGTCGGCTCCTGGAAGGCCCAACCCGCCTCCCATTGCATGCCGTGCGGCTCGATGATGTCGCGCTGGATCGCATCATTGGCAAATTCCTCCGCGCTCAGGAGATCGGTGACGCGGACAAACGAAAACGGCGAACGTTGCATGGCCCGGAGGGGCCGAACATTGTCGAGCCGGGTGTCGCTCTGCACGAACTCGGCAAAGGCGTCCGCGATGTTGGGAGTGGTGACGTAGCGATGATTGCCGCTGCCATCGACTGTGAAGATCGAGGCGGTGCTGGACCCGGCCTCCAGGGCTATCCTCTCGCAAGTCTCCGTCCAAAGCTCCGGAACCAGGGCTGCCTCGTAGAGGCGGTCTGCTAGCGTGCCTTCTGCATTCATCTAGGTGCCATCGCAATGAATTCGGGATGAAACGGGACTGCGCGGTAATCTTTGACGTTTCTGCAAGTCTTGGCGGTACCGGAAGAATTGCATGAAGCTCCGATTGTTCTCCTTAACTTACTTGATTGACAAGTAATAAAGCTGTGTTTCGAGCGACTTCCCGCGCGCTCCTCGCTCGCCAAGCGAGCAATCCGTCGCTGGAGGCGAGCTTTCAACCGGAATTGCCGGATGCTGCTCCATCTGCCTTGAAGGGGCTTATTCGGGCGCAGCGATCCGGATAGGACGCGTTCCGACCGGAGCGCCGGTCGCGCGGTCGATGGTGACGGGATCGATTTCCGTTCCGGTTTCGGCGTCGAAGAACCGGGTCACCTTCCCCCCGCCGCGATGCTTGCGTCCCCACGCGCCGATCGCAAACAGAACCGGCAGAAAGTCGCGGCCGGCTTCCGTCAGCACATATTCGTCCCGTGGCGGACGGTCGGAATAACGGCGTTTCTCCAGAAGCCCCTCCTCCGTCAGGCCCGAAAGTCGTCCCGTCAGCATGGTCGGCGCAATGCCGAGGCTTTTGCGAAACTCATCGAAACGGGTCAGCCCCGCATGGGCGTCGCGCATGATCAGCATGCTCCACGCGTCCCCCACAAGCGCCAGGCTCCGGGCGATCAGGCAGGGCTGGTCGGAAAGATTCTTCATGTCGATATCTTTTTAGTAGTGACTTGATACGGATTTGATAGTAACTGATCGCTCCACGATGTTCCATCACAAAATGAAAGCGGAGCCGATGAGCAAGAAAAAACGTGGCGTTGCCCTGGTTACGGGTGCCTCCTCAGGAATAGGACTGGTGACGGCGCAGGCGCTGCGGCGGGATGGCTATCTTGTCTTCGGCACCAGCCGCAAGCCGATGCCCGACACGGCGGACGGGGTGACGATGCTGGTCTGCGACGTGACCGACGATGCATCCGTCAAAAATGCGGTTGACGAGGTTCTGCGCCGCGCAGGGCGGATCGATCTTCTCGTCAACAATGCCGGGGTCGGCCTGCTGGGCGGCGCCGAGGAATCCACGATCGACCAGGCGAAGGCCCTGTTCGACGTCAACGTGTTCGGAACCATTCGGATGACGAACGCCGTGCTGCCCATGATGAGGGGCCAGCAGAAGGGCCGCATCGTCAACCTGAGTTCGATACTGGGGATGATCCCAGCTCCTTTCAACGGCCTCTATGCGTCGACCAAGCACGCCGTCGAGGGCTATTCGGAGTCCCTCGACCATGAAGTGCGGACCCAGGGCATCCGCGTCGTGCTTGTCGAGCCCGGTTTGACGCGCACCGCCTTCGAGGAGAACCTGACGCGCGCGGACCGCCCGCTTTCCGTCTATGATACGGTTCGCGCCGGTGCGGAGCGGCTGATGCGCGAAGCCGTCGCGAAGGGAGATGCACCGGAGGTGGTCGCCGAAGCCGTCCTGAAGGCCGCCAATGCGGCATTGCCCAAACGGCGCTACACTGCCGGAAAAATGGCAGGACAGGTCCGCTTCATACGTCGCTTCCTGCCCGAAACCATCGTCGACAAGAACCTTCGGAAGTTCAACGGGCTTCCCGCCTGAGCATTCATCGCAGAGCCCGCCGGTGATGCCGGCCACCACGGAAACGGAAGTCAGTCCGATGAAATCATTCCTGATCGATCGCTATCGCAAAGGCGGCGCCCTGCGGCTCGGCGAAATACCCGAACCGGCATTGCGCGACAACGATGTCATGGTCGAGGTTCATGCCGCCAGCGTGAACGCCCTGGACAACAAGATCAGGGACGGCGAATTCAAGCTGATCCTGCCCTATCGCCTTCCGCTGGTGCTGGGCAATGACGTTGCGGGCGTCGTCGTCCGGGTCGGACCCAAGGTCCGGAAGTTCAAGCCGGGAGACGAGGTCTATGCCCGTCCGGCCCAGGATCGCATCGGAACATTTGCCGAGTATATCGCCATCGACGAGGCCGATGTGGCAATCAAGCCCAGCAACCTTACCATGGTGGAGGCCGCRTCCATTCCGCTTGTCGCGCTGACGGCATGGCAGGTCCTTGTCGAGCGGGCCAACGTGCGGAAGGGGCAGAAGGTGCTGATCCACGCCGGGTCGGGCGGCGTCGGCACCATCGCGATCCAGCTCGCCAAGCATCTCGGAGCCCATGTGGCCACGACCACAAGCACGGCCAATGTCGCTCTCGTAAAAAGTCTCGGGGCGGACATCGCGGTCGACTACAAGAAGGACGACTTCGAGAAAGTGCTGCAGGGCTACGACGTCGTGCTGAACAGCCTCGGCAAGGATACGCTGGAAAAATCCTTGAATGTATTGAAGCCGGGCGGCAAGCTGATTTCGATTTCCGGTCCGCCCGATCCGGACTTCGCCCGGCAGAACGGCTCCAGCTGGCTGCTTCGACAGGCCATGCGCCTGCTGAGCTTCGGCATCAGGCGAAAAGCGGGACGCCGGAAGATCGGCTACTCGTTCCTTTTCATGACGGCGAACGGCGGTCAGCTCGCACAGATCACCTCGCTGATCGAGGCGGGCCATATCCGCCCAGTGATGGACCGGGTCTTCCCGTTCGATAAGACCAACGAGGCACTGGAATACGTCGAAAAGGGTCGCGCGAAGGGGAAAGTCGTCATCGCCGTGAAGTGACACCGTTCAGGCTGTAGAAGCCGCGAAGTCATTCATACCGAGAATAACCACAAGTCCAGCCCCGCTGCCTTGTCGCTGAGCGCAGCGGGATGGTCGCCAATGGCCGACTGGACCGACGACAAAGGCCTGTTCAGCGTCCTCCTGTGCAGCGCCAGCCCGGAGCCGGCCCGCTCCATGACGGGCTAACTGTCACCGATCCTTAATTCCGGCTCCTCGGCGCAAATCGCGGCGAGGAAATCGATGAATTGCCGCACTCGGGAGGGCATGCGCCGTCCGGCGGCGGTCACCGCGTTGATCGGAAAGGGCGGCGGCGCATGCTGGTCCAGAACTCGCACAACCGCGCCGGAGGCCAGCACATCCGTGAACAGCCAACTTGCGTGATGGGCGATGCCGAGACCCGCGAGGACCGCGCCTCGGACATGCTCGGCGTCGTTCGTGCGGAACGCTCCCCCACCGTCGACCGTGACCAGCCGGCCCTCTACGTGAAAACCCCACCCGACGACATCGCCCTGGTAGACATAGCCGATCCGCTGGTGGCTGCGCAGTTCGTCCAACGTTTGCGGCGTGCCGTGTTGCGCAAGATAGCGGGCGGAGGCCAGGGTTATCATCTGCATGTCGCCGATGCGCCGGGCGACGAGTGCCGAATCCGAAAGCCGGCCGATACGGATCGCGACGTCTATTCCCTCCCCGATAAGGTCGACGTGCCGCCCGGAGACTTCCATCTCGATCGCGATGCCGGGGAAACGGTTCCTGAAATCGGATAGCCGGGGAATAATGAACATCCTTCCGAAGGCCGGCGAGACGGTCACGCGGACTAGCCCCGAGGGCGCCGACCGCCCTTCAAGGACCTTCTCTTCGACGAAATCGAGATCCTGAAGAATGCGGACGGTGGCCTCATAGTAGTCTTGTCCTGCGGGCGTCACGGCAAGGGCACGGGAATTTCTCGCGAGGAGTTGCGTCCCGAGCCGCGCCTCGAGCGCCGCGAGCTGTTTGCTGACCGTCGGCTGGCTGACGTTCAGGTCTCGCGCTGCCTGCGAAAAGCTTCCGCTTTCGACAACGCGCACGAACATCCGCATCGCATCTAGCTTATCCATCACTTTTCATTCCGAAGGAGATCGCTCGGGTTTTCAGACGAGGTCAGAACCGCCACGCGCATAACGACTAATTCTAAATAAGAATAGATGGTATTCAAAAGGCGTCAATGTCATTCGCCACAAGAATATGGCACCCCTAGCTCGACCGCCCGGTCACGGGCCTCGAACTGAAAGGAAGAGTTATGGCAATCAAGATCTACGGTGATGCGGGCTCGGGCAGCTTGCGTCGCGTGACGACCGCCGCGAAGATCATGGGCATTGAACTCGAACGGGTTAACATTGACCTGTTCAAAGGCGAGAGCCAGACCGACGAGTTCAAATCGCGCCTCAATCCTCACGGTCTGACACCGGTTCTGAAAGATGGAGACACCATTCTCTGGGAATCTTCTGCCATCAATCTGTATCTCGCCAACAAGGTGAATTCGCCGCTGGTGGGAACCACGCAGGCGGAGCGCTTCCAGGTGCTTCAGTGGATGTTCTGGTCGGGCGAGCAGTGGCGCACCTTCACCACCACGATCTTCGATGAGCGCGTGGCGAAGACGGTCATGGGCCTACCGAAGGACGAGTCGCTCGTCGAATTTGCCGAGGGCAAGATCCGCGCTGCAGCGAGGGTACTCGACCAGCATCTCGAAGGCCGCAAATTCATGGTCGGCAATGCCCTGACCTTTGCCGATATCGATATCGCGGCTCCCTTCTCCCAGGTCGATCGTGCAAAGTTTCCGTTCAAGGAATATCCAAACCTGATCGCCTGGCACGACAACCTTCTCCAGTCGTTCCCGGCGTGGGCGGAGACGAAGGCTGAGGTTGACAACCGCATGGAGAACTTTCTGGCGAGCGTCGGCGTGGAACTATAATTTCTGGCCCTCCTGTCCGGCTGGCGCGCGTGGGAAGATGGTGCGCGCTGGCCGGAATCGCGACCATCTCACGAATGGCACGGCGGGCGCCTGCGCTACCTGCTCCGAGCCTCTATCGTTCCTCGCCCACCGTCAGCGGCCAGTCGACGACGTAGTCTTCGAAATCTTCCACATCGACTTCGTTTTCGCTGACCGTGCGGCCGCGGGCGGAGATGCCGGCCTGGTGCACGGTGTCCGGATCGCCCGAGACCAGCGGATGCCACCAGTACAGATCCTCGCCGTCGCGGATGAGGCGGTAACCGCAGGTCGGCGGCAGCCATGTGATCTCGTTGACCGTCGTCGGGGTGAGCTGGATGCAGTCCGGCACGGTCGCCTGGCGGTGCTGATAGTCCTTGCAGCGACAGCTTTCCCCGTCGAGCAGCCGGCAGGCGACGGAGGTGAAGACGACGTCGCCGGAATCCCAGTCCTCGAGCTTGTTGAGACAACAGAGGCCGCAACCGTCGCACAGGCTTTCCCATTCATTTTGGGTCAGCTGGTCGAGCCGCTTGGTTTTCCAGAAAGGTTCGTCGGTCATCGTGGATATCACATTTGCGGCAGTTCGGAACAAATCCCGATATCTGCATTTTACCTGTTGCGATTTTGATATCGCGCATCAACCATTTGTCAGCTAAAGCTGATTAACGGTGAGAGGCTAGAGCTCTTGATCCCTTGCAGGGACCGCGTCAAGCACATCTCATCGAAAGGGCAGGGAATTCCGAAGGTGCAGGACGAGCCAAAGTCATCCGACGACCGGCCGCGCGGCAAGCGCCACCTGCTGCTGCGCATCGATTCCTGGATCGATTCCACCGTCTGGAATCTCGGTTTCCGGCTTGCCGAAATCTGGGAGGAGATCACCATCTTCTTCCGCCGGTTTCGTGTGCGCGGCTGGAAGCGCATCGGCTTCGAGCTTGCCGGCGAGGCGATGACACTTGGCACCGCCGGTTTCGTGCTGCTCCTGGCACTCGCCCAGCCGGCCTTCGAGGAGACCCACGAGGACTGGCGCAATCGCGGCGATTTCGCCGTCACCTTCCTCGACCGCTACGGCAATATCATCGGTCATCGCGGCATCATCCATGAGGATTCGGTGCCGATCGACGAATTGCCGGACCACCTGATCAAGGCGGTGCTGGCGACCGAGGACCGCCGCTTCTTCGACCATTTCGGCATCGACTTCTTCGGCCTTGCCCGCGCCATGAGCGAAAACGCCAAGGCCGGCGGCGTCGTGCAAGGGGGGTCGACCCTCACCCAGCAGCTCGCCAAGAACCTGTTCCTCACCAACGAACGGTCGATCGAACGCAAGATCAAGGAAGCCTTCCTGTCGCTGTGGCTGGAAGCCAACCTCTCCAAGAAGGAGATCCTGTCGCTCTATCTCGACCGCGCCTATATGGGCGGCGGCACGTTCGGGGCGGCGGCGGCCGCACAGTTCTATTTCGGCAAGAACATCACGGAGGTGAACCTTGCCGAGAGCGCGATGCTCGCCGGCCTGTTCAAGGCGCCGGCCAAATACGCGCCGCATGTCAACCTGCCTGCCGCCCGCGCCCGCGCCAACGAAGTGCTTTCCAACCTCGTGCAGAGCGGGCTGATGACCGAGGGCCAGGTGATCGCCGCCCGCCGCAACCCGGCGACCGTCGTCGACCGCGCCGACGCCAAGGCGCCCGACTATTTCCTCGACTGGGCCTTCGATGAAGTGCAGCGGCTGGCGCAGGCCGGCAAGTTCCACGAACATTCGGTCGTGGTGCGCACGACGATCGACATGGGCCTGCAGCAGGCCTCGGAATCGGCGATGGAATCGAGCCTTCGCGAATACGGCGAGAGCTACAAGGCCAAGCAGGGCGCGCTCGTGATGATCGAGAACGGCGGGGCCGTGCGCGCCATGGTCGGCGGCCGAGACTATGGCGAGAGCCAGTTCAACCGCGCCGCCAGAGCGCTGCGCCAGCCGGGTTCGTCCTTCAAGCTCTATACCTATTCGGCGGCGATGGAGAACGGCTTCAAGCCGGAATCGACGATTTCGGATGCGCCGATCACCTGGAACGGCTGGTCGCCGCAGAATTACGGCCGCGCCTACAAGGGCAAGGTGACGCTGCTTTCAGCCATGGCCCAGTCGCTCAATACCGTTCCGGTCAGACTTGCCAAGGAATATCTCGGCACCGACTTGATCGTGAAGACCGCCAAGGCTTTCGGTGTCGAAACGCCGCTCAGGAAAGACAAGACCATCCCGCTCGGCACTTCGGAAATGACCGTTCTCGACCAGGCGACAGGCTATGCGGTGATGCCGGCCGGTGGCATGCAATCGCGCCGCCACGGCATCGAGCAGGTTCTCGGATATGGCGGCGACGTGCTCTACGATTTCAACCGAGACGAACCGCCGGCCAAGCGCGTGCTCTCCGAACAGGCGATGTCGTCGATGAACCGCATCCTGTCGCAGATCCCGGTGATCGGCACCGCCCGCAAGGCAGCCCTCGACGGCGGCATCGTCACCGCCGGCAAGACCGGCACCTCGCAGAGTTATCGCGACGCCTGGTTCATCGGGTTTACCGGCAATTACACGACCGCCATCTGGTTCGGAAACGACGACTTCACCTCGATGAACAACATGACCGGCGGTTCGCTGCCGGCCGCGACCTTCAAGACGGTGATGGATTATGCCCATCAGGGCATCGAGCTGCGCGCCATTCCCGGCATCGATAATCCGCTGCCGACCGGAGACCACAAGGGAAATGCGGTCGCCAAAAAGAAGGACGGCACCCCCGATACCGGGCTGCAGGCGCTCGTCCGGCCCCGCTCGCTATCGGCCGAATCCACCCGGCTGCTGCGGCAGATTGCCGGAAAGCTGAAAGAAGCCGGCCGGCTCGGACCTGCCACCGCCAAGGTGGCCGACAAGACCACGACGGGATCGGTCACCGAGGCATTACCCGTCAGTTCCAAAAGCCCCTGAGCCCCTGGCTTCCGAGCTTGCCGCGCACGGTCGCGGCGACGCAGAGCGCCGTCACGCCTTCATGCAGGCCGCCCTGCATCAGCTTTTCGAAAGCGATGCGGTCCCTTTCAGCCAATCCGTCATCGGCTCGCGACACCCAGCTGCGGAATAACGCGGTGCGTTCGCCCTGATCGATATCCTGGCCCATCAGGTCGAAGAAGCGGACATAGGTATCGACCGCGAGGTCCTTGACCGGCGGGCTTGTCCAGCCTGCCCTCGCCGCCTGCGGCAGGCAGGTGTCGATCGCCTCGACGACCGCGCGGCGCGCCTCGGTCGGCTGGCTTTCGGTCAGCGTCATGAAGTCGGCGGAAATGGTCTTCGGGCTCGCCGGCCCCTCTTCCTGCTTCAGGTGGTAATAGGCACCGGAAAACCCAGCCGCCACGGCCACCAAGGCGCCGGTCGCCATCATCCATAATCTCATCGTCTTTGCCCCGGAACATTGTCTCGGGGCGACGGTAGCCAAGGAACAGGCTTGGCGTAGAGCGCGCGGATTCTAGTCACAGGAACCGCTTAAAATAACGTTATCAAACGGTTAGCGGATGGCGCCGGTTGTGCGGGAATAGAACGAAAGGCGCCCAAGCTGGATAACTTTGGCACAGGTGACGGTGCGCATCTCGGTCGGGCGCGGAATGGAGACCGGTTGCCTAGCCCGTAATTAGGCGAGCCGGGCCGGACTGATTCGGATCAGGCGGACGCCTGTACCGGAAAGACACAACCCACCCATTCCTTCCCAATAGAATCAATGCTAACCCTCTGACATAGCTGTCCGAGGGCCAAAGCAAACCCGTGTTCCGTGTTCCCTTCCTCATAGCGATCGCGCTCACCATCGCCTTCGGCGGCGGGATATGGTCCACCCTCGTCGCGCTGGATGCCACGATCGGTTTCGGTGCGATCAAGCTCGGCTCATGGGAAGCCTTTCCGCAGGCGCAGACAGCGCAGGCGGACCCTTATGCGAAGTCGCACCGGGCCAATGCCGGCAAGCTCATCTACGCGAGCGCCGAGGGCCTCACCTTCATTGCCTCGGTCGACGAAAAGGGCGATCGCCTGACCGGAAACTGCTCCTACCGCCTCACCGGCCGCACGCCGCCGGCGCGTTTCTGGACGCTGTTTGCCGCGGCCCCCGGTGCCGCCCCGCCCTTGGCGCAATCGGACCTGCCGACTGCGCTCAACTCCCGCATCGTGCTGCGCGACGGCGACAGCGACGGCGGTTTCGACATCGCGATTTCCGCAACCGCCAAGCCAGGCAACTGGCTGGCCGTCGCAGCGCCTGGGGCGTTCCGGCTGACGCTGACGCTGTTCGACACGCCGACGGCCGGCAGCTCCGGCCTGATCGACCTCACCATGCCGCGTATCGAGAAGACCGGGTGCGGCAATGTCTAGAAGGCTTGGATTTAGACGTTTGAGGTCGGTGAGTTCGAGAGCTGCGGAGCCGGTATCCCGGGGGTTCGCGCTGAAGGCGCTGCTGGCGGTGATCACCGGCTTGATCGGCGCGGCGCTGCTGCACCTGATCATCGTGCTGGCGCTGCCGAGTTTCAGTGAGCGCGACGCCTATACGCGGGTGCTGGCGGAAGGGGAGATCTTCCGCTTCTACCGGCTGGGAGAAAAGCCGGATCGCGCCGGGCTTGCCAAGGACGATCCGTTCGTCGATGCGACGGTCTGCGCCTTCGATATCTCCGACGGGCCGGTCCGGCTGACGGCCGCCAATGGCGGCGTGCCCTTCTGGTCGCTCGGCGTCTACGACCAGTCGTCGAACGAGGTGTTCAGCATCAATGACCGGACATCGGCCGGTGGCGTGCTGGATGTGGTGATTGCCTCCCCAGCGCAGACGACCGCATTGCGCAAGGCGCTGCCGCAGGCAGTCTCGCAGTCGATCCTGGTGGAAGCCAAAGAGACGGCGGGATATGCCGTCCTGAGAAGTCTCGTCCCGCAACCGAGCTTTGCGGGTATCGTGTCGCAATTCCTGAACCAGGCAACCTGCGCACCGTTCGAATGGCGCTCCCGAAGCCGGTTCTGATGTCTGTCTTGCCGGCTATTCGGCGCGCACCGCGTGGTTTTCGGCCTTGCGGTCGCCCAGGTCTTCGAAACGCTCGTAACGCACGCCGGTGAACAGCAGGAGCTGTCCGGCATTGTCGCTTTCGCCGATCTTGATCTGCGGCCGGCGCTGATGCTCGCTGCGCCATCTGTTCAATACTACGATCTCTGCCATGCTCGTCTCCGTTTAAGGAATTCGAGACGGATGAAGACGGACCGATCTCACCCTGCCCTCTCCAAGGGCCTGACGCATCCCGAGGTAGAAGTTCGGGCATCCGCGCCTTTCTCGCCTGTGCGCCTTGTTCGAAAGCGCAACGACATTTCGACATGGACGGCCGGTTCCGCCTGAACCGGCCGTTATGGAGAAGGTCCCAGGGACGCGGGGCCATCCGGTACTTGAAACCCGGCAAAACACACGCCGGTTACCCCATGATTCAGCCAGACCACCGTTAACAATTCCTTACTGCTAATATAGCAGTTGCTACCGGTGGATGTCTGTTGTCCGCAGCCAAAACGCAGGAGCGTCGGTTTGGTTCACCGCCTCCGCAGGCGCCGACCCCAGCCGCAATTTCCTGGCCGAAACAGGGAAACTGCAAGAAATCACGGACGTATCAAAACGATCCATTTTCACAGACCGTTAACCCTCCAAGAGTTAGCATCCGGTTAAACCAAGGCGACACCATTCTGCAGATGCTCTCACAGCTGCGTGAGCGGGCGGGCGCCACCGGGAGTTTCCCAGGCAAGGTACGATGAGAGCGCCAGGCGGGCTTTTCCGGCACACCTGATCGGCGTTCGGCACTCCGGATTTGTTTTGCGTTGATTGCGAGTTTGCCAGTGACGAATGAGTTTCGAGACCTTGAAAGGCCCCAGGCCATGCGTAAGAAGGATGTGGTGCTGATGGCCACGGTGACGAGCTTCGAAAGCCTTCCGTACCCTTCGCGGTCGGAGCTTCGACAGTTCGCCGAGCTCTTCGCCCCCCTGTTTTCCGCATCGTCCGAAGAGGCCCGCCGCGATGCGGTCGCGGCCCTTTCCCAATGCAAGACCGTGCCGCCGGCCGTCGCCTTCTTCATCGCCAGCCAGCCGATCGCGGTCGCGGCCCCGTTCCTCACCTCCTCGACCTGCCTTTCCGACGATGCGCTGATCGCCATCGCCCGCACCCAAGGGGAAGCGCATGCCCGCACCATCGTGCGCCGCGAAGCGCTGTCGCCGACGGTGATCGACGCGCTGGTGGGCTTGCGCTACGACCGCAACACCCGCCGCGATGCACCTGAAAACCTCGACGCGCTCGTGCCGCGCCGGCCGACGCCGGAAATGGTCGACGAGGCTGAGCGCAATACGCGCGAGGAACTCCTGCGCAACCGGATCAAGGCGCTTGCCGGCCATGTCGACCGGCCCGCCGCCGACCGGCTGGGCTTGCGCAATCTGTCGCCGATCCAGGAGGCGCTGCTCGTGCGGTTCGCCCGCAATCGCGAGACCGGGCTGTTTGCGACTGTGCTTGCCGATACGCTTTCGGCCAGCCGTTGGCTTTCGGAACGGATACTGCTCGACATTTCCGGCCAGCAGCTCGCCGCAACGTTGAAAGGCCTGGCGATGGAGAAGGACGATGCGCTCTTCATCCTCCAGCGGCTTTACGACCATCTGGCAGCCGAGCAGGACGGCGTGACGCGGAGCGCCTCTCTCTGGGATGGGCTCGACGAGGACGAATGCGGCAAACGTGTCGAGGCCTGGCGCCGCGCCGACAGCTATACCTACCCGGAACAGCAGCATCAGCCGATGTTTGCCGACAATCGCGCAGAGGACAGCCGCGAACCGCGGGTGATCCGCACCACTGCCAGCGTCCGCAAGCCGCTCAACGGCCTCTACCGGGTGCGCTGACCGGTCATAGCGCGGCCGCTCAAGCCGGCTTCACCACCTCGAACAGATCGGCGACGTCGTCGATCTCCAGTTCCAGCAGCCAGAGATCCGGATCGAAGCGCAGTTCGCGCGACAGCATCTCGCGGACGGCTTCCGGCTCGGCGCGTTGCGCCCTCACCTCGAATTTGCGCCCGCCATCATCTTCGCCGAAGAAGTTCTGCGGAGCCGGCGCGTAGAGCGTTTCCAGCCCGTCGCGGAAGTGCTGGCGGATGAAGATCGCGCCGGCTGCCTCCGCACCCTTCTTTTCGACAGCGGCAAAACCGCCGAGCCCGAAGACGCGGCGGATCATGGCGGAGACGACGATTTCGGATTTCAGGCGCATGGTTCCTCTTACGGCGCTTCGCGACCGGGCGCAAACTCGCCCTCCCCAAATTTTACCCGGATATAACTATTGCCACAATATTACCCGGATGATATTGGCTGCACTTCCATCAAGGAAGGCACGGGACATGAACACCATCGACAGGAAAGCGGCGATCTCCGCCTACAAGGAACGCAAGGCCCCGGCCGGCATCTATGCCATCCGTTTTGCACCCATGGGGCAGCGATGGGTCGGCCGCTCCGGAGACCTCGACAAGATCCAGAACCGCATCTGGTTCACGCTCCGGCACGGCAGCCATGTGAGCAAGAGCCTGCAGGCGGCCTGGAATGCCAACCGGCCGGAGGATTTCGCGATCGAGCGGCTGGAAGAGATCGACGAGGAGCTGACCGGCTACCTGCGCGACCGGACGCTGAAGGACCGACATCTGCACTGGGCTTTCGAACTGGACGCCGAAACGGTGTAAGATCATCCGGCGGAAGTCCCTGAGAAGAAACGGGAAATCGCGATGCTGCGGCCTTTCCTTTCGCCGAATGCACCATATCTTACACATCGGTGCCGCACGGCACTGTCATGAAAAGGAGTTTGGGGCTTGGCTACTTCCGCATTGATCAGCATTCTGATCACCTTCCTGGTGATCGTCCTGGTTCTCTATCTCGTCGCGCGCCTGCCGATCGATGGCCGCGCGAAACAGATCGCGCAGATCATCATCATTATCATCGGCATCATTTCGCTGCTGAAATATCTCGCCGTGTTCTAAAGGCAGAGATGCGCCCGGCCATGCCGGGCGCCATCCAACCGGTGCGATGAGGATCACGCCGTCATCGCATTTGTCCGCCGGTATTCCTGCGTCACCCCGCCGAAACCCCAGGCGTCCGCCTCGACCTCGCGGACGATGACATAGGTGGCGGGCGGTATCCCGCCGAGGCTCTTTTTCAAAAGCGCGTCCATCGCCTCGATGAAACGCTGCTTCTCCTCGGCCGTATTGGTGCCGAGCGTGACATTCGCCTCCACATGCGCGGCCACTTCCAGCGGTTCGCCGCCGACGGTCCAACCGGAAAGATCGACCTCCTCTACAAGGACCGCTGTGACCTCGCGGCGTTTGCGCATGATCGTGTTCATCAGCACCGTGGTTTCCTGCTGCAGCAGGCGCCTTGATGCCGGCTCGATGCTTTTGCCGGCGATGATGACGTGAACGAAGGGCATGACATTCTCCTTTTCGGATTTCTGTTGACGCCGCTATCTTCTCCCCACACAATCATTTTGAAAATCACGAAGTTTCAAACATATGCTTTGGTAAAACTCAACGATTATGCTACCCATCAATCTCGACATCGACACTCTGAGAAGTTTCGCGCTCGGCCTGGAACTCGGCAGTTTCGCCAAGGCTGCCGACCGGCTCGGCCGTTCGCCTTCGGCGATCAGCCTGCAACTGAAGAAGCTCGAGGAACAGGTGGGAGAAACCCTGCTGCAGAAGCAGGGGCGTGGACTTGTCCTGACCGAAGCGGGTGAAATCCTGCTCAGCTATGCCAGGCGCATCCTGGAGCTCAACGACGAGGCGCGAGCGGCGGTGCGCGGCGTCGGCAAGCTCGAAGGCTGGGTGAAGATCGGCGTGCCGCAGGATTTCGCCGAAACCTGGCTGCCGGACCTGCTCGGCCGCTTTTCGAAGATCCATCCGAAGGTGCGGGTCGAGGCCCGGGTCGACCGGGGTGTCGCGATGGTGCAAGCGATCGACAAGGGCGAACTCGACGTGGCGCTGACCTGGGGCACGCTCGCCAGCCCGCGGGCGGAGGTCGTCGCAAGGCGGGAAATCGCCTGGATCGGCCCGGACGGATTTCGGCATATGCCCGGAGAGACGCTTGCGATCGTCGCCTTCGATCCGCCCTGCGCCTTCCGCAAGGCCGCCATCGACGCGCTCGATCGCAACGGCATCGCCTGGCGCCACGCGTTCGCCAGCCCGAGCCTTGCCGGCCTTTGGGCAGCGGTCACCGCCGGGCTCGGTGTCACCCCCCGGATCGTCGAGGGCAAGCCGCCGCAGCTTGCCGCGCTTGATGCCAAAGAAGCAGGCCTGCCCGATCTCGGCGCGATCGAGCTTGCGCTGCACGTCGCCGAAACCCGCCTCGCACCGCCTGCCGAAGAGCTGAAACGGCTGGTGCTGGAGGCGGTGGCGATGCGTTGAGCGGCGAGCCCTCGCCGCTGATCACCTCCCTGTCCGACGGCCAGTCGACGATTGTCCTAAGTGACAGGCTAACGGCTATCGTTGAAAGGTAAGGTGGACGGTGCCGCTCTCGGCCGTTTCCGCCTTGACCGTATAGCCCGTTTCGAAGCCGCGCAGATCGTCCCACAGGCGGATGCCGCGCCCGAGCAAAATCGGCGCGATAGCAACGTGGAGGTGGTCGACAAGACCAGCCTTGAGGTAGTCGCGAACGACGGTAGGGCCACCGCCTATCCTGACATCGTTGCCGTTTGCGGCGCTCACAGCCTGCCGAAGCGCATCAAGGGGCGTGGTATTGAGGAAGTGGAACGTGGTGCCGCCGGCCATCTCCAGGGAGGGCCGCGGCTTGTGTGTCAAGACGAAGACCGGGCAGCGGAACGGTGGCTCGTCGCCCCACCAGCCACGCCAGTTCGGATCGTCGGGAAAGTTGTGCAACCCAAACATGCCGGCACCCATAATCTCGGCACCCACATCGGCGAAATACGCCTTGGCGTATGCGTCATCGACACCTGTGGTTCCCGCTCCCGAGGTATCCTTCAACACCCGCTCCCGGAATGTTCGCGTTGCTGCATATGCGCCGACGAGACGCGACCAGTCCTCGCCGAACGGGGTTTCGGGCGTCTGGTCCGTCGTTGTCGCGAAACCATCGAGCGAGATCATGAGATCGACACGAACTACCACCGGGAACCTCCTTGCGTGTGGTTGCACCTTGACCGCCTCATATTCAGAACCGAACACTAAGGCATTTGCCTTTGTATCCAAAGCCTGATACTAAGGCAAGTACCTTTTTATCCTTGGCCGGCGCACCCGCCGATTTGACCGACGCACATGCCTTATCATTCGACTCCGCTCGACCTCGCCTTTCATGCTCTCAGCGATCCGACCCGCCGCGCCGTGGTGTCGCGGCTGGTCGAGGGCGAGTTACCGGTCAGTGCTTTGGCCAAGCCTTTCGACATGGCGCTGCCCTCCTTCGCCCAGCATCTCAAGGTGCTGGAAGATTGCGGGCTGATCGTCAGCCAGAAGCGTGGGCGCAGCCGCTGGTGCCGTCTGGTGCACGCCCGCTTCGACGAGGCGGCGGACTGGATGGTATCGGAGCGCCGACGTTGGACCGAGCGGTTGGATCGGCTCGAAGTCTACCTGGATAAAACCGAAGAGGACGATGAAGGACATGGCAAAGCTGTTTGAGACATGGTCGCTCGACCGCGAAATCGTGCTGGTGAAGCTGCTGAACCACCGCCGCGAGAAGGTCTTTGCCGCCTGGATGGACCCCAAGGCATTGGCCGAATGGTACGGCCCGGCTGGTCTCAGCATCGAGACCCACGAAGCCGATATCCGCGAGGGCGGGGTCTGGCGGTTCGACATGGTGGGCGTGTTCGAGGGCAAGGAACAGCGCTTCCCAAACCTGATGCGCTTTATCGAGATCGTGCCGAACGAGCGGATCGTGATGGACTACGGCACGCCCGACCCGGCCGACCCCGACCGTTTCCGCGCCACGGTGACCTTCGATGAGCAGACCGATGGCAAGACGGTCCTGACCATGCGCCAGCTCCACCCCAGCGCCAAACGGCGTCAGGTGGTCATCGGCTTCGGCGCCGTCGAATACGGGCTGCAGACGCTGGATGGCCTCGCGGCCTGGCTCGACCGCTGAGCAGTCGGCAAAGTGCCGCGTGCGCCCGCCCTCGCCGCTGGAAACATCGAACGTTCGGGAGATCGATAGCGGCCGCCCTACAGCGCGCCGATCGACTTCAGCTTCTTCAGCACCATTTCGTCGGGCTCGCCGGTCTCGGGCAGGCGGTAGTGGCGCTGGAACCGGCGGATGGCGGCCTTGGTCTGGGCGCCGGCAACGCCGTCGACTCCGACATCCGCATAAGCGATGTTCGACAGGCCGCGCTGGATCTGCAGCACCAGGTCCGTGGGTTGAACGGGAGCATTCGGCTTCTGAGAGACCGGCGTGGCCACCGGCCTGCCGGAATTCGACGCTGCGTTCGGGATATTGGCGGGCGGCGTCATCGTCGGCTTGCGCTCGGAGGCTCGGATTGCCGCGGCAACCGGATCTTCGCCGTGCGCATTGGCGCTCTCGACCGGGCGGGCCGGCGAAACGGGCCGTGGCGGCTGGACCGATGATGGCGCAGGCCTCGTCGGCGCAGCCGGCGTGGCCCGTGCTGTCTCGGCGGGTTTTGGCGCCGCGGGCTGCGTGTCATGGGGTGCGGTCGGCTGAGAGGCCGCCTGCTGCGGCGGCTGCGGGCGCGGCATCGGCGCGACAACGGTCGGCGCGGGCACCTCCGTCTGGGCCGGCGCTGCGGTCGGCACAGCGGCTGGAGCCGGCGCTACGACATTGGGATCGGCGCGCTCGATGCGGAAGGTCGTGACATCGGCGGGTGCGGTGCGCCTTGCCGGACGATAACCGGCAATCTGATTCGGGTTCTTGGAATCGCGGGTCGCGAGGAACGGGGATGGATGGCCGCCCGGCTGATACCAGAGCGCATTGGCGGCGACGAAGGAGAACACGACGCCGAAGGCGGCGCTGCCGAACAGGGCCTTCGGCCGGCGCGCAGCAGCCCGCGCTCCCGCCAGAGCCAAGCTCGACAGAATGCCAGGCTGCTTGACAGTTTTTTTCCTGTCAGGCGATTTTCGCTTCCGCGCGGTCATCGATAAAATCCTGTTCGTCCATCATGGCCGCATGCCGGGCTGCCCTCAGCCGCGGCGGGAATTCGACTTTCTCCTCCCGGGAATCATCCCGTTTTGCTTCGACGCCGGAGCCGTCCGATGGCAGCGAGATCGTCACCACGGTCCCCTCGCCCGGACGGCTGGCAATCGCGAAACGACCGCCGTGCAGCGCCACCAGGCCTTTTACCAGAGAAAGTCCGAGACCGGTACCTTCGTAGGTGCGGGTATAGGCGTTTTCCACCTGCATGAACGGCTGGCCGATATATTGCAGCTTTTCGGCCGCGATGCCGATGCCGGTATCGCTGACGGAAATCTTGACGTCATCGCCTTCAAGCATGGCGTCGATCGACACGACGCCGCCGGGACCGGTGAACTTGATCGCATTGCCGGCGAGGTTGATGAGGATCTGCTGTACGGCGCGACGGTCGGCGATCACTTCGCCAAGCCCGCGCGGCGCGCGGCTCGTCAGCGTCACGCCTTTTTCGCRGGCGGTCAGGTCGAGCATGGCGCGGCAGGTTTCCACGGCTTCCGCAATCGCGAAGGGCTCGGCGAGCAGTTCGTAACGGCCGGCCTCGATCTTCGACATGTCGAGCATGGTGTTGACGACGGAGAGCAGATGGCCGCCGGACTGGCGGATCAGGCCAACATATTCGCGCTGGCGGTCGTTTTCGAGCCGGCCGAAATATTCGCCGATGAGCACGTCGGAAAACCCGAGAATGGCATTGAGCGGCGTGCGCAGTTCGTGGCTGACGGCGGCGAGGAACCTCGACTTCGCCTCATGGGCGGAGCGCGCCTCGGCGACATTGGCCACGGCTTCCAGACGGAGCTGCTCTTCTTCCGACATGTCGCGCGCCTGCGCCAGGACGTAGAGGAGTTCCCCTTCGCCGTCGCGGATGGCGGTCATGTCGAGGCGAACGGACAGGAACTGGCGGCCGGCAGCCGAAAACGGCCGCTCGATGCGGATATCCGCAAGCGCGCTCGCCGCACCCTGGCGCAGCATGTCGAAAGCCTGGACGAGGCCAATCCGGTCGGACACGTGGACTCGCTCGGCAAATGGCTCGCCGGCCGCTTCACGCAGGCTTGGCGGAAACAGATGCTGGTCGCGACCGCCGGTCTTCACCAGCAGGCCGTGCGGATCGAGAATGAGCGACAGGCCCGGCATCGCATCGAAGGCAACCTCTTCGGGCTGCGGCGCGGCAATAGAAGCCACGGCATGGCGCGGAAAGGCAAAGGAGGCGGCAACGGCCAAAAGGAAGAGCGACAAGACCAGCGCGACGCCGACGGGCAGAGCGAGCGCCGGCGGCAACAGCAGCGACAGCGCCGGCGGCACGGTCAGCAGTGCGCCAAGGCCAGAGAAGACGAGGCGGCGGAACTGGGCAATTTCACCGGCGCGCGCGGTCTCGCCCTCGCCGAGGCGCGTGAGCCAGCGGGTGGCGGTCTCATCGACCAGCGTGACCGCCTTTCCGGCAATGTTACTCAATACGCGCACGCAAAACCCTGCACAGACTCGGTTGTTGAAGCCGACAATAGGCCTCCGTGGCTTAAGGAAAGGATAAAACCAGGGGGTGCGGGAAGCCCCGCAATGACCCAAAATCCGGCTTTGGGACAGAACGGACACGCCTTCTGAGCTTGTGGTTAACGCAACGTAAGCAACGGATTTGCTTCAATTTTTCCCAAGGCGTTAACCTTTGTGGCGAGCCAGCGGCCAGGAAAGCCAACGGGTTCGGGTGGGCTGCCGCAATTATGCTTAACATCGATCGCTAAAATTCGATTCAAGTTCGCGACAAAGGCGCTGCAAATGCCGATATTTCGCATTTTAGGCAAATTTGCCGAAAAACCGAACGGTCCCGTCAAAGCCATATTCGCTTCCCGGCGGTACAACCATGTTCAAGACCGGCACAGATCCGGCGGCCCGCTTGAAGACAGAAGCGGGAAAAAACAGGTGGACAGAGCGATGTGGTTTCTCATCAAGGGAAGTATGTGGTTCGCGGCGGTGCTGGTGGTGCTTTCCTACTTCAGCAGCAAGCCGGCGACCGAGACCGACGGGCTTTCGCCCCTGCAGGTCAGCAACGCCTTTTCGGCGGCGACCGAAGCCTATCAATATGTGAGCGCCATCTGCACCGAAAAGCCTGAGGTCTGCGAAAAGGGTGCCGAGACCTTCTCGGCGCTCGGCACGAGGGCCAGGCAAGGCGCCCAGGTCGCCTTCGAGCTGCTCGACAAGCAGTTCGGCGACAAGGGCACCCGGACCGCGGTGCTCGCCGATCCGGAACCAACCCCATTCCCGGCCAGACAGGCCGAAACGGCAGCCGCTGCTGTTGCCGACACCATCTTCACCGGCACCGTGCCTGTCCCGCAGAAACGACCCATTCGTTAGGTTGACGCGCTGGCAAACAGCGTTGCGGATGTCTCTTTCGAATTCGAATTTCAAAACTTGCGCCGGGCTCTGATAGCCATGGTTCCCAGCGCCGGACTGCCTGCCCTGTCATTCAGCATTTTGCTGACGCCGTGAGGATTACCCCTCACGGCGTTTTTTTCGCTTTTATCCCAGCCTGCAGTGCCTATATGGAGCGGATAGAAGAACCGGAGCGCTTATGGCCAGCCTCGAGCAAATCATCGAAGATTTCGAATACCTCGACGAGTGGGAAGACCGCTATCGTTACGTGATCGAACTCGGCAAGGCGCTGCCGGACCTTCCCGACGACCAGAAGACGGCGGAGAACAAGGTGCAGGGCTGCGCGAGCCAGGTCTGGCTGGTCAGCCATCTCGGGGACGGCAGCGCCGATCCGGTGATGACCTTCGAGGGTGATTCGGACGCCCATATCGTGCGGGGCCTGGTCGCCATCGTGCTCGCCGTCTATTCCGGCAAGACCGCTTCTCAGATCGCCGCCACAGATGCAATCGAGATTTTCGACCGTATCGGGCTTGTCGAACACCTGTCGTCCCAGCGCGCCAACGGGCTGCGCTCGATGGTCAAGCGGATCCGGGAAGAGGCAAGGATCAGGGCTGCGGCTTAGGGCGCAAGGACTCCTCACGCGCATCCGTTGGCCACGTGGAGAGCGCTTGCTCGGCAACGGCCTCCAGCGTGTCGCGACTGAAGCCGGCCTTGGCCTGCACCGCCATGCCGTGAAGAACGGCCATCAGGAATGCCGCAAGCGTATCAGGCCTCGCCGTCTCCGGCAGGTCGCCCTCGGTCTTTGCCCGCTCGAAGCGTTGGCGAAGCTGCGCCTCGGCTTCGGCGCGCGCCTCGATCAAGGCCTGACGGACAGGCTCCGCTTCATCCGACCCCGCCAGGACACCCTGGATGCCAAGGCATCCCGTATGGTCGGGATAACGGGTGGTGAGGTCGATTGCACCCTGGAGAAGATGCGCCGCAACCTCACGCGCCGTGGGCAACTGGAGTGCAGCGGGAACATAGTCCACATACCGCTCGTAGTAGCGCACCAGGGCCTTACGGAAGAGCGCTTCCTTATTGCCGAATGCGGAATAGAGGGCCGGTCTTTCGACACCCGCCGCCTCGGTCAGGTCGGCATAGGAGGCGCCCTCATAGCCCTTGCGCCAGAAGACGCATATCGCGGCGTCGAGCACCTTCTCCACATCGAATTCGCGATGGCGTCCCATCAGCTCTGCTCGGCCTTTTTCATAATGACCGTTATTAAAGCCCCTTGACCATCATTGTCAAATTTCATACCGATCGTTATCGTAACATACGTTATTAAATTGGGCCGCTCGACAGGATCGAATGGAGCCCTCGTCGAATAGGGAAAGGATACTCATGTCCAACATATTCAAGGGGAAGGTCGTCCTCATCACCGGCGGTTCACGCGGCCTCGGTGCGGCGACGGCGGAAGCGTTCGCCGATCACGGAGCGGACGTTGCGATCAGCTACGCGGCTTCGGCCGACAAGGCGAAAGCCGTCGTGGAGAAACTCAGGGCAAAGGGGGTTCGCGCGATCGCGGTCCAGAGCGACCAGGCCGACCTTTCTTCCGCAAAACCCCTGATCGACCGGGTGATGGCGGAATTCGGCAGGCTCGATATCCTCGTCAACAATGCCGGCATCGCCATCCAGGGTCAGATGGTCGACGATCCGGAACTCGACGGGGACAACTATAATCGCCAGTGGCAGGTCAACGTGCTGGGCACGATCGCCAATACCCGCGCGGCGGCGCAAAAGCTGACCGACGGCGGCCGGATCATCTTCGTCGGCTCGCTCCTCGGCTCCTACGTCCCCTTCCCCGGTGTTGCCGACTATACCGGAACCAAGTGGGCGCTCGCCGGCTATGCGAAGGGCATTGCCCGCGACCTTGGCCGGCGCAATATCACCGTCAACGTGGTCCAGCCGGGAATCATGCCGACCGACATGGCCGCAGACGTTGCCGGCGAGCTTCCGAACCGTGACGCCATCCTGGACATGCATCCGATCCGTCGCATCGCAACGCTCGAGGAAGTGGCCGAAACCATCTGCTTCCTGGCCGGACCGCATGCGGGCTACATCAACGGAGAGACCGTGAATGTAGCCGGCGGCCTCGGAATCTGAGTGACGAAGCCGGGAGCTTCGACATCCAATCCGGATCGGATCACCAGCGAAAAGTCCCTGAGCTTCGAACGAAGCTCAGGGACGCTCGCGTCAAGGGGTCAGGCTTCCGCTGCCTTGGCGGCCATTGTGGCCTTTGCCCACCAGACCAGTTCGTCGAGCGCCGTTTTGGCCGAAGGCAGCAGATTTGCCTCGATCTCCTCGATCGGCTTGTTGCCGCCCCTCGGGGCGACCGCCATGAAGTCTCCGCCACCGATATGGACGGCGGCGTGGGTCGATACCATCTGCAGCTCGACCCCGATGCCGCGCAGGTGTTCCACCGCGCGCGACGCACCCGTGCCGCCGTAACCGATGGCGGTAAAGGGTTTCCGGTTCCATTCCTTGTAAGCCTGATCGAGGGCGTTCTTGAGCACGCCGGTGAGCGAATGATTGTACTCCGCGACCACGAAGATGTAGCCGTCGAAGCGGCCGACGGTTTCCTGCCAGCGCACAGCTTGCGGGTTTTGGCTCGGCATCCACATGTTCGAGGCCATCTCGTCAAAGAACGGCAGCGGATGGTCGCGCAGATCGACCAGTTCGACCTCGATGTCGTCACGCGCCTGCGCCTGCTTCAACATCCACTGTGCAGGCCTGTCGGCAAAGCGGGTTGGGCGGGTGGAGCCGATGACGATCGCGATTTTGGGCTTCGGAACCATAGTATCCTCATGTATGTTGGTTTCTGTCCGTAACCATCTATCCGAGGATCGAATGCCTCATCAAGACAGCACTTTTCGGATACCAGGTAACCGCGAGGATACCAGGTCCTGCGAGCCCATCAGCCGCATGCTGGCCCGGATCAGCGACAAGTGGACGCTTCTGGTCGTGCGCGTTCTGGGGAGCGGCCCTCTTCGCTTCAATGCACTGAAGCGGGAGATCGGCGAGA
Source organism: Neorhizobium sp. P1_A6 (assembly GCF_056406795.1). NCBI lineage: Bacteria > Pseudomonadati > Pseudomonadota > Alphaproteobacteria > Hyphomicrobiales > Rhizobiaceae > Neorhizobium > Neorhizobium sp. P1_A6. The sequence continues at coordinate 48,923 of NZ_JBFTZM010000012.1, read as the reverse complement.
TCAGCCAGAAGATGCTGGCTTCCACTCTTCGCGATCTTGAGGAGAATGGTTTCGTGACGCGGACAGTCACCCCGACGACGCCTCCGCAGGTGGAGTATGCCCTGACGGACCTCGGCCGGGATTTTTGGGAGCCAGTGCAGGCACTGGCCGATTGGACCCATGCGAATTCCCCGAGGATCGACGCCGCCCGCGCCGCTTATGCAGCGAACCGGGCAGCGCGTTAGGCTGGTACTTCTGGAGCCGCTCACGAGCGGCATTGCAGCGTCAGCCTCACAAGTCTTCTCCGTCACAAGGCCGGCCGGAAATCTTCCGCGCCCCAATGATGGCTCTGGCGGCGTTTTGGCAGAGCCGGCGGGGCATAATGGCGGGCGAGCGCCAGCAGCGCGGTGCGCAGCATGAGTTTGGCCGAGCGCGCCGGCCATTGGCGTTCGCGTTCCACCGTCTCCAGCCCCTTGGCAAAGCAGCAGACATCCATCGCGACGCCGGAAAGTTCCGGTCCCATCGCGTCCACCGCTCTCGAAAAACGGTTGCGGGCGGATATCGCGCTGTCGGCGATGTCGGCCTGGCCACCGGCGGAGCCCTTGGCGCGGGTGGCGAGCCGCGGCTCCCAGGAGGCGGTGACGCGCGGCTGGAGCTGCCCCCGGGTAAAATCGGCGAGCAGTCGTTCTCCCGCCTCCAACGCTTCGGCTGGCAGGAAGGGTTTTCCGTCGCGGTCCTTCATCCGGGCGATCGTGCCGAGTGGTGATTCGGCCAGGTTGCGGCGCACCGGCTGGCGGGCGCCGTCGATCTCGGCGGAGGTCACGACGATCTCGCCGTGCTGCTCGACAAAGGCCTCCTCGCCCGTCACCAGCGCCCGGCGCAGGAAGCTGGACGCCTCGACACTTGCGGTGATACGGCCGCTTTCGGAAAGCTGCACCAGCCCGAGCGAACGGGCTCTGGCGATTACCGCCTGCGGATAAAGCCGCTCCTCGGCTCCGGTGAGGCGGACTTCGGCACCCTCCCCGGTCTCGATCGTGCATTCGCCGCGGGCAAGCTGGCGGATCAGGCGCAGGAGATGCCGTTTGAGGTCTGGAATATCCGCCTTGCCGGGCACGGGCTTTCCGATCGCATCAGTCATGGGCTACCACCTCCGACAGGCCGAAAACGGTGGTGACGATGCGTTCGACCGCCGAGATGAACTCGTCGAAGGCCAGGTCGTCGCGGCGATCTTCCACCACGTGGCAGGCATGGCCGACGGTGGTGCGGTCGCGGCCGAACGCTTCGCCGATGTCGCTCATCGAAATCTGGAGCGCTACATGGCAGACATACATGGCGATCTGGCGCACATGGCAGGATAGCCGGCGCCGGTCGCGGCGCAGCATCACCCGGTCGCCGAAGAGCTGGACCAGTTCGCAGACCATCTGACGGACGATGCGGCAGACGCTCCTGAGCGGCAGGCTGGCGGGAAGCCGCGGCGTACCGGCAGTCGCATCCATTGGCACTGGCGGGGAAAATCGCGCCGAGGACGGCGGGGCGGAAGGCTCGGAATATCGCTCGAAAGGCATGACAACTCCTCAATAAATAGGAATTAATTCATACACCCTAGAGCAAAAGCGGGGACGCTGAAAACCGCCCCTCCGCAATTATCAGCTGAAATCGTTGATGATTTCCGCAAGTTATGGAAAGATAATGGGATTTTTTTCCTCACACCTTGCCCGTGGCCAGGTCGCTAAAAAGGAAAAACCGGGCGTACGGTCGCCCGGCTCTTTATCCGCATCTGTGTTTGATGCCGAAATCACCCGCCGGTCGCTGGCGCGATCGGTCCTCATCGGGATGGTCTCAAATCCTCCCGGTGTCTTTGCCGGGCGTTGGCCCGGCTCAGACCTTGCCGCGCTTGCGGCGCTGGCCGAGACCCATTTCCTTGGCGAGCCTGGAACGAGCTTCCGCATAGGCGGGCGCCACCATCGGATAGTCGGCCGGCAGGCCCCACTTCTCGCGATATTCTTCCGGCGTCATGTTGTAATGGGTCATCAGATGCCGCTTCAGCGACTTGAACTTCTGCCCGTCCTCCAAGCAGATGAGATAGTCGTCTTCGATCGATTTCTTGATCGGAACCGGAGGCTTCGGCTTTTCAATGGCCGCTACAACCGGTGCCGGCGAAGAGGTGTTGCTCAACGCCGTATGCACGTCTGCGATCAAGTTCGAAAGATCGCTGACGGGCACCACATGGTTGCTCACATAGGCCGCCACAATATCTGCGGTCAACTCCACCAGCAGATCGGGGCTTTTGCCCAATGCGATGTCTGTCATTTCCTGTCTCCTGTTTAAGTGACTGGCTGGCCCCGCGACCTCCGCGACACCTGCCCGTTCGTAGAGCTTCTCGGAGCGAAACCATTGCCCGACCGCCGTCTTGCGACCGAAGCCTACCCCTAAGCTCCATGCGGAAAAGAAAACGGTTCGCACCGGATATTGCGTTCGATTAAAGCTTGCCCAGGTCCGTGATCGACGTTTATCGTTCCTCAATCCAAAGAACTTGTCGACTTCACCGAATTGACGAGGGAACGCCTAATCTGAAACAACATCTGCACTCTACTTGTAACGAAGTACCACTGCTTCGCTTTATCTCCAAGTGCGATTTTCGCGAGTTACCAGCCTTTCTGCGGCCTATATCGCTCCCACGTCAGCTTTACTGATGAATAGATGAGCATTTGCTCAGTCAAGACAGGGTTATAACTCGTCCTCGACGGGATTATATTCGCTTATCGTAATCCTTCATTTCATCCCGGACTGACTCAGCGTAAAGTGGATATCCGATCTTATGTGCTGCCATAGCGAGTAGATGCGCCGAAATTGGCGCGGTCAGCACGAAGAAGAAGAAGCCTGCAAGGGCTCTTGCAAATGTCGGCAGATCGCCCGCATGGACGCCGACCGCCAGCAGCAGCAGCCCGGAGCCAACCGTGCCGGCCTTCGATGCCGCGTGCATCCGGGTATAGAGATCCGGCAACCGGTTGAGGCCGATTGCCGCCACCAGTGCGAACCCGGCGCCGCCAAGCATCAGAAGGGCGGTTATCGTGGCCAGCAGGATATCCATCATTTCTTTGCCTTCCGCCTGACGGCCGGTCCGGTGCCGGGCGGGCGCCTTGTTGCAGATTTACGGCGCGGTTCGGGCACCGATGCCGTGAACGTCTTCATCATGTCCGGCCTCGGTGTTTCCCGACCGCCGCGCGACAGGATAAAGCGCGCGAAGGCGACGGTCGCCAGGAACCCGACGAGGCCAAGCGAGATGGCGATATCGATATAGAGCGTGAAGCCAGTGCGGATGGCGATCAGGGCGATGAAGCCGATGACGATGCCGGTCAGCATATCCAGCGCCACGACCCGGTCTGGAAGCGTCGGCCCCCTGATCACCCGCCAGACCGTAAGCAGGAAGGAGACGCAGAGCACCACGAGCGCCAGCCAGACCGCATAGGAGAGGATCATTTCAGCCGTCGTCATCGGAACGCCTCCATGATCTTGCGCTCGAAGCCGTTGGCGATATCCCGTTTCGTGGCCTCGATATCGGAACAGTCGATCGCGTGGACGAACAGCGTCTTGCGGTCCTCGGAGACGTCGACCGACAGCGTGCCCGGCGTCAGCGTGATGAGGTTGGCAAGCAGGGTGATCTCGAAATCGCGGGTGACGGTCAGCGGAAAGGCGAAGATGCCGGGCTTGAGGTCCATGCGCGGGCTCATCACCAGCACCGCCACTTTCCAGGCAGACAGCGCCAGCTCCTTCAGGAACAGGGCGAGCAGCGACAGGATGCGGCCGAGCCGCCGCCAATAGCCGCGGGCGCCCATCTCGTCGCGGACGATCCAGAGCGCCAGCGTCGACAGCACAAAACCGAAGATCAGGTTTTGCAGCGTCGCGCTGCCGGTTACAGTGACCCAGACGACGGCAAATACCAGAGACAGGATATAGGTGATCATCGTGCTGTCCCTCCCGGGAAGACCGAATGGATATAGGCCGCCGGTTCGCCGAGCCCCTCCGCCGCCGTCTGGGCCAGATCGAGCAGCGGCTCCGGCAGCAGGCCGAAAAGGACGACGAGCGCCGTGAGGCAGCCGAGCGGCAGGGCGATGCGCCAATCCGCCGGGGCGGCGGCCTCCGGAACAGGTTCGGGCTGCGGCCGCCAGAAGGCAAGCAGGAAGACGCGGGCGAGCGCCAGCGTGACGAGGAAGGCGGAGACGAGGATCGCCGCGGCCAGCCACCAGGCGCCGATATCGAGCGAGGCTTTCAACAGCGCCACCTTGGGCCACAGGCCCGACAGCGGCGGCAGGCCGGAAGCGGCCAGAAACAGCAGGAAGGCGGCGCCCGAAAACCACGGCGCCCTCCGGTAAAGCCCGCCGAGGCCGGAGAGCGCCCAGGTGCCGCCGAGCCGGCCGGTTTCTCCCGACACCAGATAAAGCGCGGTCATCGTCACCACCGAATGCAGCGCATAGAGGATGGCGCCGCTGACGGCCGCGGGCGTGCCGATCGCCACGCCCGCCATCATGTTGCCGATGCCGGCGATGACCACGTAACCCACGAGCCGGCGGATATCGTTCTGCGCCAGTGCGCCGAGCGCGCCGACCAGCATGGTGAGCGCCGCCGATATGGCAACGACGAGGCTCAATTCCTCGCGCTCGACGGGAAAGAGCATGATGGTGACGCGGATCAGCGAATAGATGCCGATCTTGGTAAGCAGCCCGCCGAACAGCGCCGACACCACCACCCGCGGCGTGTGATAGGAGGCCGGCAGCCAGAAATTGACCGGAAAGGCGGCGGCCTTCATGGCGAAGGCTAGGATGAACAGCGCCGTCAGCGTCGTCAGCGGCGCGGTGCCGCGCAGGCCCGCCGCCTTGCGGGCGATATCGGCCATGTTGAGCGTGCCGAAGACCGCATAGAGATAACCGACCGCGATCAGGAACAGGGTCGTGCCGATCAGGTTGAGGATGGCGTATTTCAACGCGCCGTCGATCTGCTCCGGCTCGGAGCCGAGGATCAAAAGGCCGAAGGACGAGATCAGCAGCACCTCGAACCAGACATAGAGGTTGAAGATGTCGCCGGTCAGGAAGGCGCCCGTGACGCCGGCCATCAGCAGCATCAGGAACGGGTAGAAACCGTAGCGCCGGCCGCTCGCGTCGATATCGCGCAATGCGAATATGCCGCCGGCAAGGGCAACGATCGCCGCGGCGAGCGCCATGACCGCGCCAAAAAGGTCGGCGGTGAACGCAATGCCGAAAGGCGGCAGCCAGCGGCCCATCACCATGGTGACCGGGCCATGGGTCCAGACGCGCCAGAGCAGGCCGGCGTCGAGGAGGACGAGGAGAGCCAGGCCGGCAATCGCGATGCCGCCATGCAGGCGGACGGACTTGCGCACCATCATCAAGACAGCACCGAAGCCGATCATCAGGGCGACCGGGAGAACAACCAGCCAGTCGGCAAGCGGCGGAGCGGCGAGGACGAGGGCTGCGGAGAGGTCGACGGAAGGAGAGGCCATCAGTGGATGCCTCCGGGTGGGCTGTCGGCAAATATCGCCGCGGTAGCTTGACCCTCCCGGACGGCTATCGTCGAAGTCGGGATACCCCCCTCTGCCCTGCCGGGCATCTCCCCCTCAAGGAGGGAGATCGGATGGGTGCACCGACCTGCCACAAGCAGCCTCAGTCCCATAAGAGAAGGTTCGATCATCGTCGTTGATGAAGGCCGAGGCGCCGCGTCTGGCCGATCTCCCCCCTTGAGGGGGAGATGCCCGGTAGGGCAGAGGGGGGTGCCGCGGGCGAGAGAACCGATAGCGTAACAACAAGTATCCGGCGAAAAATCCAACACCATCCCCTCAATACCCCAGCGGCGGAAGCTGCTCGTCCCGCGGTTCGGCCAGCCGCATCTCGTCGGTATCGTCGGTGCCGAGTTCCTGGTAGGCGCGATAGGTCAGCACCAGCAGGAAGGCGAAGAAGGAGAACGAGATGACGATCGCCGTCAGGATCAGCGCCTGCGGCAGCGGATTGGCGGCGTTCGACGACAGCGTGTCCATGCCGGCCGGGATGATCGGCGGCACTTCGCGGGTGAGCCTGCCGGTGGTGAAGAGCGTGAGGTTGACGGCATTGCCGAGCAGCACCACGCCGAGCAGGATGCGCACGGTGTGCTTCGACAGCAGAAGGTAGATCGCGGCGGCAAAGAACAGGCCGATCAGGATCGAAAACAGCGCTTCCATCAGTCTCCTCCCTCCGCATCCGAACCGGGCTCCTGTTCGAGCGCCAGCGCGATCGAGGTGATCGCCCCGACGACCACCAGATAGACGCCGATATCGAAGGACATGACGGTGGCGAGCGGCACCTCGACCTCGAAGACGACGGGATAGACCCAGAGCCCGGTCATGAACGGCACGCCGAACACGATCGAGATCAGGCCGGAAAGCGTCGCAAGCAACAGCCCGGCGCCGGCAATCGCCATCGGGTGGAACCGGATCGCGCGGCGCACCGCCGGCACGCCGAAGGCGATGCCGTAGATCGCCAGCGCCGAAGCCGCAATCAACCCGCCGATGAACCCGCCGCCGGGTTCGTTATGGCCACGCAACAGGACGAAGACGGAGAACAGCAGCATCAACGCGGTGAGGAAGGGCGCGACGGTGCGCAGGATGAGGGTGTTCATGGATGAGCACCTTGCACGTTGGTTGCCACCACCTCTTGGAGGTTGAACAAGCTCCGTTCCCTTCGTAGGTCGAACCCGGTGAGCCCCCCTCTGCCCTGCCGGGCATCTCCCCCTCGGGTGGGGAGATCACAAGCGGCACGATCCCCGCTCATCCAAAAACGTCGTGCGGAAGGCAACACCAAACTGGAAGCGATGAGCAACCTCCCAGCCGATCTCCCCCCTTGAGGGGGAGATGCCCGGCAGGGCAGAGGGGGGTAAACCACACCCGTCAACGCCGCGTCTCCATTTTGTCGTCCGCAACCTTTTTGCCCGCCCTCACCCGGATCAGCGCCAGCACCGCCAGCCCGGTCACCATCACCACCGCGATCTCGCCCAGTGTATCGGTGCCGCGGAAGTCGACGATGATGACGTTGACGACGTTGGCGCCGTGGGCGACGGTCTTGGAATAGGCGTTGAAGAAGTCAGTGAGCAGGGTATCGAACGGCGCCTGCGTCGATTTCAAAAGCAGCAGCGTGAAGCCGAGACCGCAGGCGACTGCGATCGTCCCGTCGAAGAGCGATTGCCCCAGAGGCCGGTGGTCGCGGGGCGAGAGCCGCAGCCGCGTCATTACCAGCGCCAGGATGACGACCGACAGGGTCTCGACCATGAACTGGGTGAACGACAGGTCCGGCGCGCCGAACAGCAGGAAGATGACGGCGACGGCAAAACCCTGGATGCCGAGCGAAACGATCGCCGTCAGCCGATCCTTTGCACGCAGCGCGGCGATAAGGCCGATCACCGCGATTGCAAAGAACGCGGCTTCCTGGACCAGCAATTGCTCCGGCCAGGCGGGCATGGCGGGCAGTTCGCCGAACAGGAAGGGCGGGACGAGCAGCGTCACGGCCAGCAGGATGAAGGTGGCGGTGATGTAGATTTCCAGCCGGCCCGGCTGGACGAGGCGGGTGACGACGCCCGAAAGCCGCACCAGGCCGGAGACGAAATGGTCGAAACCGCGGTCCGGGCCGGGGCCAAGGCTTTCCACCGCCCGCACCATGAAGGCCCGCAGGTCCGTCAGCCGCCAGAAGGCGAGCGCGCCGAGCAATACGGTGACCACCGACAGAAGCAGGGGCACGCCGAGATGCGGCATGGTCGAAATGTCGATGACGATCTTCTGGGCGGTGATCGCGCTTGCCATTGGCGAGGAGATGTAACGATGCGCCACGCCGGAAAAGAGTGCGGCCGCCAGGCCGAGCACCGAGAGAACTACCGGGCCGAGCCAGAGCGTCATTGGTCCTTCATGGGCATGTTTCGGCGTCTCGACATCGGGGCCGAGGAAGGGTTTCAGCGCCACGGCGAAGCCGATAGCGAACATCAGCGCATTGCCGATGACGGCGAGGCCGGTGAAAAACACGGCGCGCGGATTGCCGGCGGCAAGCGCCGCATAGATCTCCTCCTTGGCGAGGAAACCGAAAAACAGCGGCAGGCCGCCCATCGAGAGCGCCGCCAGCAGGGCCGCGCCGAAGGTGACCGGCATGGCGGCGCGCAGGCCCCCGAGCTTGGTGACGTCGCGGCTGCCGGCCTCATGATCCACCGTGCCGGCGACCATGAACAGCGCGCCCTTGAACAGCGAATGGGCGACGAGATAGAGCACCGCCGCCTCGACCGCATGCGCCGAGCCGAAGCCGGTCAGCATGACCAGGAGACCGAGTGAGGCCATGGTCGTGTAGGCGAGCATCAGCTTCAGGTCCGTCTGGCGAATGGCCAAAAACGTGCCGGCAATCAGCGTGATACCGCCGAAGAAGGGCAGCAGGATCATCCAGGCGGGCGTTTGCCCCATGACCGGGTTCAACCGCATCAGCAGGTAGACGCCAGCCTTCACCATGGTTGCCGAATGCAGATAGGCCGAGACCGGCGTCGGCGCTTCCATGGCGTTCGGCAGCCAGAAATGGAACGGAAACTGCGCCGACTTGGTGAAGGCGCCGGCGAGCACCAGCAGCAGGGTTGCGAGATAGAACGGGCTCTGGCGCAGCCCTTCGCCGAGATGCACGAGCAGCGAAAGCTGGGTGACGCCGGTGATGTTCCAGAGGAAGACCAGGCCGGCGAGCAGGCAGAGCCCGCCGCCGCCGGTGACCACCAGCGCCTGAAGTGCTGCACGCCGCGCCGCCTCCCGCTCGTGATCGAAGCCGATCAGCAGGAACGAGGTGATCGAGGTCAGTTCCCAATAGACGAACAGCATCAGAAAGCTGTCGGAGACGACTAGGCCGAGCATGGCGCCCATGAAGGCGAGGATGAAGGCCATGAAGCGCCCCTGCCCCTCATGACCCTTCATGTAGCCGCCGGAATAAACGACGATCAGGGTGCCGATGCCGGTGATCAGAAGCGCGAAGGTGAGCGACAGGCCATCGAGGAACCAGGAAAAGGAGAGGTTGAAGCTCGGCGCCCAGGCATAGCCCCCGGTCACCACTTCGCCGGCGGCGATTTCAGGCAGGAAGGTGCAGAAATGCGCAAACGCGAGTGCCGGGGCCGCTGCCAGAACCCAGGCGGCCCTATCGCCCAGACGGCGGGTGAGGAAGGGCGCCAGAACCGAAGCGAGGAAGGGAAGGAAGAGTGCGAAGAACGTCAACGCCGGCGCATTGGCAGCCATGTCATCTCCACGCTTCAGAAATCCCATACCCCCGACCGTTCGGAGGCAGGAGATTTTCTATGGGAAACATGTCCCCGCCTCAAGCAGAACCGGACGAAACACACAGAAACGCGAGTTTTCGGGAATTTGAGCAAGGGCTGGCGATGCTTGGCGGCGGCGGCTTTGCGGCATGATCGTCATTGCTGGCGTCGCAAAACTGCTAATTCTGCGGCCGGCCGAGCTATGTTGGGTTCGCGCTCCCGGCTGGTGCCTGGCCTATGCTTAGGCAACGGTTCGGCGTCATGCCTCAGGCTTCACTCAGCCGAGAATTTCACCGTCACGCCGCGCTGCCGAAAGTAGGCCTGCATCAGTTTTCTGCCGGAACGGTTGTTCTGCACGAGCTTAGCCGGGTCGAATACGGCTTCCTTCAAACCCGCCCGGGCCATCGCCGCCTTGAGAGCCGCGATATGCACGTCGATGTCGGCGTTGTTCGCCTGGAGCGATTCATAAATGCGGCCTGTTGCATCTGCTACGGTCGGTTCAGTCACTGCCACTTTCCTGCTGTTATTCGCGTGGCGCGTACCACATTTTTTTGGGTTTGACCTTATTGTGGTGAAAAATGCCTTCGTCAATGTGCGACGACAGATTGGAACATCGCGTTCGCTTTCGAAGATGTGACACGCGAGGCAGGCCATGGGGAAACCGGCATCACGGCCCGTGATGCTAGGGCAACAATGCGTTAACAGGGACATAAGACCATCCTCGATGCCATAGGTTCGTGATGCCGAATAGCCAACGCGAAGGGAATGTCCTTGAGGAGTGGGACCTGAATAGCAGCCACCATTGAAGGTAATGGTAGTAGCCTTGTTAGCACTTCTTTACCAATAACGCATCTCAGACGATGCCTGACCGGCAGAAACCTGTATAGCTATCAATAACATTCCGCTTCCTTCATAACCCGATGCTTATCTTCCGGCCCGTTCAGACAGTTGATCAATGATGAGGCTCGCCGAAATCGTCATCCTCGCTTTGTTCGGGATAGCTGTAGTCTGGGTTTTGATCACCGCCCCGCCTGGGTCACTAAGTCCGTTTTGCACGTATACTACGCAATATGAACTGACAGCGTCTCTTCATGTTGATGGACAGATACTCGTCTCCTCCGTACGAACCCAGCATTCCCAATCCCGTCGCTGGGTCTCCACGATCAACAGTGGAGGATGTCAGCAGTCGCATGGCAGGACTTTGGCCTTCAAGGCCTCAGATGGTCGAGCCTTCCTCATTCCGACGCTCTTATGCCCGCTTGCCGAAGACGTGTTGATGGATGTGCAGCAGGTCGATGTTTTGCGCATCTGTCAGGGGCGTTGGCCGAACAAAGCCGTGGGCTTCATCGTCAATACAGCTGATCGGCCAACAGTTTGGGGGCCGTTCGATTTCTCGAAGTCAGGAGCGGTGAAGCTGGTTGCGATGGAAGCCAAAAGCTATACCTGGGGAAGCCCAGATGACAATATTGATGAACTACTTCCAGCTCTTGCAGAGACTTTTTTCGATGATGGTGGCAGTTGGTGGAATAGCCCAAATCGCATCCTGCGTCTGCCGAAGGAGATCGTATATCGAGCGGCGAAGGCCGATGGCTCTACAACGATGAGGGGGGCACAGCCATAGGCATACCGAAAAGAGCATACTTTGCGTTGGCCGGATTAGCGCTCTTCACTCTCGCGAAGGGCTGGTACACCGACTCTGCCTACATGAATCGTCCTCCCAAAGTGGATGTTGAAACGATACGTCCGGACGGCATCCGAACGGCGCACGACTTTGGGTTGGGCATTTACATCAAGGTCCCCGAGCACAAAGCAGCTGGCTTACATTCGTTGGAGCTGGCGGAAAACCTGGACGTTATAGTCAAAATATTGGGATTGGATTATCTGAGAAAGTTGAAAAGTCTTAGGGGCCAGAACGACGGCTATTCCGACTGGTCCGAAAGTCCGCTCGACTTTGAAATGCTCAAGCGCACGTCCCGGATCAATGCGGCCGTTCTAACCTCACTTGAAGCTACCTGTGCCGATTACAGAGAGAAAGACAGATCATACTGCGTCGCCTTTAGACGCGCTCGCGTAGAATCTGGGTACTTCGTCACTCACGCTGATGGTCGGGTCGCCATTCTTGATCCTAGAAGTCGAAACATTCACATTGCTTACGCAGGTCCACATACTGGGCCTCGCCGATGATGTCTCAATAGAATGCGTCAGCCTCACAATGCCGACATCCGCTCTCCAATCGCGGACTTTTCCTTCGCCGCCTCGATGCCTATCTATGGGGAAAACGAAAGGAACCTTGCGATGTCCGATGTCATCACCCCGAAAGTCCAGAAGACCGATGCGGAGTGGCGCGAACTCTTGACGCCCGAGCAGTACCGCATCCTGCGCCAGGCCGGCACCGAACGTGCCTTTACCGGGCCCTTCTGGAACAGCCATGAAAAGGGCCTCTACAGCTGCGCCGCCTGCCACGAGCCGCTGTTCGTCTCCGATACCAAGTTCGATTCCGGCTGCGGCTGGCCGAGCTATTTCGAGGCGGTGAATCCGGAGGCGATCACCGAAATCCGCGACGTGTCGCACGGCATGGTGCGCACCGAAGTCCGCTGCAGCAATTGCGGCGGCCATCTCGGCCACGTCTTCCCCGACGGCCCGCCGCCGACCGGCCTGCGCTACTGCATCAACGGCCATGCAATGGATTTCGAGGCGATGAAGTGAAGCAAAACACCCGAAGCGTCGGCGATCCGCCGGCGCTTTTTTTAATTCTCAGTAATCTTCGCTGATCTCGAGCCAATAGCCGTCCGGATCCTGCAGGTAGATCGACCGAACGCCGTCGGCGCGGCTGTAGATTCTGCCCTCGTTTCTGGCCAGATCGCCGTATTTCGTGCCGGTTGCGGCGATGTGGGCGACCGTGGCGTCGAGGTCGGTCACGGCGATGCAGAGATGGGTCGACATGGTGACGTAGGTTTGGCCGAAATCGCCTTCGATCAGGTGGATCGACTGGTCGTCGCCGATGCCGAACCAGCGGATGTTCGGCTTGCGGGCCTTGCACTCGATTTCCGGCAGGCGCAGGACCCGATGATAGAACTCGGCGCTGCGGGTGAGATCACGAACCATGATGGACAGGTGGTTTATGCGAAGCGACGCGGTCATGCTCTCCTCCAACAGCAATCGCGGGACCGCCTGACGTCAGGCCGGGTCCTTGTCGTGGACGACGATCCCGGGCGGCAGTTGCACCCAGGAATGCCGGCGGCAATCATAGACCGAATCCTGCGGCGCCGGGAAGCCCGGATCGGCGAAGGCGCCCTAGCACGCCCCTCATCCGCCTGCCGGCACCTTCTCCCCGTCTTGACGGGGAGAAGGACGCAAGTCGCGCTGGCGTGCCCCAATAACAGGCGATGAATAAGGCACGTTCCCTCTCCCCGCCTGCGGGGGTCCGAAGGACGGGTTGAGACGAGTGGCTCAACCCCGGCAAGGGTTAGGGTGAGGGGCAGCGATACCCTGTGCGCTAGACCGGCAGTTCCACCATGAACGCGAAGCGGGCCTTTTCGCCCGGCTGGAGAACCACGCCGTAGGGGCGTTTCGCCAAGTCGTCCGAACCGCCGAGTTCGGCCGCGGTGCCGTGCCAGGGTTCGATGCAGATGAAGGGGGCTCCGGGTTTCTGCCAGAGCGCCAGGTTCGGCAGGTTCTCGAAGGAAAACTTGAGGGCGGGGCCGCCCTCGGCGGCATAGGTCAGCCCCTCGCCCGCCCCTTCCGGAAAGATCATCGCATCCGCCTCGAACATCGCATGGTCGAGAGTGAGGCTGCCGGCCTTGAACGGCGACGGCAGCTTTTCCGGCTTCACCAGCCCGCCTTCCAGCCGCGTCAAAGCCGGTTCGGCGCCATTGTCGAGGGTGATGGTGTGGGCCCTGCCCGCCGCGCCGGGGATCGGCCAGGCGAAGGCCGGGTGGAACCCGAGGCCGAAGGGCATCGGCTTTTGATCGCGGTTTTCGACTTCGGCCGCGACCGTCAGCGTCCGGCCATCCAGCGAATGCTCGACCGCCAGCAGGAATTCGAACGGATAGACGGCGCGTGTCGCGTCGGAGGCGGCGAGCTCGTAACGACACATGGTTTCGCTCGACGAGGCAAGCGTAAATTCGCGGCGGCGGGCAAAACCGTGCTGGCCCATCTCGTAAGGCTTGCCGTCGACGCTGATCCGGTTTTCCGGCGCCTTGCCGACCATCGGAAAGAGAACCGGCGAGCGGCCGTTCCAGAAGGCGGCATCACCATTCCAGAGAAACGAGCGGCCATCGGCGGCTGCCAGCGCCTGCATCTCGGAGCCGAGCGAGGAGATGTCGACGGTCAGGTATTGGTTGGAGATGCGGGTGACGTCGGACATGGCGGCTCCTTCTGGTTCCGGTTCGCAATCATGCCCTCATCTTTGCGCGCCAGAGGTTTCGGTTCAATGACGCGTGCGGTCTTTTCGAGCGTCAAACGACGCCAAGCCAGTTCGACTCAGTCCTTCGCGACCTCGCCCGCATATTCATCGTCCGTCACCGCGCCCAGCCATTCCGCGGTGCTGCCGTTCAGCGCTTCCTGGATGGCGATATGGGTCATGGCGGTGGTCGGGGATGCACCGTGCCAGTGTTTTTCGCCGGGCGGGAACCAGATCACGTCGCCGGGCCGGATGGCCCGGACCGGCTCGCCCCAGACCTGGGCGAGACCCGCGCCGGCCGTGACGAACAGCGTCTGTCCGAGCGGGTGGGTGTGCCAGTCGGTGCGCGCACCCGGCTCGAAGGTGACCGAAAGGGCGCGGACCCGGGCCGGCTCCGGCGCTTCGACGATCGGATCGAGCCGGACGGTGCCGGTGAAATATTGTGGCGGTGCCTTCGAAGGCTGCGATCCGCTGCGCTTGATGTCCATGGTTCGATCCTCGCTGAACGACTGTTTCGCTTCATATAGGTCAGGACGGCATATAGGTCACAACGGGCGCGGCGCGACGTCCAAAAATTCTTGACTTCGATTTTCGCACGTTTATGCCTTTCAGTCGAAGAGCGTCGGCCTTTGAGGTTCAGTTTGCCTAAGTAATCCCCGGTCTCGACAGGTTCACCCTCCCATGCGTGGAAGAGCGATGACGCTTGCTCGCGTGGGAACACTGTTCATCGGGGTGGCGGCTTGAGACCGGTTTGGCATTGATCGTGCCAGTGCGGCCTGAAGCTGCCCTGAACCGTCCGACTAAGACCTCCGACGCTTGCTCCCCACAGTCCGGACCTTCGCCACACCGTGCGCGCCCGAAGAGGGCTTCTTGAGTGCCGTTTCCCGCATGAACTTCCTGACCGGAAGATCAAAACGGCATGTGCGACATCCTCCATCTCGAATGGACTGCAACCCCTAAAACTCCACCCCGGCCAATCCTTGCCTGCAGCGGCTGCGGGTTATCGAGACCATTCCGCTCCAGCGGCCGCATCCGCCTCAACGCCAACGGCAAAAGGCTCGATGCCTGGCTCATCTACCGATGCATCGCCTGCGACGGCACCTGGAACCGGCCGATCTTCGTGCGGCAGACCATCCGGGCGATCGATCCCGCCCTGCTCGACGCGATGCAGGCGAGCACGCCGGACTTCGTCGCCCGCATCGAATTCGACGCACAGGCGCTGAAGGCCAAGGCTGGATGCATCGAGGAAAGCGACGACATCGAGATGCGCAAGGCGGTGCTTCGCCACGATGCGGAGTGGCGGCGGATCACAATCACGCTCGCCCTGCCCTACCCGACCGGCCTGCGGCTCGACCGGCTGCTGGCGGCGGAACTTCAGCTATCGCGCAGCCGGCTGCAGGCGCTTTTCGACAGGCGAGAGATTCGGGTCGGGCCAGAGCGAAAGGACGCGCTGAAACGCGGCATACGCGACGGCACCCAAATCACGCTCGACCTGCGCGACGAGGCCGAGCGAATGGCGGTGGGCAAGGCGGCGATGGGCGGCTGATCAGCGATAACCGGTGGCGTCGGCCGGTTTGCCGGGCTCCTGCACCTCTTTCAGGTAGCGCCAGCAATCCGGTCGCGAGCCGTCGACATCGTCGAACTCATAGACCCTGGCAAGGCCGCCGCTCGACAGCGACTGGCCGTTCCAGCGTGCCCGGTCCGGATCGGCGGCAAGCGCTGCCACCGCCCGGCCGATGAAGCGCGGGGTTTCGGAAATGCAGAAATGCGGCTGGGCGACGAGAGCATCCCGCCAGGTCTCCTCGGTCACCTGGTAGATATCCAGCATCATTTCGGAGCGCAGCCAGCCTGGCGTGATCGACACCGAGGTGCTGCCGACCTTTTCGAGATCCTTGCCGTGCGCCCAGGCCATGCGCGTCACCGCGGTTTTGGCGAGGTCGTAGAAGGGCGAGAGGCGATAATGCTCGGCATTGTATTCCGCCGTGCCATCGGTGACCTCGACCAGCAGGCCACCCGGCGTCTCGATCATCAGCTTCAGCGCATGATGGGCGGTGATCAGGTGGGTGTCGATCGCCAGCCGCAGCATGCGCAGGCCCTTTTCGAGGTCGTGCTCCCAGACCGGCCTGTCCCATTCGAACAGATGCTCGCCGCCCCAGATGTCGTTGACGAGGATATCCAGCCGGCCCTGCTCCCGGCGGATGCGCTCGACGAGCGCTGCGACATCCTCCGGGACGAGGTGATCGAGCGGCACCGCGATGCCCGTGCCTCCGGCCTGCGTTACCAGCTCGGCGGTATCCTCGATCGTCTCCGGCCGCCCGTATTCCGACTGCTTCTCCCGGGTGGTCCGGCCGGTGACATAAACGGTTGCGCCAGCCGCCCCGAGCTCGACCGCGATACCCCGCCCGGCACCCCGCGTGGCGCCTGCCACCAGCGCGATTTTCCCCTTCAGCGGCTTTTTGTACACGTGCGACATGACGGCTCCTTCCCTTCCGGTTCGGTACGGTTAGAACTGGCTTTCCAAATCGAGACAATATATAAACGTTTATTCGTTTATAATTCGAGAGGCAAGATGGCGCGACCAAAAACCATGCCAGACAGCGAGGTGCTGACGGCAGCGCTGAAGGTGATGCACGACAAAGGCCCGGAGGCGCTGACCTTCGCCTCGCTCGCCACAGCCTGCGGCCTTTCCGGCTCGACGCTGGTGCAGCGCTTCAGGAACAAGGAAGAACTTGCCCGCGCCGCCCTGCTGTTTGCCTGGGACAATCTCGACGCAAGGACCCAAGCGGCGATCGCCGCCGCGCCGAAAACGCCTCAAGGTGCCGTGGACATTCTCGTTACGCTGTCCGGAGACTATGGCGGTATCGAGACTTACGCCGAGGGCCTGGTGATGCTGCGCGAGGATTTTCGCGATTCTTGCCTGCGCGCCCGCGGCAGCGCCTGGGGCGAGGTTCTGTCCGCCGCGATCACCGCCTGTTTTGCGGCGACGCCGGGTACGCCGGACGATATCGGCATGCTGATGGCCTCTCAGTGGCAGGGCTGTCTTCTCTGGTGGGGATTCGATCCTGCGGGGCCGGTCGACGCGCATGTGCGCCGGAGCCTGGAAGCGTTTGTCGCAGCGGTGCTGCCCGGACAATAGAAACGGCCCAGGATCCCGTCAGCCCTTGATCGTGACAAGCGCCAGTTGACAATTTTCGAAAATTTGCCCTCCTTGTCGTGTCTCAATCTCAACAGGAAAGAGACAGCAATGCGCAAATCCTTCTACGTCACCCAAAGCATCTACTCGGAACCTGGGCCGTATCGCGAAACATTGATGCGCGGCGGCGTCGAGCCAAACTCAATTGCCCGGTGGATTAGCTCATTCATGCAACATCCTCGCGGGGCCGAATCCGAAGAACGAGGTTTCACACCCGAACAGGCCGCCGATCTTGAGCTTCGTTCCGTGGCCGAGATTCTGTCAATCGTTGTAGAGCGCAATTTGCTCGAAGGCGGCGGCGCACAGCCTAAGGTTGGCGGCGTATGCCGGGATTTCGCTATACTGGCGGTTAGTAGATTTCGCGAACTCGGCACCCCGGATTGGCTTTGCGAATGGCATGACGGCGGGCGCTGGAAACGGCTCGATTTGGAGTTTGCAGCCGTCGGGGGAGTTTCCTTCGACACCTTAGACGTGCCGCGCGCCCGCTTTCTAACGGCGGGCGAGGCATGGTTTCGGATCAAAGACGAACCGGAGATTGCCTCCCGTTTTGGCGTGTCGAGCCTCGGCCTCGGCGGGGAATGGTTTGTCGCGGGAAGCCTGCTTCGGGAAGTCGCAGCCCTGCGTAAACTGGAACTGAAACCGTGGGATTACTGGGGTCTATCAAAGGACCTCTCCCCCGTTTCAACCGAGTTGTCGGACCAGGCGAGGACGACGCTAGACCAACTCGCTTCACGGCTCAGGACCGTCGCTATCGATGGCGAGGACGAGGACGAGCCGGAAGCTTTAGCGGACTGGCCTTTACCAGAGGAGGTTATCAGCTTCCCGCAAGGTGAGGCTGTAGCTATCGTGCTGCGTAATTCCTGACTTCTGCGGCAAAAACGAGCCGCTGATTTTCAGGAAATTCCTGTCGCGAAAGTCAGAGTTTCGCGACAGGACATATTCCACATTTAAGCCAGGGGCTGCGGGATCCCGGGCCTTTCGTCGACCTTCCAGCTCAGGCGATCTTGCCGGTGCGCCGCGGGCGAAGAATGGCAGCCAGCCGGCGGCAGGCGATCAACAGAATTTCCGTCTTCAGCGACACGATCGCGACACCGGCAAGCACGATCGCGGTGGCGATGATCTCTCTCAGGCTGACGGGTTCGCCCAGCAGGACAAAACCGAGGATAATCGTCCAGGGCGGCAGGAAATAACCGTTCATCGAACCGATGGTCGGACCTGCCTTCTTGAGGATGTTCATGTAGAGAACGATCGGCAGGGCCGTTCCGAACACGCCGAGGACGAGAAGCAGCGGCAGGTTGTCGAGCGCCGGAGCAAAGGCCGAAAGACCGCCGAGATAGATCATCACCGAGAAGGTCGGCAGGCCGGAAAACAGCTGCTGTCCCAGCGCCAGCCGGACCGGCTGAGCACCGGGGATACCGCGCACATAAAGATTGCCGAGCGCGTAGCTGACCGCGACGATGGCCACGGCGCCGACGCCGCGAAGGCTGACATTGTCGGCACCGAGCGCTGCCGGACCGATCAGCAGGACCATACCGCCGAAGCCGATAGCAAGCCCGAGCGCCACTTTCGGCGTCAGCCGCTCGCTCGCAAACAGCGCCTGCGCCAGAACCGCGACGACGAGCGGGGTGGAGGCCTGGATCATCGATGTCAGGCCCGCCGAAATTTCCGTCAGCGCATAGGCCGTCAGGCTGTTCGGGACGACGCCCTGCAGGAAACCGAGGACGACCCAGTCACGCATTTCCCGCCCGCGCGGGAGAATGTTGTGGCCGGAGACGATCATCCAGATGGCGATCAGGCTGCCGCCCATCAGCCCCCTCACCGCCGTCAGGGCGAGCGGAGAGAGCGCGGTGCCGGCCAGCTTCAGGAGAATGAAAGCACCTCCCCACAGGAAGGAACAGGCAAGCATCTGCACGATCAGCGGAATTTCAAAGGACTTCCTTGCGGCGATCGAAGGCATGGTCGGCTCCTCACTATTTATCTTCATGTGAAGATATTTGCTCCCGATTTATCTTCATGTCAAGATAGTTTTGTCGAGACGGAGAATCGGAATGGCGCAGACACGAAAAACGCAGGATCACATCGACCGGGCGCGGGCCCAGTGGGCTAAACAATTGCCGGATCTCGACACGGGCCCGATGGAAATTCTCGGCCGCGTCTACCGCCTGTCGCGGCTGGTCACACCATCGATCGAGGCGACATTCGCATCGTTCAAGCTGGACCGAGGAGAGTTCGATGTCGTGGGCACGCTGCTGCGCTCCGGGCCGCCCCATCGGCTGACGCCGACGGAACTCTACCGGTCGCTGATGATCGCCTCCGGCAGCCTCACCCACCGGCTGGGCCGGCTGGAAAAGGCCGGCCTGATCAAGCGCGTCCCGTCCGACAGAGACGGCCGAAGCCTTTCCGTGCAGTTGACCGACGAGGGTATCGGCAGAGCGGAGGCCGCGTTCCGGCAGGACATGGCAAGCGAGGCAGCGGCGATCGCGGGCTTCGATCCGGAAAAGAAGGCGCAGCTTGCAGGCCTGCTGCGGGAACTGAACCTCGCCGTCGAGGCCCATCTTTCACGACAGGGACCGGCAGAGCCAACGGAGGATTGACCGCCAGCGAAGATCAGACGGAAGCGAGCTTTCGACGTGCCGGCAAGGTCATGGCGGCAACTCCTGCGACGACGCAGACGAGGCCGGCCCATGCGCCCGGATGCAGGCTTTCGCCGAGGAAAACGACGCCGATCGCCACCCCGACGGGGACCCGCAGATAGGCCTGCGACGTCGCGCCGACCGAGCCGAGCGTCTGCATCAGCCTGAAATAGATGACGAAGGCGAGCGCCGTCGAAAACACCGAGAGCGCCACCAGCGACAGGATCGAGTCCATAGAGGGCTCAAGCGTCCAGGGCTTGTCGACGATCAGGCTCGCCGGGACCAGCAGCGCGGCGCCGCAGACGAGCGAGCCCGCCGCCGGCATGATCGGGTCGAGGCCCTTGAAGTTCTTGCCGAAGATCGCCGCGCCGGCATAACACACCGTCGCCAGCACGATCGCCAGCTGCGGCACCAGCCTCTCCCCGAGGCCCGACAGCGCTTCGACGCCGATCACCATGCAGATGCCGACCAGCCCCGCGCCGACGCCGAATAGTTTTCGCACCGTCACCGGCTCGTGGCGGGTGATCAATGCGGTGATCAGGAAGGCGAAGATCGGCGTGGTGGAATTGAGGATCGCCGCAAGCCCGGCATCGGTCGATTGTTCCGCCCAGGCGATCAGCGTGAAGGGAATGGCGCTGTTCAGGCAGGCCTGGAACAGGAAGCGGGCCCAAGTGCCGCCGTCGCGCGGCAGTTTCAGGCCGCGGCCGCGGATCACGGCAAGCAGCATCGTTCCGGCAATCAGCGTACGCAGTGCGATCAGGGTCACCGGCGGGATGGTCCAGACGCCGATCTTGATGAACGTATAGGAGGCGCCCCAGAGCGTGGAGAGCGCCAGAAGCAGCGCCAGTTCCCTGGTCATATTCGGTGTGTTCGGCATGATGTCAGCTGGCCTGTTCGCATTTCGATGCGGATGTTCTAGGTGAAGACGCAGGGCTGATGCTTCGGTGCGGATCGAAGTATTCTCAAGCTGCGCTGCCCGATCGGCTGCACTTGCGGGCGGGCACCGCCTGTTGCAATGATGCGGGTTCATTCAAGGAACAAGATATGCCTTCGATCGAGCTGTTTCTCGCCTTCCTCGCCACCACGGCGGTGTTCGCCTATATTCCCGGGCCGGCCATGCTTTATGCCGCGGCCCAGACGCTGGCGCGCGGGCGGTGGTCGGGGCTGATGGCCTCGCTCGGCATCCATATCGGCGGTTACGCGCATGTGTTCACCGCCGCCGCGGGGCTTTCGGTGCTCTTTCATGCCGTTCCGATCCTGTACATGGTGGTGAAGCTCGGCGGAGCGGCCTATCTCGTCTGGCTCGGCATCTCGCTGTTCCGCGCCAAGGCGGCGGGCGATGCCGAACTTCCGGAGATCGCGGAGAAATCCGGCCGGCGGGCGTTTTTCGAAAGCATTACGGTGGAAGTGCTGAACCCGAAGACGGCGATCTTCTTCCTCGCCTTCCTGCCGCAGTTCATCGACGCCTCGGCCGCCTTCCCCATCTGGCTGCAGTTCGCGATCCTCGGCACGATCGTCAACCTGATGTTCTCGTCCGCCGATATCGTCTGCGTCTTCCTCGCCGGCGCTGTCATCACCCGGCTGAAACGGTCGAGCGGGGCACAACGGCTGATGCAGCGGGCCGGAGGGGCGCTGCTAGTCGGGCTCGGCGCGCATCTGGCGCTGCAGCGGAGTTAGTCAGTCCGTCTCCGTCTGGCCGCTCTTGGCACGTTCTTCCGACAACTTCCGATATTTGGCTTCGAAATAGACGAGGACTTCTTCAACCGCCTTAACCCGACCTGCCTCTGCATCGGCAAGACCACGAGCAAGCGCGGCGTCCAACGCCGCCAAACGCTTCGCTCTCTCTTCCGGTGGCCCTGCGCGGTTGAGCCAGGCTTCGAACGGATCATCATCTTCCATGCGTTGATCCTCCGACACCAAAACTATCATAGGGAGCAACGCTGCACCATCTCACCCCGTGACCCTCATCTCCATGCAGGTCAGATCCAGCCAGCGGCCGAACTTGGTGCCGACTTCGGAAAACGTGCCGGCGGTGCGGAAGCCGAGTTTTTTGTGCAGGCCGATCGAGGCGGTGTTTCCGGCCTCGATGCAGGCGACCATGACGTGGATGCCGTTTTCGGCGGCGCGGGTGATCAGGTCCCGCATCAGCAGCCGGCCGATGCCGGCGCCGCGGAAATCGCGGTGCACATAGACGGAATGCTCGACCGTGTGGCGGAAACCATCGAAGGCGCGCCAGTCGCCATAGGAAGCGTAACCGGCGACCTTGCCGCCGACATCCGCCACGAGCACCGGAAAGCCGCGCGCCTTGCGAGCGGCGAACCATTCCTTGCGGTTCTGGAGGTCGACGAGGACCTCGTTCCAGATCGCCGTCGTGTTGGCGACCGCGTCGTTGTAGATCTCCATGATCACAGGGAGATCGGCTTCGGTGGCGTCGCGGACAAGGGGTTCGGTCATTAGATTTCGTCCATCATGATACTCGTTTGTCCATTATATCAGACGATGGAACGGCGAGTCCAGATTGGCTGGCCTACTCCTTTGATAACTTCATTGGAATTAATGAGGGAGGGGCGAGCCTGAAGCTAATCGGTTGCCCGCGACAAACCGAATCTCGGATCAAAAACCGCCGGAGAGGCTGAAGCAGGTCATGACCGCGCCGTAGTGGACGGCGGCCGCGGCGACGACGAAGCCGTGCCAGATGGCGTTCTGGAACCGCAGCCGTTCCCAGACGTGGAAGATCACGCCCAGCGAATAGATGAAGCCGCCGATGACGATCAGCCAGACGGTGACCGCCGGGAGATATTGCGAGATCGGCCCCGCCACCATCACGCCGCTCCAGCCCATGGCGAGATAGAGCAGGATCGTCAGCTTGTCGAAACGGCCGGGAAACAGACATTTCAGCGTGATACCGAAGATCGCGGTCGCCCAGATTGCCAGAAGCATGGCGAATATCCAGGGGTCGTGCGCGCCGCGTTGCAGGAACGGCGTATAGGTCGCGGCGATCAGGATGAAGATCGCCGAATGGTCCAGCCGCCGCAGCACCCATTTGGTGCGCGAGCGAGGCCAGATATTGTAGGTGAACGAGATCGACAGGCAGATGATCAGTCCGAGGCCGTAGATCCAGGCGGCGGCGATCTCGCCATGGCTCGACCAGACGGTCGCATAGAAGATCAGGGCGGTGGCGCCGACCAGCGCGAACACGATACCGACGCCGTGGATGATGCCATCCGCGACGATCTCGTGGAAATCGTATTTCCGCCCGAAATTGAAAAACTCGTTCATCCGACCTTCCGCCTGCCTCGATCTTAAGAATGAGCATGACCGCGGCGGAAGGCAAGAGAGGGAGGATTCACATTCCGTTTCCCGCGTTAAACTTCCTCCGACACCTCGGCGGCGCAGGCCTGGCAAAGGGGCGTGTGCGGCACGGCATCCAGTCGCTGCTCGGCGATCCGCTGGCCGCATCTGGCGCAGATGCCGAACGTGCCGGCGGCGATGCGGTGAAGTGCCGCATCGATTGCCGCAAGCTCCCGTTCGCCGGTTTCGCCGAGTTCTTCCAGCACCTCGTCATTGTTGCGTTCGACGGCGCGGTCGTCGTCATCAGGATTGCGGGGCGTGACGAAATCCTGTTCGATGCGGCTCAGGCGGCCTTCCAGCTCCGCCTTCCTCGCCCTTAGAACGCTGCCATATCTTGACGTATCCATGGATCCGTTCCTTCTCAGCGGTCGACGAGGACCGAGCATGTGGCGTGGCGCACGACGCGGTCGGCCGTGGCACCGATCAGGTAGTTCGACAGGTCGGGGATATGCGAGGCGACGATGATCAGGTCTGCGCCCTGCTCTTCCGAAGCGGCCAGGATTTCGCGCGCCGGCGCGCCCTGGCGGATTTCGATATCGGCCTCGATGCCGGCTTTTTCGCGAAGCTCGACGAGCAGCCGTTCGGCATCCTGACGGGCCGCAACTGTCAGATCGACGGTCAGCTCGGAGACAAGATAAGCGGGCATATCCTCGACCACGTTGACGATCAGGATCATGCCGCCCGTGTCGAGCAGGTTCGTTGCCGTGCGCAGAATGCGCTCGCCCTTTTCCAGAGCGGAAACATCCACCGCAACGACGATCTTCTTGTACATGCGATCTCCTTCATGTTTTTCGCCCATTGTAGCTTCATACGGTCCAAACCGCCTTGACCGAGGTCAAACCCGCTCATTGTCCATAATTTGGAGACGATCCATCGCCAGTTTGCGCTCTATCGTGAACGATGGGCATGGGCCATATAGGTTGCAACGAGGCGTTCACCCGCCCCATGCCCGAAAGGATTTCGATATGTCCGACGTCATGCAACCCTTCGCCCTGACCCGCCCGGCCCATGTCCGCGGCGCGCATCTGGTCGTCAGCGACCTGGCCCTGGTTTCCGGCTTCTACCAGAACATTATCGGCCTGCAGGTCATCGAAAAGAACCCGAGCGGCGAAGTGCTGGGCGTCAGCGGCCAACCGCTCCTGACGCTTTCGACCGGCAAAAACGTCGCCCGTGCGCCGCGCAACGCCGCCGGCCTGTTCCACACTGCTTTCCTGGTGCCAAACCGGCAGGAGCTAGCCCACTGGCTGGCACATTCCGCCGACAACAATATCCGGCTGGAGGGTGCCTCCGATCACCTCGTCAGCGAGGCGATCTATCTATCCGACCCTGAAGGCAACGGAATCGAGATCTACCGCGACCGAACCCCGCAGGAATGGACCTATCAGCCGGACGGTACGATCGCCATGGCGACCGAACGCCTGAACCTGCAGGAACTTTACAACAGCGCTCCGAAGCAGGCCTTTGACGGCATGGCCGATGGCACCGCCGTTGGTCACATCCATCTGCAGGTCGGCGATATTCCGCAGGCCGACGCCTTCTATCGCGACGTGCTGGGCCTGAAGGTGATGGCGCGGTATCCGGGCGCGAGCTTCTTTGCAACCGGCGACTACCACCACCATATCGCCGCCAATATCTGGAACAGCCGCGGTGCGCAGGCCCGCGAAGGCAATATGACCGGGCTCTCGGACTACACCGTCCGGTTCAACGACAAGGCGGCGCTCGACAGGGCGCTGACGGCGCTCGATGCCCAGGAGATCGCCGCCACCAAAACCGCTGAAGGCTGGTCGCTGAAAGACCCGTGGGGCATCGGCCTGACGCTCGCCGCCTGAGCGCAGCCACCCCCGTTTGCGGACAAGCGGCGTTCCGGAACCGGAGCGCCGCTTTCGCGTTGAGAGCGATCACGGGGACCTCTGGACATGACAATCATGAGTGCGCGCGGCAATGGCAAGCTGAAGAAACACCTGACGGACATGTCGGCGCAACGCAAGGAGGCGGTCCTACGTCCGGAAGATATCGAGGCCGCCGAGAACCTGCCGCTTGGGCGCGAGGCGCTCGACGTGGCGATGGCATGGGCGGTGATCGGCATTTTCGCGATCGTGTTCTTCTCGCTTGTCCATTACATGTCGCTGATCCTGATCCCCGTGACGCTCGCCATCGTCGTCGGCCTGATCCTCGGGCTGGTCGCAGATCGCCTCGGCAAGGCGGGCGTGCCCCGTTTCGGCATTGCCTTCATTCTCTCGACGCTGGTCTTCGCGGCCCTGTTCCTGATCATCAATTCGCTTGCCGAACCGGTCGCGAAGCTGATCCAGGAAGGCCCTAATTTCATCGAGCGGACCATCAACCGCGTCAAGCCGTTCCTCGAAAGCCAGCACTGGATCAACGTTTCGCCCGCGACATTCGAGACCGGGCCGATGTCGATGCAGTCGCTGATCGAGAATTCCGGCAATATCCTTGGCATCGTCACCGCCAACCTGACCCCTGCGATCGTCCAGGGAATGATCTTCTTTGCGGCCCTGCTGCTTTTCCTCTATGGCCGGGTGCGGTTGCGGCGCACGATCATTCTTGCCTTCCCCACACGCCGGCAGCGGCTGATGGCGATCCGGGTGCTCAATTCGATCGACGAGGTGCTCGGTTATTATTTCGCGACCGCCAGCCTCCTCTATCTGGGGCTCGGGGTGGTGATGGCGCTGATCGCCTATTTCGGCGGGCTTTCGATGCCGGTGCTGTGGGGCCTGTTCGCCTTCGTCTCAAGCTTCATCCCGTTCATCGGCATCACGCTGATGACTGTTTCGGTGGCGATCGCCGGCATTCTCACCCATGACGCTTTTTTCCTCGGCCTGATCCCGGCGGCAATCTTCTTCACCGTCCACCTGGCGATGGAGAACCTGCTCTTCCCGGCGATCATGGGCCGGCAGTGGGAAATCAACCCTTTCATCGTCTTCATCGCCATCCTGTTCTGGACCTGGATGTGGGGTGCGGTCGGGGCGATGCTCGCCCTGCCGCTTTCCCTCATCATGATGACGGTGCTGAACGAGCTTTTCCCCGACCGGAAGACGGTGCCGCACCTGCCGGGATGATGTCACTCGTAGAGGTAATACTTTTCCCACTCTTCGCGCGGGACTTTCGAACCGATCTTGTAGTCGAAGGACATCACTTCCAGACCCTTGTCGCCGGTCTCGCACTTGTATTTGAGCCGATACCAGTCGCCGGCACTGCGGAAGACAGCACCCGGCGCCCGGATGGCGTTGCCATCTTCGACCGGCTGGGAAAAGGTATAGGCGATCACCTTATCCGGTTTGAACTCGCCCTTGTTGTCCTTTTTGATGCGATCCATCGCCTCGATATCGCAGCGCTGTTCGCGCCGTTCATCCGGGGCGAGCGCATCGAGCTGCCGGACGATATGGGCATCGAGAGCATGCGCCGGCAGGGCGGAAAGAAGAGCCAATGCTGCGACTGACCAGGGTTTTATCATGTCATTTCCTATCCAATATGACTCGGACGGCCGGAAACTATGAGACGGTCACGCAATTGACCACCTACCAGAACGGGAAATAGGATGATGTGATCGGGTGGAGGTATTGAGGCCGGATGACGGACGGTGCGCTTTCGGATGCCAAGAAGGAACAGATCAAACTGCGCGCAACCTTCCTGAACAATATCGGGATCGGCGCCATTCTGATCGGCGTATTCACGCCGATTGTTCGCGCAATGTACGAGCTTTCCGCGATATCAAGGGATTTGGTCTCCATCGGCGGAACCATGGCAGTTTGCTTTTTATTCGGTGCAGCATTACATTTTGCGGGTAGTTGGATCTTAAGAGGACTCAGCAAATGACACGCGAGCAACTCATCCTGCTTCTGATGCCAGCGGTTGGTTTGGCACTCGTCGTTGCTTTCGTCTTCTGGCAAAGCTGGCGAGATGGTGTTCTGCCGAACCAGAAGCCCAAGAAGAAGTAAGCACGCCACCCTTACCCCGCTTGCCTAGCGCCCAAGCGCCCCCTATCTCTGGCACTCCTCGCATCACAATCGGAGTGCTTCCTTGGCCACCTCCCGCATATCGCCCTTCACCGATCTTCCCGCCGCTCCCGTTGCGCCCAGGAAGCCGGTTTCCGATACCCGCCACGGGATTACCCGCACCGACGACTACGCCTGGTTCCGGGCCGACAACTGGCAGGCGATGTTCAAGGATCCGTCGCTCCTCGATCCGGAAATCCGCAGACATCTGGAGGCCGAGAACGCCTATATGGAAGCGGCCATGGGCGACACGGCCGAGCTGCAGAAGAAGCTGTTTGCCGAGATGCGCGGCCGCATCAAGGAAGACGACAGCTCCGTGCCGATGAAGGACGGGCCGTTCGCCTACGGCACGCTGTTCGTGACCGGCGGCGAACAGCCGCACTATTTCCGCACCCCGCGCGACGGCGGCGAAAAACACCTCCTGCTCGACGGCGACAAGGAAGCGGTGGGCAAGGACTATTTCCGGCTTTCCGGCATCGACCACACGAGCGACCATTCCCGCGGCATCTGGGGTTACGACGACAAGGGGTCGGAATATTTCACCCTGCGCATCCGCGACCTTGCCACGGGCGAAGACCTTGCCGACGTGGTCGAAAATACCGGCGGCGGCGGGGTCTGGGCGCCTGACGGCAAGAGCTTCTTCTATACGCTGCAGGACGAGAACCACCGGCCCTCGAAAGTCTTCCATCACATCGTCGGCCAGCCGCAATCGGAAGACAGACTGGTCTACGAGGAGGAGGATCCGGGTTTCTTCATGGGCGTCGGCGGATCGCTGCTCGACGACTTCATCTATATCGACATCCACGACCACGAGACATCGGAATACCGGCTGCTCTCGACCAAGGATCTGACGGCCGAACCGTCGCTGGTCGCCGAGCGGGAGGAAGGCATCGAATATTCGATGACCGAGGGCGGCGACGTCTTCTACATCCTCACTAATGACGGCGACGCCAAGGATTTCAAGATCTGCCAAACGCCGGTTACCGCGCCGGGCAAAGAGAACTGGACCGAGGTCGTGCCGCACGAGCCCGGCCGGCTGATCATCAGCCACATGGCGTTCGCCCGTTATCTTCTGTGGCTGCAGCGCAAGGACGGGCTGCCGCAGATCATCATCCGCGACCGGACGACCGGCGAGGAACATGCGATCGCCTTTGCGGAAGAGGCCTATTCGCTCGGCCTACAAGGTGCTGCCGAATACGACAGCGACGTCATCCGCTTTTCCTATTCGTCGATGACGACGCCGAGCCAGCTTTACGACTACGACATGACCGCCCGCGAGCGGGTTCTCCTGAAGACCCAGGAAGTGCCGTCGGGCCACAATCCCGACGACTACGTCACCCGCCGTGTGATGGCGCCGGCGCATGACGGCGAACTGGTGCCGGTCTCGCTGCTCTACCGGAAAGATACGCCGCTCGACGGTTCGGCGCCCTGCCTGCTTTATGGCTACGGCGCCTACGGAATCACCATTCCGGCCGGGTTCTCGACCAACAACCTGTCGCTCGCCGATCGCGGCTTCGTTTATGCCATCGCCCATATTCGCGGCGGCAAGGACAAGGGTTTTGCCTGGTACGAGACCGGCAAGATGGAGCACAAGCAGAACACGTTCAAAGACTTCATCGCCGCTGCTGATTATCTGAATCAAGAGAAGTTCACGTCCTACGCGAACATCATCGCTGAAGGCGGTTCGGCCGGCGGCATGCTGATGGGCGGCATCGCCAACATGGCACCGGAAAAATTCGCCGGCATCATCGCCGCCGTTCCCTTCGTCGACGTGCTCAACACCATGCTCGACGATACGCTGCCGCTCACCCCGCCGGAATGGCCGGAATGGGGCAACCCGATCGACAGCCTCGAAGAATACCAGTGGATCGCCGCCTACTCGCCTTACGACAATGTCGAGGCGAAACCCTATCCGCCGATCCTCGCCATTTCCGGTCTGACCGACCCGCGCGTTACCTACTGGGAGCCGACCAAATGGGTTGCCAAGGTCCGCGAGTTCTCGACCGGAACCGCGCCGATCCTTTTGAAGACCAACATGGCAGCCGGCCATGGCGGCAAGTCGGGTCGCTTCCAGCGGCTGGAGGAGATAGCGTTCGAATATGCGTTTGCGATCAAGGTGGCGGGGAAGATGTAAGGGCGATTCTAACGGAGAGGGTATGCCGTGTCCGCCCCCCTCTGGCCTGCCGGCCATCTCCCCCACAGGTGGGGAGATTGGCTGGGCGCTAGCTCACCGCTCTACACTCAGCGTCTCATCCTGCGCGCTGCACGACGCTTGTTTGGAAGCGATGGTCGCGCCGCTTGTGATCTCCCCACCCGTGGGGGAGATGGCCGGCAGGCCAGAGGGGGGCGGATGCGCGATGCCCTTCAATGCAAGTCCGGCGACACCGGAACGCGCTAACGGGTTGCCCTTGGTGAGGTGAGAAATGACTGTCTACATTGCCCTGCTTCGCGCAGTGAATGTCGCCGGAACCGTGCTTCAAATGACGGAACTCAAGGCGATCTGCGAAAATCTCGGCTTCGCCGACGTCAAGACCTATATCCAGAGCGGCAATGTGCTGTTCCGGTCAGATGAGGCGGAGGCAAAGGTGGCCGACAAGCTCGACGAGGCGCTGGGTCGGAAGTTCGGCAGGAAGCCGGGCGTGATGGTGCGCTCCACCGGAGAGCTGGAGGCGATTGCCGAAAACGCGCCCTTCCCCGAGGCCAAGCCGAATTTCCTGCTCGTGCATTTCCTGCCCGAAAACGCCTCGAACGACGCACTCGACAAGATGGTCGCGCCGGATGGCGAGGAGGCTGTCGTCGCCGGGCGCGAGATTTATGTCCATTATCCGATCGGCTCGGGCAAATCGAAGCTGAAGCTGCCGGCGCTGAAACCAGGTACGTCGCGCAATCTCAACACCGTGCGCAAGCTCGCCGAAATGGCCCGCGTCATGGAAGGCTGAACGTCCGATGGCAGGCATCGTCATTCCGATCGTCTGCCATGCTGTCATCTTTCACGTCCCGGGCGTGGCTCGGATTTCGCCCGCCAGAGCGGCTTTACCTTGAGCGGCTAGGGACCCGCAGAGCGATATCCGACAGGTTTATCAGCAACCAGAACGGATGCGGAACGCGCCGAACAGCCGTTCATTGTCATTTTTTTGTCAAGCCCCTGCCGTCAAACCGAAACATCAGACGCAAGCCTCGCGCAAGCTTCGTGCGTTAACTATTTGTTAACCATTCTGAACACGGGCGTTTCGCCATGAAGATCGATAGCGGCCTCAACGGCTATTATTATCCCAACCGGGCACAAGAGATGGACCGGAAAGTCGAAGAAGCGCCCCAGCGCGAGACTGTCGCCGCCCAGCGTTCTCCGAATGCCCTGACGGGAAGCAGCACGTTGCTGTCGCCTTCGCTTGCCAACGCGCTCTGGGTCATGGAAATCGACGATGCGGGTTCCGCAAACGTCGACATGCAGGTGCGGGCCGCCCAGCAGGACTGGGTCGAAGGCCGTTACCAGGAATTCGTCGAATTCTAAAATGCCCTTCTACGCTGCTTGAGCCGGCGTGACCTCCACCGTCACATGCGACAGATCCCGGATGTTCCGGAGCTTATCCTTGTAGAAGGACGGCGCCTGGGGGTTTGGCGTGACCAGCGCGACGATTGCCGCATGGTGCCCCGGCCCTACCTGCCAGACATGCAGGTCGGAAATCCTGTCCTCCTCCGTCTCGACGCTCCGGCGGATTTTGCCTGCCAGTTCCTGGTCATCCGGCTGCGCATCCAGCAATATCGTCGCGGTCACCCGGATCAGCCCCCAAGACCAGCGCGCGATCACCAGGCCGCCGACCACACCCATGACCGGGTCCAGCCAGGACCAGCCGTAGGACCGGCCGAGAGCGAGCGCGACGATCGCCAGCACCGAGGTCAGCGCATCGGCAAGAACATGCAGGTAGGCGGCGCGCAGATTGTGATCCTTGGCAGCCCCGTGCGCATGGGCGCCATGATGACCGTGGTGTCCGTGATGGCCGCCATGATGATGACCGCCGTCATGGGCATGGCCGCCGTCATGGGGATGATGATCCTCCCGCAGCAGCCAGGCGCTGAGCAGGTTGACCGCCAGCCCGGCTACGGCCACGAAGATCGCCTGGTCGAAATCGATCGCAACCGGATTGGCGAGGCGGGCAAAACTCTCCCAGGCGATCAACAGCGCGATCAGGGCGAGCACGATGGCGCTGGCGAAGCCGGCGAGATCGCCAAGCTTGCCGGTGCCGAACGTGTAGCGCGGATTGCGGGCCTGGCGGCGGGCATAGAGATAAGCGAGCGCCGCAATCAGCATGGCGCCGGCATGAGTGGACATGTGCCAGCCGTCGGCCGTCAGCGCCATCGAACCGAAGACCGAGCCGGCGACGATTTCCGCCACCATCATCGTCGCGGTCAGCGCGATCACCAGCCAGACCTTGCGCTCGTTGCGCTCATGGTCGGCGCCCAGAAACACGTGCTCGTGCTCCAGCTCCTCGATGGAATGGGCCATTGTCTTCTCCTTCGTCTCGATCAGCGGATATAGGTGCGGAGCGCCTCGGCGAGTTCGTCCACCGCCTGCGCCCTCTGTTTTTCATTGTCGGCATGCAGCACATGCTCATGGAGGTGATCTTCCATGACCTCGCCGGTCAGCCCGGCGAGCGCGCCGCGGATCGAGGCGAGCAGTTGCAGCACCTCGCCGCAAGGCGCCTCGGCCTCGAGCGCCCGCTCGACCGCCTCCATCTGCCCCTTCAACCGGCGCACCCGCGCCAGAAGCTTTGCCTGTTCCCGAATGGTATGCGCCACGAGCGTCTCCACGTAATATAGGGGGGTACCCTATCTTTCCATGCACAGCCGACACAAGTGGAATCCGAAAGCTCCGCGCAGGTTTCGGGACCTAAGCCGCTAGTGGTCTCACACGAGGAGAGTCGCGATGACGACAATTGGCAGCACCAACCCATATTACGCATCTCTTTACGGTATCCTTGGCAAGAACAGCGGCGACAAGAATGCTTCGGGCGGCAGCGCCAATGACTACGCGGCGCCGCGGCAGTCCGTATCGGGCGGCATGACCGGCAGCGACACGGTGTTCGGCGCGAAACTGGCCGACAGCCTCTGGACGATGGAAAGCCAGGGTGTCGACATCGACCAGAACCCCGGCGATACCTGGCTTGGCGAAGCGCCCTCGACGAAAGACGAGGACGAATTCCTGGGTCTCGCCAAGAAGACCTTCGCCGAGCGCATCCGCGAACAATATCTCAAGGACAAGGATATTACTGAACACGATCTCAAGATCATGTCGGCGAAAGACCGCGAGGCGGTCGAGGCGGATATCCGAAAGGCGATCCTCGAAGCCATGGGCGTCAACGGCCAGAAACAGGAAGCGACGATGGACATGGGCGGCAATCCAGCGGCCCTGGCGCAGGGCAACGCGCAGAAACAACAACAGCAGCAGCAGAACGGCACCGAGGACGATCCGCTGCTCTCCATGTAAGGTTACAAAGCCTTCAGCGGCCGCAGCCTTGTCAGCCAGGGCTGTGGCCGTTTTACGTTGGGCGACCGGCGCCATGTCCCCCGCTTGCCTTCATGCCGATGACTGACTAGATAATTCCTCTAGTGACTAGAGCTACAAGAGGAATTTTCAGCCATGCTGTCGATCGGCGACCTTTCGAAACGCACCGGCGTCAAGGTGCCGACCATCCGCTATTACGAGCAGATGGGTCTTATCGAAGCGGCGGAACGTTCGGAGGGCAACCAGCGACGTTATGAGCGAAACGACCTCGAACGGCTCGCCTTCATCCGACACGCCCGCGACCTCGGGCTCGACATCCCGGCGATCCGCGAACTGATCGCGCTCAGCCAGCACCCCGACCTCCCTTGCGTCAACGCCGACAGGATCGCCGCCGATCATCTGGTCGCCGTGCGCGAAAAGATCGAGAAGCTCAAGAAGCTGGAGCACGAACTCGAACGGATCATCTCGCACTGCGACGGCCATTCGATCGAGGACTGTTATGTGATCCGGGCGCT
The DNA here is from genome assembly GCF_056406795.1 of Neorhizobium sp. P1_A6. Lineage (NCBI taxonomy): Bacteria > Pseudomonadati > Pseudomonadota > Alphaproteobacteria > Hyphomicrobiales > Rhizobiaceae > Neorhizobium > Neorhizobium sp. P1_A6. The sequence continues at coordinate 16,028 of NZ_JBFTZM010000012.1, read as the reverse complement.
ATCCGACCACGGGCTGTGCGAGGGGGAGCATTGACGGGCGGCGACGGCTTGCCTTAAGCGGCAGCCTCGATGTCGAATTCCAGGTGGATACGATCATAGGGAAAGACGATCCCCCCGCCCTCGGCCTTATCGATCACGCCACTGACCAGCAACATGTCCACGTCGCTGTGCACACCCTTGAAATCCCGGTCGACCCTGCGGGCCACCTCCCGAATGCTCAAAGGCCCCTGGCCCGTCATCGCCTGCACGATTTCCAGCCGTTTCGGCGCCAGAACACGATGGAGCATCTCCCAGGAAGGAAATGACAATACACTCGTCGCGGGCCTGCGCTCACCGACTTTGGACGCCTTTACGGCTTCAGAAACCGACGCCATGGACTGTTCGAGCGTTTCGATCTTCACCTTAAGGGTTGTCACGCAGCCATCCTCTCACGTCGGCAGTGAAATCGGCCAGAAGCTGGTCGATATCCTTGAAAAAATAGGCTGTTTCCAGCGTACCGAAATGCCTGTGATCGCCTTTTCCAGCTTCATTGTCATATCGCAACACGCACTCGCCTCCGGCCACCAGCGCCATGCTGTACTTGAATTCATGAGCGCTTCCGCGTAGCGAAGCCGGCACCTGCCAGATCACGACTTCAACGAACACGCCTTCCCGCAGATAGCTACGCGTCCTCTGAACCAATGTCGCTTTCGCCATTCGAGGCCTCGTGATGCCTGATGTAATATACTCCATCACGAGCAATCGGCAAGCAGGAAGGCGCCTATCGGAACCGCGCATTGGACGGGCGGGGTGGAGACGCAACGGGAAGGAATGCAGATGACCGAACAGATGCCAACCACGCCGCCCACCCTCTTCCCCGCCCTCGCCCCATACCAGACCGGCTTCCTCGACAGGCCCGACGGCAACCGGATCTTCTTTGCCCTTTCCGGCAATCCAGGCGGCAAGCCGGTGCTGTTGCTGCATGGTGGGCCGGGGTCTGGCATGTCGGAAAGCGCCAGGCGGCATTTCGATCAGGCGGTGTGGCGCATCATCCAGTTCGATCAGCGCGGCTGCGGGAACAGCACGCCGAATGCCGGGGATTTCAGAAACGATCTCGCCGACAACACGACACAGCATCTGATCGGCGATATCGAGGCTTTGCGGAAGCACCTGCAGGTGGGATGCTGGCTGGTATTCGGCTCCTCCTGGGGCGCGACGCTGGCGTTGGCCTATGCGCAGGCGTTTCCCGAACACGTCCGCGCGATCATCCTCGCCGGCGTCACAACAACGCGCTTTACCGAGATCGGCTGGCTCTATGACGGGCTGTCGATCTTCCTGCCGGAGGCCTGGGAAAAGTTCGTCGCGGCCATTCCGGAGCCCTTGCGCGACCGCCATCCTGTTTCCTCCTACCATGCGCTTCTCAACGACCCGGACCCGGCTATCCGCCAGAAGGCCGCTTTCGATTGGCATCATTGGGAGGCAGGCTCGATCTCGGCGGAACCGCAGGCCGGACTGCCGGCCCGCTGGCAGGATCCGGCTTTCGTGCTCGCCCGGGCGCGGCTCTGCGTCCATTATTTCGAGAACCGTGCCTGGCTGGAGGATGGCCAGCTATTGCGCGAGGCTTATCGGCTTGCCGGGATAGCGGGCGTGCTGATCCAGGGCCGGCTCGACCTGCAGGGGCCGCCGGCGACTGCCTTCAATCTGGCAAAAGCCTGGCCGGGAAGCGAGCTGGTGATGATCGAGAATGCCGGCCATTCTACCGCCGATCAGGGCATGGCGGAGGCGATCGTGGCGGCCGCCAGCCGTTTCGCGGATGGCGCTTGACAAGATTTGAGATCGGGAGCATCTAGACGCCATGATCAACACGCGCACGACCACCGCCTGCTCGTATTTTTGGGCCTTCCTTTAAAGGGCGGCTCGACAGATCACCATGTCAACAAGCCGCCGTCAGGCGGCTTTGTTGTTTCAAACGGCACCTGACGGCAAGAAGACCGAAAAAGGATGCCGGAAATGACGGAAGATACCGATATCACCCTGCCCCGCCCGCCGGTCGTGACGATCCGCAACGCGAAATCGCGCGACCTGCCGGAACTCAACGAAATGATCGCGCTGYTTGCCGCGCATCACAACGACCCCGCCGCCATCACCCCCGAAAAACTCGAGCGTGACCTGTTCGGCGCCATGCCCTGGATCAGCGCGCTTGTTGCCGATACCGGCTCGGATCTGATCGGCTACGCTATCCTCGTGCCACTCTACCGGGCGCAAGAAGGCACCCGCGGCATGGACCTGCACCATCTCTTCGTGCGCGACGGCCATCGCGGCCACGGCATCGGCCAGCATCTCGTGTCACGCGCCCGCGAAATCGCCAAAAATGCCGGCTGCGACTATCTTTCGGTCAGCGCCGCCACCGGCAATTTCGCCGCCCACCGCTTCTACGAACAGATGGATTTCAAGCCGCGCCCGGTCACCGGCATGCGCTACACTCAGGCGCTGGCGTGAAATCTGCGGCCGAGGCCTATCCGGCGGCCTTGGCCAGGATTTCGCCTGCCCATTCGTTGAGGCTTTTTCCAGCCAGTTCCGCTGCTTTTGCGGCACGGGCGTGAACGTCGGGGTCGATGCGAAACATCACCCGGCCGGAATAGGGCTTGTGCGGAGATTTTCCAAGTCGTTCACAGGTTTCCAGATAATCGTCGACCGCCTCGTGGAAGGCGGTCTTGAGATCGACGACGGAATCGGCGTGAAAGCCGACGACATCGGCGATGCCGGCGATGTGCCCGACAAAAATCTCGTCTTCGGCATCGAATTCGATGCGGGCCGAGTATCCCTTATATTCCAAGACATTCATGGCTCTATTCCTAACTGAGACAGAAAAAGCCGCGCATCCTTGATCTGATATCGCTTCGCTTCCTTATCCGGGTGGGGTCGATGGAAAAACACGACCAATCCGTCTTTTTCAAAACGAACTCGCGATCCACTGCCCTCGAGCAGATGGCATCCAACCGCGATCAAAAGATTTTCGACGTCGCTCCAATCGATGGACGGCGACACCGAATCCCGAAATATGGCGACAAGCGTCTTGCGCTGCTTGCTGTTCATGCTAGCACTTTAATGCATGCTAGCAGATTTTGCAAGCAATCCACCTACCTCGCCGGCACCGCCTTCAGGTAGGCCGCAATCGCTTCCAGATCGCTTTTTGGCAGATGGGCGATGTTCTGCTGTACCTCGACCATCGAGCCGCCGACGGTGTCGAAATCGGGGGTAAAACCGGTTTCGAGATAACCGGCGATGTCGCTCTCGCTCCAGGAACCGATATCCTTCGAGCCCGGCGTGATGTTGGGGATGGTTCCCTTGCCTTCCGGATTGGGACCGCCGGCAAGCCAGCGGTCGGGGAAAAAACCGCCCGTCGCGTCGCGCGGCGTATGACATTCGCCGCAATGGCCGGGCCCTTCGACCAGGAACTGGCCGCGCTTGACCTTGTCATCGAGCGACGCGAGCTCAACCCGCGGCTGGTCGTTGAAATAGAGCAATTTCCAGCCGCCGACCGCCAGGCGGATATTGTAGGGGAACGGCAGCTCGTGCGGCGGGGCGACATTGGGGCTCGCCGGCAGGGTCTTCAGGTACCCGAAGAGATCGTTGACATCCTTGGCCGAAAGCCTGGAATAGGAACCGTAGGGGAAAGACGGAAAAAGGTGTTCGCCGTCAGGCCCAACGCCGCGGGTGGTGGCATTGCCGAACTGCGCCAGCGTCCAGTTGCCGATGCCGGCTTTCGGGTCGGGCGAGATATTGGGAATATGAAACGTGCCGAACGGGCTCGGCAGCGCCCTGCCCCCGGAGAGAACCTTGAGTGCATCGCCGGTGGCGCCGGTCGCGGCATGACAGCTCGCGCAGCCGCCGGCCCAGAAAAGCTGCTCCCCCTTGGCAAGATCGGGGGCGCCGAGACCTGCCCAATAGGAATCTGGATAGGGATCGGGCTTGGTCGGCGCCCAGGCCATGGCTGTGCCGGCGGCGATCACCACGACGCCAGCCGCCAAGATTCTTGACCATATCGATGCCATTGCCTTCATCCTCTGGCGTTACTTTGCAATGCAAGGACGGCCGCAGAAAACTGCGGCCGTCCCGATGCTAAGGGCCGCGATCACTTCAGGCGAAAATTCTGATGGCAGGTGTTGCAGGTGCCGCCGAGYGTCTGCAGCGCCTTGCCGACAGCGGCCTGATCTGCCGGCATGGACGCCAGAACAGCCTCCGCATCGGAGCCGAGCTTCTGTGCGTTCCCACGGAATTCGGCGTTCTTTTCCCAGATGGCCGGTGCCGCCTTGGTCTTGTCGCCCGTCTCGGAACCTGCCGGGAACTGATCGGGGAAAGCCTTGATATTGGTGCTGATCGTGGTCAGCGCCGTGCGGACCGCTGCCTGGTCATAGGGTTTTTCGCCCTTGGCGATGCCACCCAGAGCGCCGGCTGCGCCGCCAATACCCTTCATCAGCGCCTGGCGCTTGGCAATTGGGGTTTCCTGCGCGGTCACAGCCGTAAATCCAAGACAGAGTACGGCCGCGGCGGCGGCAATCAGTTTAAACTTCATCCATTCTTCTCCTCATTGAGCCGGTCACGCCGGCGCAGTTTTGCGAGGATCATGATTGCCGGCTTATGCGTTTGAAAAAAGTAACGTTCCTGTCATGACGCCGCGAGCGGCCCGCCTGTTGCCCGTCGGGCACGGAATATGAAGGAACTGTGTCTGTTGCCCGGACGGCCGTCGCCTGCCCTTCAGGCCATCACCCCTTCCCAGAGCGTCAGCATGGACACGGCAAGCAGCAGCAGGCCGGCGATCCGTCCCACCCAGATCGTCGCATTGCCGTTGCCGACCAGGAATTTTCGCGCGTGGCCGGCGGCGGCGGCGAGACCGCCATAGATCGCGAACTGGGTCGTGGCTGTCATCGCCGCCATGATTGTCGCCTGTGGGGCAAGCGGGCCGAAATCCGGCCGCAAGAACTGCGGATAGACGGCGAGCATGAACAGATAGGCCTTGGGATTGATGAGGCAGGTGACCGCGCCGCGCCGGAACGCTTCCCAGTTCGACCGCGTGTCCGCCGGGCCGACATGATCGACGGTGATCGAACTGCGGATCAGGCTCACTCCGATCCAGGCCATGTAGAGCGCGCCGACGATCAAAAGCGGCTTGAACAGGACCGGCATCAGGCTTGCGAGCAGGCCGACGCCGACCGCGCCATAAAGCGAGTGCACCAGCCCGCCGGCGATGATGCCGGCGGTGGCAGCCATGCCCGCGGTGCGTCCGCGGGTCAGCGAATTGGCGAGCACGAAGATCATGTCCATGCCCGGCACGACGATGATGCCGAACAGAAGCGTAAAAAAGAGCCAGAGGTTTTCGGTGTAAGTCATGTCAGTTTCCAGAGCCTTGGATCATCGGCTTCGAATGCCGAAGCCTTGTTTTTCAATCGGATATGCGCTCCTATACGGCAGCTCAACTGACAGCGTGTTGTCAGTAGCGATCGTCTGCCCACAAGGAAACCCGACATGCGCAAGGCCTCGCGCCTGTTCGAGATCATCCAGATCCTCCGGCTTGCCAGAAAGCCGGTGACGGCGGCGGAGATCGCCGTTCAGCTGGAAGTCACCGTGCGCTCGATCTACCGGGATATCGCGGCGCTTCAGGCGATGCGGGTGCCGATCGAAGGCGGGCGCGGCATCGGTTATATCCTGCGCCCCGGTTTCACGCTGCCGCCGCTGATGCTGTCGATCGAGGAGACGGAGGCGATCGTGCTGGCGCTCGCGCTGCTGGAACGGACCGGCGACACGGAACTGCGGCAGGCGGCCAAGCAGGTGAACCGCAAGATCGCCGCCGTAGTGCCGGCGCCGCTTGCCGGCACGTTTTCCGCCAATGCGCTGCATGCCTGGGGCTCGGTCGCGCCGGTGCCGGACGCGCTTGACCTGGCGATGGTGCGCCGGGCGATCCGCGACGAACAGAAGCTGGCGCTCGACTACCGCGACGAATATGGCCGTGCCACGGAACGGACGATCCGGCCGGTGGCACTGATCTATTATTCACAGACAGCCAATATCGTCGCCTGGTGCGAACTGAGGCAGGCGATCCGCAATTTTCGCGCCGACCGGGTGGAGCATTGCGAACTGGCGGAAGATTTCTTCCGTGGCGAAGGCGAAAAACTGCGGTCGCTGTGGGTTCAGGGCTGGAGCAGTCCGCCGATGTGACCGCCCCGTGACCTTCGCCCTCCCCTGACAGCCGGCGGCTTTATCCCTATGGTGCGCCCGCTTCGTCAGGAATCAGCAGGGCATGGGAGACATCGAATGCGCAAGGCCATCATCGTCTGGGGCGGATTGAAGATCCATGAACCGGAGGAATGCGCAGGCATTACCGGCGACATCCTTCGCGAGGACGGGTTTTCGGTCGAGATTACGGGCGATCTCGGCATCTTCGGTTCCCAGAATATCGCCGCTGCCGACCTGCTGGTGCCGATCATTACCGGCGAAAAGCTGGAAAGGGTGGATGCCAATGCGCTCGTCGAGGCGGTGCGCGGCGGGCTTGGGCTTGGCGGTCACCACGGGGCGCTTGCAACCTCCTTCAAGGAGAGTGCTGCCTTCCGTTATCTTGCCGGGGTCACCTGGGTGGCGCATCCCGGCAATATCATCGACTACCGCGTCAACGTCACTCGCCCCAACGACCCGGTGATGCAGGGCATTGCGGATTTCGACTACCGGTCGGAGCAGTATTACCTGCATTACGACCCGTCGGTCGAAATCCTCGCGACGACGACCTTTACCGGCGAATATGACGAGGCGGTGCGCAACGTGACGATGCCCGTCGTCTTCAAGCGCCATTTCGGCAAGGGACGGATCTTCTATTCGGCGCTTGGCCATGTAGCGGCCGAGTTCGAGCATCCGCAGATGCGCAGCATCCTGCGGCGCGGGCTTTCCTGGGCGGCGCGCGGCTGAGCCTAGAGAGCGAGGGTGCGGCTTTCCTCGCGGCCGTGGCCGATGATCTCGATGCGGTCGGCAAAGATCTCGACGACGGCAAAGGTGTTTTCCGCCTGCGTATCGACCATGCCCTTGAAGTTGACGTACCAGGTGTTTCCGGCACGGCCGAGATTGCCGACGTGGTTATGGCCGTTCAAATAGGCGATGACGTTGCCGGAGCGGGCGAAGAGATCGGTCAGCCGCTCGCAACCCCAGAGATTGTGCTCGTTTTCGGGGTAGAGCGGATAGTGGCCCATGACCACGACCTTCTCGTCCGCCGCACTGGCGCGCGCAAGCACCGCCTCCAGCCAGGCGAACTGCTCGTCGCTAATGCCGCCGTTCCATTCCTTGGCGTTGATCGCGCCCTCGGCCAGCAACGTTTCCAGCCGCTGCTGCGCAAGCGTGTGGCGCGGATGGCCTTCCGGGGTGGAAAACAGACTGATCTCGTTGCCGTCGATCACCACGAAGCGGACGCCGCTTCGGGCAAAGTCGTGCCAGGCGGCCGGCATGCCGAGCCGTTTGTGGACATCATCGAGCTGCTCCGGCGCGACGAAGAAATCGTGATTGCCCGGCATCAGAAAGCTTTCGTGGCGCAGGCCCCGATAGACGGAAAGCACCGGATCGTAGCTCTCCCAGCCGCGGTCGATGAGATCGCCAAGCGTCACCACGAAGGAGAGATCCTCGCCGTTCAGCACATCGATCGCCTGGCGCAGCTTGTCGAGACTGTTGGCGTAATAACGGTCCATCTCCAGCCATGGCGGTAGGTCGGCATATTGCGGATCGGCAATCACGCCGAAGCGGAGGAGCGGTTTTTCGTGGGGCATTTCGCGGAGGTAATAGGTGGCTGTGACAGGCGTGTGACGCCCTGGCATTCGTATCAACAAGGAAACCCGTTAAAGATCGGGCTCACGGCTCGGGGAGGAATTTCTGGTAAAGACATCGTCATCGATGTCGGCATCAAGGTGAAAATTCCGGAGATACCGGACGAGATTGGAGCCATCCTCCGGCACAGCTTTCCCGGCGACCTCAGCGGCTTCGAGGCTGACGATCACCGCCGCCGGCTTTTCATGCTGGGTCATTGTTACGAATTCGCCAGCATCCGCCTGATCGGCAAAGCCGGAAAGGCCCGCCTTGACATTCTTCAAGCTGACATCCGGCAATTCAGCCTCCAAAATTGTTGCAAGAAGCCATTCTGGGTCTTTCCAATAAAAAATCCAAGTGGGAGCAGACCAAAGTCATCGCCATCCGGAAACCCGTCCTTCAAGCGATCACCGTTCCCTGGTGAAAGACGATCTTCCAGCCGGTCGCAGTGTTCCTCCAGAACGTGGAGCGCCGGCTGAGGCGGTCGGGCTCCTCCAGGGTATACGACAGATGATAGAGATCGTCGGCGAAGCGGCTGATGGTGAAATCCCGGCAAGGCCAGTTATGCTGTTCCTGTGTACGGTATCGCTCAAGAAGAGTAGCGATGACGAAATCCCGGCCGTAGACCCTGCCGCTCGCGCCTATCTCCCAGAACGTCTCTTCGGTCATCGCCTCCAGTGCCTCCCGGCTGGTGCCGAATTTACGGTCATCGAAGATCGGCTCGCGGGCGGCGAGTTCCGCAAGGACCATCTCTATCGATTGCTCATCCATAACCTGCTCCCCTGCTGCTTTCCGTCCCGATGACGGAGTTCAAAAACAAAAAACACCCGGCGCCTTGCGACACCGGGTGTTCTCGAAAAGACCGACGATTAAGCCGCGCGATTACTTCGTGGCGGCTTCGTAGCGCTCGAGGACGTAGTCCCAGTTGATCAGGCTGTCGACGAAGGCTTCGAGGTATTTCGGGCGGGCGTTGCGGTAGTCGATGTAATAGGAATGTTCCCAGACGTCGACGCCGAGGATCGGCTCTGCACCGTGAACCAGCGGGTTTTCGCCGTTCGGGGTCTTGGAGATGACGAGCTTGCCGTCTTTTACGGAAAGCCAGGCCCAGCCGGAGCCGAACTGGGTCGTGCCGGCGGCGATCAGGTCAGCCTTGAACTTGTCGTAGCCGCCGAGATCGGAGGCGACCGCCGCCTCGAGCTTGCCCGGCAGCTTGGTGCCGCCGCCGCCCTTCTTCATCCACTTCCAGAAATGGACGTGGTTGTAGTGCTGGGCAGCGTTGTTGAAGAGGCCCTGGTTGGTGCCGAAGGACTTCTTGACGACCTCCTCGAGCGACAGATCAGCCATGCCGGCTTCGGCAGCGAGCTTGTTGCCGTTGTCGACATAAGCCTTGTGATGCTTGTCGTGGTGGAATTCGAGCGTCTCTTTCGACATGAAGGGCGAAAGGGCTTCGTAGTCGTAGGGGAGTTCGGGAAGTTCGAAAGCCATTGGTCTACTCCTTGTTCGATAGCTACCTGGGTTCGGCAGATACCTGGGTAAAGCGTCGTGCGGGAACATAGGAGCGCAAGGCCCAAGAGGCAACGGTAACTTTGCCAAAAATCAAGCCAATCGGGTCAAGAACTTGCTGAAATTTCGAGATACAAGAAACGGGCCAGATCACGATTCGGAGCCCGTTTGATGAAGACCACTTTTGCTCTTGCCGCCGTCCTCCTCGCATCCGGCGTCACCGTTACGCACGCCGCCTCGGACGACGCCTGGTCCAACTTCCGCTCGGAGGTGGCCAAGGGGTGCGTGACCGCCGCCAAGGGGCTGATCGAGAACGGCAAGGCACTGGTCGATCCCTTCGGCAGCCAGAGCTACGGGCTCGCCATCGTCTCCGGCAAGGCGGTCGGCGCCAACGTGACGATCAGCACGATCTGCGCCTTCGACAAGAAGACCCGCAAGGCCGAGATCGGCGGCCAAATCTCCGCAGACAAGCTGACGGTGAAGTAGTCTCACCGGATCAGGCGGCGCAGATGCGCGACCACGACGATGGGCCGACAACTTTTCCGCTCGTCTGGCGACCTTCCCGCGCGGGTAAAACGGGAACCTTTCTTCACGCCTGCGGATTGAAAGCGAACGCCCGTGGCAAAGAGGAGGCTGCATGTCGCTCGACTTCCTGACGTCTGATTTCCTGATCTTCGTTGCCATAGGCTTCTTCGCACAGGTTGTCGACGGGGCGCTCGGCATGGCTTTCGGGGTGCTGACGACGACCAGTCTGCTTGCCATCGGCGTCGCGCCTGCGGCTGCAAGCGCCATGACCCACGTGACGGAGTGTTTCACCACCGCCGCCTCGGGACTGTCGCATCTCTATAACCGCAACGTCGATTGGCGGCTGGTGGCAAGGCTTGCGCCGGCAGGTATGATCGGCGGGGCGATCGGCGCCTATGTTCTGTCGAATATCGACGGCAAGGCGATCGAGCCCTTCGTCTCGGTCTACCTGATCGCCATCGGCCTGTTCATCCTCTACAAGGCCTTTCAGCCGAAGTTTCCGCGCGACGTGCGCGACTGGATCGTGCCTTATGTCGGCGGCGCTGGCGGACTGCTCGATGCGATGGGCGGCGGCGGATGGGGGCCGATCGTCACCAGTTCGCTGCTCGGCCGCGGCCACGACGCGAAGAAGGTGATCGGCTCCACCAACCTCACCGAATTCGCCGTCACCACCCTGATTTCCGCAACCTTCATCATGGCGCTCGGCTGGTCGGAACTATCTTCTGCCCTCGGCCTCATCCTCGGCGGCATCCTGGCCGCCCCGATCGGCGCCTTCATCGTCCGCTACCTGCCGGTCAAACCCCTGATGATCGCCGTCTCGATGATCATCATCGGCACGGCCGCGGTCCGGCTTGTGTGAGGGGAGGACATACGACCGGCCAGACTGGCGGCCGCACGTGGAATATGGCAGACTTATCTCATGAAGAACGACGCCGAAATCTCCGAGGACCTCAGCCGCCGTGTCGACCAGCTCGCGGCCCGCTCCAGGCTGACGCGCGGGCAGATCATCGAAGACGCGCTGGCTCACGGTCGCTCGCTCGCCTGGCAGGAAAAGTGGATCGCTGGGGTGGAGGCAGGGCTTGCCGACGCAGACAACGGCAGTTTCGCGACGGAGGCGGAAATCGCTGCCGTGTTGACCAAGTACGGGCCGGCTTAAGCTTCCCGTGCGGATCGTTTTCACCCGGCGCTATCTACGAGAATTAGCAAGCATCGGAGATTATATCGGCGAGCGTAACCCGCGCGCGGCAGCCCGCGTCGTGCACGAGATCCACTCGAAGACCGTTCGGCTGCTATCGGACAATCCATTTATCGGGCGCCTCGGTGAAATCAGCGGCACGCGCGAGCTGGTGATCGTCAGCACGCCTTACGTCGTCGCCTATCGTGTGACGGAAAACCAGGTGGAGGTGCTTTTCGTCCAGCATGGCGCCCAGGAATGGCCTGACAAGGTGTGACAGCGAAAATGGCGTCCCTTGCCCGATTGTGATAGGCTTGCCCGCGAACAGGAACCGACAGATGCGCCCGAACCGATCGATTACCATCTCCCTGCCGGAAGACATGGCCGAACTCGTCCAGAAGAAAGTCGCGTCCGGCGAATTTGCTAACGAGAGCGAGGTGGTCGCCGAAGGATTGCGGTATCTGGCGGATCATGATGCGGGAATAGAAAGCTGGCTGCGGGACGAGGTCGTGCCGGCGCTGAGAGCGCATGATGCCGATCCCAGCAGGGGGCGCACGATTGAAGAGACGAGAAAAGAACTTGAAGAATACATGCAGACCAGGGATCGAAGATCGATCGGTGCATGAAATATTCAGTCATCCTCTCCCTCGAAGCGCGTCTGGATCTGGCCGATCTGTTCGATTACCTGTCAGGCAAGACCGGAGATGATTTCGCGCGTGCTTATATCCGCAGGATCATTGACCATTGCAATGGCTTCAGCACTTTCCCCAAACGGGGAACCCTCCGCAACGACGTAGAGCCGGGCTTGAGGCTCGTGGGGTATCGCCGAAAGGCAACCATCGCCTTTCGCGTGGATGAGAATACCGTCACGATTGCTCGTATTCTTTATGGTGGCAAAAGCCTTACCGGCGCGGACGACGTCGAAGACGACGAATTCTAACTTATCGCCTGCCTCACACGCCGCCGCCTGGAGGTTTCAGGCCTCGTCGCCGGGGGAGCGGGCCCAGTCCATGTAGAGTTCCAGCGCCTTGCGGGCGACCGGGCCTTCCTGGAGCTGGCGTTCCTCGAAACGGTTGACCGGCACGATCTTGGAATAGTTGCCGGAGGTGAAGATCTCGTCGGCATCCATGAAATCCTCGACCGTCAGCGTCATCTCGCGCACGTCGAAACCGCCGAGGCGCAGGAGGTTGATGACGCGCGAGCGGGTGATGCCGGCAAGGAAGGTGCCGTTGGCGACCGGGGTCATGATCACCCCGTCCTTGACCATGAAGATGTTCGAGGACGCGGTTTCGGCGACATTGCCGTTCATGTCGCGTGCCAGCGCATTGTCGAAGCCGCGGTTGCGCGCTTCCATGATCATGCGGCCGCTATTGGGATAAAGGCTGCCGGTCTTGGCGCCGGTCATCGCCACTTCCGGGTTCGGGCGGCGATAGGGTGAGACGGTGAGCGACGAGGGTTTGGCGGTCTGCATCGGCGCCTCGAATAGGCAGAGCGCGAAACGGGTCGATTCCGGATCGGCGGTGACGACGCTGTAGGGCATGCCGTGTTCCGACCAGTACATCGGCTTGATGTAGATCGCCGTCTTGCCGTCGAACTTCTTGACGCCCTCCCAGGCGAGCGCCTCGATCTCCTCGGGCTGCATCACCGGCTGCATGCCCATGTTCCTGGCCGAGCGGTTGACGCGCTGGCAATGCTGGTCGATATCCGGGGCAATGCCGTCGAACCAGCGGGCGCCGTCGAACACGGTGGAGCCGAGCCACATGGCATGCGAGGTCGGTCCGATCAGCTTCGGATTGCCCTCCAGCCATTCGCCGTCCACGAACGTCCAGGTGTTGGTACGCGGGGCTGTATTGACGGGCATGGCGGTCTCCTTGGTCATTCTGGGTGTCACTCGCATGATGCGCTTCAAAATTGCGGGGTGAGTGAAGTCCGGCCCCGCCACCGAGGTCAAGCGATAATATGAAATGGATCATCACAAAAATTGATAATTTTGCCCATGGAGACCGGGGTGCGGGAGTGGCATGTTCCAGCCAGACACGATCGAAGGAAGACGGAAATGGCATGGTCTGCGGAGCAATATGTGAAATTCGAGGACGAGCGGACTCGGCCGGCGCGCGATCTTCTGGCGCAGGTGCCGCTTGGCTCGGCGTTCCGGGCCTATGACCTCGGCTGCGGCCCGGGCAATTCGACGGAGCTGATCGCGGCACGTTTCGGGGCCGCCAATGTCACCGGCCTCGACAGCGACGACAACATGCTGACGGCGGCGCGCAAGCGCCTGCCCGACACGCAATTCACCAAGGCCGATCTGAAGACCTGGGTGCCGGAAGAGCCGGCCGACCTGCTTTATGCCAACGCCGTGTTCCAATGGGTGCCGGACCATATTTCCGTGCTCGCCCGGCTGATGGACCACCTGGCGCCCGGCGGCGTGCTGGCGGTACAGATGCCGGACAACCTCTCCGAGCCGAGCCATACGCTGATGGAAGAGACCGGTGCCGCCGGCCCGTGGAAGGCCGCTTTCGAAGGCGGCAGGGTGCGCCGCCCGGTCCTGCATCAGCCGGCCGCCTATTTCGACCGGCTGGTGCCGAAATCCGCCCGCGTCGACGTCTGGCACACGGTCTATTACCATCCGCTTGGCGATGCGCATGCGATCGTCGAATGGGTCAAGGCGACCGGGCTCCGCCCCTATCTCGACGCCGCCGGCCCTGCTCATGCCGAAGCCTTTGCGGCCGACTATACCGCCCGCATCGCCAAGGCCTACCCGCCGATGGCCGACGGGCGGGTGCTGTTGCGCTTCCCGCGGTTCTTCATCGTCGCAGTGAAAGCCTGAAGGGCGGCTTCAAGGCGTGCCCCAAGGCTTCAAGGGGTGCCCGGAGGCGGGGCCAGCGGGTTTTGCGCCTGGGGCTGCGTGACTTCCATCCGGCCGACACCGGAATCGTTCATCCAGATGATGCTGAGGACACAACCGACCAGGATCATCAGCACCGCGATAAAAAGCCAACGCATCAAAAACTCTCCCCCGGCCCTCAACCGGAATGTACCCGGCCAAGGAAGTCGCGGATGAGCGGGGCGACCTCGTCGAGATTGGTTTCCAGCAGCCAATGACCACCATCGAGAAGATGAAGTTCCGCCCTCGGCAGGTCGCGCAGGAACGCGCGGGCGGATTTTTCCGGCATGTAGCCGTCCTGGGGACCCCAGACGATCAGGGTCGGCGGCTGGCGATCGCGCAGATATTGCTGATAACGCGGAAACCAGGCGACGTTCTCGCGCAGCCCGGCGATGACATCGACCGCGATCTGCCGCCGCTGCTCATCCATCAGGGCCCAATGCAGTTTCCAGAGGTCGGGCGAGATGCGTTCGGCGATCTCCGGCCGCACTTCGTTGAGGAACTCCTCCCTGAAACCCTCCTCGTTGACGGCGCCGGCGATCTTGCGGCGGCCTTCCTCGGTCGGGTTGCGCCAGAATTCCTGCAGGGCGGCATATTTGGGACCAAGCGCGTCCTCATAGATATCGCCGTTCTGGATGATCAGCGCGGCGATCTTCTCCGGGTGCCGGATCGCCAGGCGCAGACCGATCTGCGACCCGAAATCATGGAGGTAGAGCGCGAACCGGTCGAGACCGAGCGTTTGCGTGAACTCGTCCAGGAAGCCGGTGAAACCATCGAAGTCATAGGCAAAGCCGGAGGGCGTGTCGGTATAGCCCGAGCCCGGAAAATCCGGCGCGACCAGATGCCAGCGATCGGCAAGCCGGGGCATCAATTCGCGGAATTCATAGGACGAGCACGGATAGCCATGCGGCAGCAGAAGCACGGGTGCACCGGCCCTGCCCGCCTCCCGGTAAAACACCTTGATGCCGTTGAGGTCGAGCCACTTGTGTTTTACCCGCATCCTCTTCCGGGGGGCTTCGGTGGTCATGTCCATGATCATCGCTCCTTGGCTGCCAGCCCTTCAAGAAAGGTTCATGCTGGAAATGTTCCGTGACCATTTCGTGGCACCAGGCCGACTTTTCGCATCGCGGCGACGTCGGCGGTTCTCCAGCTTGACGCACCCGGCGCGTAGCCGCAACGCAGCAAAATGGTTGACTCGGGCCGGTTCGGCTTGCACTCTCGACCCTTCCCGTTTTCGTCGTCCTGCCCGAAAAGCCGTTCGAAGCCATGCCGAAACCATCCACATTGTCGCTGACGCAGGATCTGGTCGACCTTTGCTTTCGCGAGGAGCTCGATCCCGGGCAGCCGGCCACGTGGGAGCCGCTGACCGACGACGATTTCATAGAGATCGCCGATCGTCTGGCGGCTGAGATCGGCGAGGATCCGCTTTGGGTGTTTGCCTATGGCTCGCTGATCTGGAAGCCGGGCTTCGATAGCATCGCCTGCCAGCGGGCCGCAGCGTTCGGCTGGCATCGTTCCTTTTCGCTGAGAATCGAGCGCGGCCGCGGCTCGCCGGCACAGCCGGGGCTGATGATGATGCTGTCGCGCGGCGGCCGCTGCGACGGGGTGATCTACCGGGTGGCCGACGACGACAAGCGCGTCCAGATCGAAAAAGCACTGCGCCGCGAGGTCAGCCATCGCGACAGCCTCACCTCGTTCCGCTGGCTGCCGGTCCGCACCCAGGCCGGCGAGACCGTACGGGCGCTGACCTTCTGGGTCGGCGGCACCAGCAAGCGCATCGTCCGGCCGCTGCTGCCGCTCGACGAGGTCGCAAAGGTTCTGGCGCGCGCCTGCGGGCATCGCGGCTCGTGTGCCGAATATCTCTACAATACCGTCGTGCATCTCGCCGAATTCGGCATCCGCGACCGCAATCTCTGGCGGTTGCAGGAGATGGTGGCGAAGGAGATCCGGGTGATGCATGTGCGGGAGGCGGTTGCGGTCGGGGCGTGAGGCGGGAAATGGGAGAGGTCGGGCCGTGTCAGCCCCCCTCTGCCCTGCCGGGCATCTCCCCCACAGGTGGGGAGATTGGCTGGGAGCGCCGGCTCTCCCAAGAAACAGACGCTACTATTCCGCGCAGGTCAATAT
>NZ_JBFTZM010000011.1:0-206576 GCF_056406795.1 Neorhizobium sp. P1_A6 | reverse complement strand
CCCCGAGATCGGCGCAGCGAACCGTGAGGTCGCCATGGGCCAGCGCTTCGAGCGCTTCGCCGATGGTGGAGACGACGCGGGTCTGCAGCGCTGCTTCCTGCTGCTGCATGTCGAGGTTCTGCTGGCGCTCGCGGTCGAGCTCGGTCTTCTGCTTTTCCTCGCGGGCGGCCATCGCATGCCGTTCGCGGATCTTTTCCTGCAGCGCCTGCGTCGCCTTCGCCATCATCCCCACTTCGTTCGACATGTCCGTATGCGGGATCGCCGCGGTGACATTTTCGTCGGCGACGGCCTGCAATGCGCCATGCACGGCGGCCAGAGGCCTGGTGATATTGCGGATGACGATCAGGGCGACACCGAGTGCAAGCAGGAAGGCGAGGAAACCGACGCCGACCACTTCCAGGATCGTCTTGTTGATCTTGACATCGAGGTCGTCGGTGTAGACGCCCGTGCCGACAATGATCTGCCAGGGTTCAAAGGCGCGGGAGTAGGCAGCCTTCTGGAAAACCTGGTCGGCCGGCATGCCGGGCTTTTCCCAATAATAGGTGGTGACGCCGCCGCCGGCACGGCCTTTGGCGACCATCTCTTCGCGGAACAGGTTGCCCATCTTGTCCGGCTGACCCTTCTGGTTCACGCCGACCAGCTTGGGATTGTAGTGGAACTGCGTGACCGTGTCGTAGTTCAGGCCGAAGATGTAGCCGGCCGGCTCGTATTTGATCCCTGCCACGGTTGCGTAAGCCAGTTTCTGCGCATCCTCGTGCTTCAGTTCGCCCGATTTTTCCCGGTCGTAATAGGATTGCAGGATGGAAATGCCGGACTCCACCTGGGTGCGCAGCATGTCGTAGCGCTCGGAATAGATCGAGGCGATCGAGGCGCGGATCTGATAGTAGGTGACAGCCGTGAAAGCCACCATAAGCGCTGCCACCATGGCCAATAACTGGTGGGAGATCTTGAGATTCTTCATGTTTCGACTCACTTTCAGGCAGCCGAACTCTCCCGGAGGAGCCGGAGCGGGACGAAGTTTTTGGGGAAGGCGCGTTCTGCACCGGTCACGTGCTACACCGCACTATGACGGGAGAGTGATCCCGAATATTTGAATAAAAATTTAATTATCCGGGCCTTGACAGCCGCAAATGCGAATATTTTGGGCAGGTCGGATTGGATGATGCGCAATTTACGCGCATACCGGGAAAGGCTGTTCTCGGAGCACTTTCTGCTATGTAAATATAATGATATTCTAAACTTAGAAGCGATCGGTGCGCAGTTCGAACGTGTCGAGCGCCAGCGGCTTCGGCGTAAGGGATGCTTCGACGATCCCGACCTCAGCCTTGCCGATGGTCTTCACCGCGCTGGTCAGGGCGTCGGCGTCGATGCCGTCACTTTTGGCTTCTGCGGTCGCGATCTGCGTTTCGGTGGAGCCGTTGGTGGTCGGGTGAAGCTCGGCGATGGCGTTTTCCTCGGCCATCCATTTGGGAAGCTTGCTGACATGGATCACCGGTGAGCCGCCAAGCCAGGCCTCGGTACGCGCCAGCTTCTTTTCGCCGTTGATCTCGATGATTTCAGTCTTCTGGATCCCTGCCGGCAGATCGGGAACCTTGTAGGTTGCCTCGTCCGATTTGGGCGCTACAGCGCTCGGGCAGCTTGTGCAGCTCTTGGTGAGGATGCTGACGCCCGCCTTGTGCGTGTTGTCGATCACCGTGATCGACGACGCGAAAGCCGAACTGCTTGCAAACACCAGAACTGTAGCCAGAACGAGACGCATAACCGGGAATCCTTCTTGAGGTCTCCCATGATTATCGCGGCTTCGTTTCGATCCCGTCTGGATAATCGGTAAATTTTAAATGAAACGACCGTTCCGGCACTCAGTTCTTTTCGCGCGTCACCGCCTGCCAGCCGATATCGCGGCGGCAAAAGCCGTTTTCCCATTCGACCTGGTCCACGAGCCTGTAGGCGCGAGCTTGCGCATCTGCGACGGTCTTGGCGGTCGCCGTAACGTTCAGCACACGGCCGCCGGTTGCGACGAGAGTGCCATCCTTGAGCGCCGTTCCGGCATGAAAGACTTTCTCGCCGGCAGCGCCCTCGGGCAGATGGGCGATCGGCGTGTTCTTGTCATAGGCGCCCGGATAACCCTTGGAAGCCATCACCACGGTCAGCGCCACGTCGTCGTTCCATTCAGCGGAAACCTGGTCGAGCGTTCCGATCGCCGCCGCATGGAGCAGGTCGAGCAGGTCGCTCTTCAGCCGCATCATCAGCACCTGGCATTCGGGATCGCCGAAGCGGACATTGTATTCGATCAGTTCCGGGCCCTTGGCCGTGATCATCAACCCGGCGAAGAACACGCCGGTGAACGGATATCCACTTTCCGCCATGCCGCGGATGGTCGGTTCGATGATCTCCTTCATGGTGCGCGCAACCATGTCCGGCGTCATCACCGGGGC
Source organism: Neorhizobium sp. P1_A6 (assembly GCF_056406795.1). NCBI lineage: Bacteria > Pseudomonadati > Pseudomonadota > Alphaproteobacteria > Hyphomicrobiales > Rhizobiaceae > Neorhizobium > Neorhizobium sp. P1_A6. The sequence continues at coordinate 204,141 of NZ_JBFTZM010000011.1, read as the reverse complement.
AGGCGAATAGGCGCCCATGCCGCCGGTGTTCGGGCCGGTATCGCCGTCGCCGACCCGTTTGTGGTCCTGGGCCGTGGCAAGCGCCAGTGCGGTCTTGCCGTCGGAAAGGCAGAAGAAGCTTGCCTCCTCGCCATCGAGATAGGCTTCGACCACCACTTCCGCACCGGCCGCCCCGAAGGCGCCGTCGAAACAGTCGTCGATCGCCGCAAGCGCCTCGTCGATCGCCATGGCGACGGTGACGCCCTTGCCGGCGGCAAGCCCGTCCGCCTTGACGACGATCGGCGCGCCCTGTTCGCGCACATAGGCCTTCGCCTCGGCGGCATCGGTGAAGCGGCGATAGGCGCCGGTCGGGATATCATAGCGGGCGCAGAGATCTTTGGTGAAACCCTTCGAGCCTTCGAGCTGGGCTGCGGCAGCAGACGGGCCGAAGGTCGCGATGCCCTTGGCGCGCAGCACATCGGCGAGCCCGGCAACCAGAGGTGCTTCCGGCCCGATCACGACGAGGTCGATCGCATTGTCGAGGCAGAAGGCCGCCACGGAGGCATGATCGTCGATGTCGAGCGACAAGAGTTCGGCATGCTCGGCGATGCCGGGATTGCCGGGTACGGCATAGAGTTTGCCGAGTTTCGGAGACTGCGCGAGTTTCCAGGCGAGCGCATGCTCGCGTCCACCCGAACCGATCAAGAGAACCTTCATGTCTCGCCCTCGTCTGCGCTGAAAACCTTGGCCTTGCGCGGCGGTTAAGGGGAGGGGAGGCAAAGGTCAAGGGCCAAGGCTTAGGTGGCCTCCCATCTTCTGTCCGTCATGGCGTTTCGATGGGAGGCCGTCGCGTTCGATAAAGGTCAGAATTCACCGCGCCGGTTTTTCGCGCCGCGGCGGATATCCAGCGTCGTCTGGAAGATCACCTTGTTCCGATAGGCGAGGAAAGGCACCGGTTCGTTCCGAAAGGACGCATCGTCCAGCTTCTGTTCGAGATAGGAAATGGCAGCCTCTAGCTCTTCATTGGCGACCGCCGTGTCAAATGCCAGTGTCCTGGCGGCTTTTTTGGGCATTCGTATCTCCATTCGGCCACATCATGCGGCGGAATGGTTTTAATGGCCTCTTGCCGGAGGTGAGAGTGCATTGGTTCTTTTCCACAGGGCCTTGGTTAGCGGCTGGTCAACCCGTGTTTCGTTTCGGCACGGTTGGTTGAAAGCAAATTGTGGAACCGGCATTCGCCACGTTGCCTTGCCACAAACTTCGACTATGGTCGCGCCTCCCATTTGAACGAGGACGCCTATGGCCGCCGATCTCCGTTTCCTTGCCGCCGCGATTGCTGCGGAAATCAATGCCCGTCCCGAACAGGCAGCCGCCGCGATCGGGCTGATCGACGACGGTGCCACCGTGCCGTTCATCGCCCGCTACCGCAAGGAAGTGACGGGCGGGCTGGACGATACGCAGCTCCGCAACCTGTCGGAACGGCTGGTCTATCTGCGCGAGCTCGAAGCACGCCGTTCCACCATTGTCGATTCGGTCAATTCGCAAGGCAAGATGACCGACGAGCTTGCCGCAAAGATCGGCAAGGCGACGACCAAGGCCGAGCTCGAAGACCTTTATCTCCCTTATAAGCCGAAGCGCCGCACCCGCGCCGAGATCGCCCGTGAGCGCGGCCTCGGACCCTTGGCCGAAGCAATCTGGGCCGACCGCAGCGTCGATCCGGCAAAGCTTGCCGAAGCTTATGTCAAGGACGAGGTAACCGACGTGAAGGCTGCGCTCGAAGGGGCCCGCGATATCGTCGCCGAGACATTCTCCGAAAATGCCGACCTGCTCGGAAAACTGCGCCAGCACATGCGGGCCGGCGCGACGCTGAAGGCCAGGGTGGTCGACGGCAAGCAGGAGGCCGGCGCAAAATTCTCCGATTACTTCGATCATTCAGAGCGTTGGGCGACGGCGCCCGGCCACCGCGCGCTTGCCATGCTGCGTGGCTGGAATGAGGAATTCCTGACGCTGACCATCGAAGTCGATCAGGACGATCCGTCGCCGGTAAAGCCTGCCCAGCGGATCATCGCGCTCGCCTTCGACATCCGGGACCGGGGTGCCGCCGACCGCTGGCTGATGGAGGCCGCCGGCTGGACCTGGCGCGTCAAGCTTTCGGTGTCGCTGTCTCTCGACCTGATGCGCGAATTGCGCGAGCGCGCCGAGGAGGAGGCGATCCACGTGTTCGCCCGCAACCTCAAGGACCTGCTGCTCGCAGCACCCGCCGGCTCCCGGCCGACGATGGGTCTCGATCCGGGCATCCGCACCGGCGTCAAGGTCGCGATCGTCGATGCCACCGGCAAGCTGCTGGAAACCACCACCGTCTATCCGTTCCCGCCGAAGAACGACATCCGCGGCACCCAGGCCGAACTCGCCGCGCTCATCCGCAAGCACAATGTCGAGCTGATCGCCATCGGCAATGGCACCGGCAGCCGCGAGACCGAAAAGCTGGTCGCCGACATGCTGGTGAACCTGCCCGGGCAGAAGCCGACCAAAGTCATCGTCTCGGAAGCCGGCGCCTCGGTCTATTCGGCGTCGGAAACGGCCGCTCTCGAATTCCCCGGCCTCGACGTGTCGCTGCGCGGCGCTGTCTCCATCGCCCGCCGCCTGCAGGATCCGCTGGCGGAACTGGTCAAGATCGAACCGAAATCGATCGGTGTCGGCCAGTACCAGCACGATGTCGACCAGGGGAAACTCTCCCGCTCGCTGGATGCCGTGGTCGAAGATGCGGTGAACGCGGTGGGCGTCGATTTGAACATGGCGTCCGCGCCGCTGCTCTCGCGCGTTTCCGGCCTCAGCCGCTCGATTGCCGAGGCGATCGTCGCCCATCGCGACCAGAACGGCGCGTTTTCGAGCCGCAGGGACCTCCTGAAGGTCGCCCGTCTCGGAAACCGCACGTTTGAACAGGCGGCTGGCTTCCTGCGCATCCCGAATGGCAAGGAGCCGCTCGATGCGTCCGCTGTCCATCCGGAAGCCTATGGCGTCGCCAAGAAGATCGTTGCCGCCTGCGGCCGCGACCTGCGCTCGCTGATGGGCGACAGTGCGGCGCTCAAGGCGCTCGACCCGAAAAGGTTCATCGACGAGACCTTCGGCCTGCCGACCGTCAAGGATATCATCGCCGAGCTGGAAAAGCCCGGCCGCGACCCGCGCCCGAGCTTCAAGACCGCCACCTTTGCCGAAGGCGTGGACGAGATCACCGACCTGAAGCCGGGCATGATGCTCGAAGGCACCGTCACCAACGTGGCCGCCTTCGGCGCTTTCGTCGATATCGGCGTGCACCAGGACGGCCTTGTCCACGTTTCGCAGCTGGCCGACCGTTTCGTTAAGGATCCGCATGAGGTGGTAAAGGCCGGCGACGTCGTCAAAGTTCGGGTTGTCGAGGTCGATGTGAAGCGCAAGAGAATTGCGCTGACCATGCGCAAGGACGGCGGCGAAGCGGCACCCGCTCCGCGCGGCGACCGCGACGTCCGGCCGGTTAACCCGAAAATGATGAAAACTGAAAAACCTTCATCTCAGGGCGCTTTCGGCGCAGCACTCGCGGAAGCTTTAAAACGCAAGTGATTTTGGCCGGCTTCGGCAGAATTTCAATTATAGGATGCGGGTCGTCAGGCGGGGGTTTGACGGCCTGCTTTTTTATGTCATTTTGATGGCTGCAATGTGCTTGAAAGTCGCAGGGAAACGATTAGATTTTGGATTAGTAAGGCACCCTTAGTATTATTATTGGAGGTGGGTCCGTGGCCTCGTCCCTTCACAATCTTCTCAGCAAAATCATCAAGACAGGAACTTTGATCGTACGCGGCTCGGGCGGTGAGCAGCGTTACGGGAGCGGTGGCGGGCGATCCGTTTCGATACGGTTTATCGACGAAGCCGCCGAACGCGAACTGGTGGCGGATCCTCCCTTGAAGCTCGGCGAGCTCTACATGGACGGCCGTCTCGTCATCGATGACGGCGACATCTATGAGTTCCTTGCGCTGATCAAGGACAATACCCTCAGCGAAGGACTGACCTTCGGCATGATCTGGCGCGGCATCGCCCGCGTGCTGGTTTCCCAGTTCCGCAATCGCGTGCCGATCAACCATAACCGGCGCAATGTTGCCCATCATTACGACCTCGACGAAAAGCTGTTCTCGCTCTTCCTCGACGAGGACTGGCAATATTCCTGCGCCTATTTCAACCCGCCGGGCATTTCGCTCGACGAGGCGCAGATCGCCAAGAAGCGCCATATCGTCGCCAAGCTGCTTGCCGAGCCCGGGCAGAAGGCGCTGGAAATCGGTTCCGGCTGGGGCGGCATGGCCATGTATCTGTCGGAATCCTCCGGCGTCGACGTGACCGGCATCACGCTCTCGACGCAGCAGCTCAAGATTTCTCGCCAGCGCGCCGCCAAGCGCGGTCTTGCCAACAGCGTCCGTTTCGAGCTGCAGGACTATTATTACTTAGCCCCGGACAAGCGTTACGACCGCATCGTTTCCGTCGGCATGTTCGAGCATGTCGGCCGGTTGAACTATCCCAAGTTCTTCGACAAGGTGAACGACGTGCTCGCCGATGACGGCGTCATGGTGCTGCATTCGATCGGCCAGCCTTATCCCGCCCTCATCAACAATCCCTGGATCGAGAAATACATCTTCCCGGGCGGTTATATTCCGGCGCTTTCGGAAGTGATGCCGTCGATCGAGAAGGCGGGCCTGCTCGTCTCCGACATCGAAATCCTGCCGATGCATTATGCCCACACGCTGCGCCACTGGCGCGAGCGGTTCATGGCCAACAAGGACAAGGCGGTGGCACTTTACGACGAGCGTTTCGTGCGGATGTGGGAGTTCTATCTCGCCGGTTCGGAAATGGCCTTCACCCACGAAAGCTTCTTCATCTTCCAGATGCAGATCGTCAAGAAGCGCACCGCGGTTCCGGACAACCGCGACTACATCTACGAGCGCGAGGCGGAACTGAAAGCCTTCGAAGAGAGCCGCATCCCGCTCGACAAGGTAGCGGTGTGAACTGGGTTAACCCCTATGCAAGTATAAATTAACCTTTGGTTCCGGTACCTATCTTGGAAAACGGTATGGCGCCCTCTATGGTTCAGCATCTGGTCCGCAACTTGCCAAGGTTGTGGAGCCGATGCTGGGCAATGGGGGCATTCGCGTGGTTAAACAAGTCTTTTCTATCGTCGTTAGAAATTGGATTTATTATTTCGTATGGATAATAATTTCCGTTCTGCTATCGGTATTCGAAGAAATTTCTGGGAGTTCTTCGTCGAATATTGCTTCTTTTTTTCCAACAATTTACCTGGCGATGTGGGTGCAAATCTCAATAATACGGGAAACGACATTTGAGTTCAGCGCGAAGCCGGAGTTTTACAAAGGATTTTTCGGTTATTCTCTGAAATTTATTACACTAGCGATAATTGCAGCCGGACTTTCTCTGCCGGCCTTTCTATGGTTTGCAGCGGTGTTCAACGGCCGTACAGTTGGCTGGCTGATGGTGTCGACCACGGCACTGGTCGTAATTTATGCGGCCTTGATGTCGTTGGTCGGTACTTGGCCGACATCCAACATTACGGGGATCAGAACATCGCTTAAGGCGGCTTGGGCTCGGGGTGCTCCGAATTTCCTGACGACTTTCGGGCACCTCGCCGTCTCTTTGGTAGCCATGTCCGCTATGTCGCTGGTTATCGGTGCTATAGGCACGGCAGCATTTGGGACGATGCTGGTGCCCGCCGGAGTGCCAAATATACCTCTGATATTGGTCGTAATGGTTGCGCTTTCCATTAATGCTATAGGCATCACGTATGGAGCTGCTGTCCTGGCGAATGTCTATATGCGGCACGGGGCAGATGAGCTGCCGCCTGCGGTCTCACCCGTAAATGCTTAACCGGGTTCCCTGGGCGGGCAGTGGAACCGGCCATGACGGACGCCTCTTCCAGATGCAGATCGTCAAGAAGCGCACCGCGGTTCCGGACAACCGCGACTACATCTACGAGCGCGAGGCGGAACTGAAAGCCTTCGAAGAGAGCCGCATCCCGCTCGACAAGGTAGCGGTGTGATTTTTCGCTTGGTTAACAAGCTGGCAATGCAAATGCGATAATAGAACGGAAATCCCCAGTGGGATCTCTGTTCTGTTTCGCGTTTTCAGGATCCGTTGCCATGTCCTTGCCTGTCCGGGCTGCCTTTTTTCTTTCCATTTTTTCGATTGTTTCCTCGGGGAGCGCCGAGGCTCAGGAAGGCTTCTGGTCCGGTGACTGGTACCTGACGCTCGGCGGCGCCGGTTTCGTGGCGCCGAAATTCGAGGGCGACAACGGCCGCAGCCTGCAGTTCTCGCCGATCATCTCGCTCGGCCGCCAGAACGCCAAACAGGCGCGGTTCTCTTCCCGCAATGACAACATCTCCTTCGCGCTGATCGACCAGGGTTCGATCCGCGCCGGCGTGGCGGCGAAGCTGATCATGCCGCGCGATGATGACACGTCCGACGATCTCAAGGGTCTGAAAAAGGTGAAGCTCGGCGGCGAAGTCGGCGGCTTCATCGATATCTATCCGACCGACTGGATCCGTGCCCGTGCCGAAGTCCGCCAGGGCATCCGCAGCCATGACGGCGTCGTCGCCGATGTCTCGGTCGACGCTTTCACCGATCTTCAGCCGGATCTCAGGCTTTCCGGTGGTCCGCGCGCGACCTGGGCAAGCAACGGTTACAACGATGCCTATTACAAGGTGACCCCGAGCCAGTCGGCGGCATCGGGTCTCTCCGCCTACGATCCGGGCGGCGGCTTGCATTCGGTCGGCGTCGGCGCGGCGCTGACCTGGAAGGCGACCGAGAAACTCGAGCTCACCTCGTTTGCCGAATACAAGCGGCTGACCGGCGATATCGCCGACAGCAGTCTCGTGCGCGAACGCGGTTCGAAAAACCAGCTGATGTTCGGCGTTTCAGCAAGCTACAAATTCGGCTTCTCTCTGCCGTAAGACGTGGCTCTTCCACGCCCTAAGTCGTGAGCGTGCTCACGACGGAAGGCGTGGGACTTTCCGTTTCCAAACGGCGACAAAGCGCCTGCTTGACCGTGGCGTTCGGCCGGCGCTAGAACCGGCCATGACGAACGCCGACGATTTCAGCGGCCGCGTGGCCGACGCTCCATCCGACAACTGGGTCTATCGCGTCCTGCCGCGGCCGGCCTGGCCCTATGCGCAGCTTGCGAGATGGGACCGGCCGATCGGCTGGCAGCTTCTGATGTGGCCGTGTTTCTGGTCGGCGGCGCTGGCGGCGAACGCCGCCAAGGGGGAGGGCGCGTTTTCCCTCGGCCTCCTGCTTTTCCACCTCGTGCTGTTCTTCTTAGGCGCGGTCGCCATGCGCGGCGCAGGCTGCACCTATAACGACCTCGTCGATCACGATATCGACATGGAAGTGGCGCGCACCCGCTCGCGGCCGCTGCCCTCCGGCCGGGTGTCGCGTTTCGAAGCCAAGGTCTTCATTGGCGTGCAGGCGCTGATCGGCCTGCTCGTCCTCATCCAGTTCAACGGTTTCACCATCCTGCTCGGCATCCTGTCGCTGGCGGTGGTGGCGATCTATCCCTTCGCCAAGCGGTTTACCGACTGGCCGCAATTTTTCCTCGGCCTTGCCTTCTCCTGGGGCGCGCTGATGGGCTGGGCGGGCGTGTTCGGCAGCCTCTCCGCCGCCGCCCTCTGGCTTTACCTGGCCGCCATCGCCTGGACGATCGGATACGACACGATCTATGCCCATCAGGACAAGGAGGATGACGAGCTGATCGGGGTGCGCTCGACAGCACGTCTCTTCGGCGACAATACCAAGCCCTGGCTGATCGGCCTTTACGGCCTGACGCTGATCTTCCTGCTGCTTGCGTTCGCAGCGGCGGGCGTCGGTTTCCTCGCCTATCTCGGGCTTCTCGCCGCAGCCCTGATGTTCGGCTGGCAGGTGTTGATCCTCGATATCGACAATGCCGATCAGTGCCTGAGGCTTTTCAAGTCGAACACCCGCGTCGGCGCGATCCTGTTTGCCGGCCTCGTCCTGTCGCTTGCCCTCTAACGGAAAAAGCCCGACCGCTCAAGGATCGGGCTCCCTCCCATGTTATCGCGAGAGGCGGTGGACAAAGGGACAAGCAAAGCCCTAGCGTCGCGCGATAATTTCCTTGCCTTCGATTTTCATCGTCACGCCCAGGCTACCGGTGGTGCGGCGGACCAGGAAGCGCGGACGACGGGCCGCGAAATAGGAATGGCGGCGGCGCTGCCTGACGGCATTGGTGCGCACGTCGCCGATATGGTTTTCCAGCGGCCGGGCGATGCCGTCGGCTTCCACCATCAGCATCGGAATGCGATAGGCGTCCGACCAGCTCCGCCAGTCGGCAGCGATGTCGCAGAGGTCGTGGGCGACGAGCAGCGGAATGCAGAGATCCGGATCGTCGTGATGCAGTTCGAGCGTGACCGTCACTTCGCCGTCGCCGTGGTCTATGGCGCGGGCCGCAACCCCTTTGAAGGCGCGGGCGGGCAAGGCGAAGGAGAGCGGCAGGCCGCTTGCGGGGAGGATCTTACGCAGCACTGCGCCGCGTTCGTCGATGGTGATGGAGACATCTCCTGAGGTCTCGCGCAGCGCATAGGTAACCTGCTGCGGGAAACGAGACGGATCGAGCCTGAATGTCGACCCTGCCCAGACGGGCTTCAGAACAGTGTTGGTCATCGATATGCTACCCTTGTTTTACCTGAGAGCCGTTGCCGGTTTCTCTACGGGACTTTTGTCCTCTGATACCCAAAGCATAGGGCGGGCCATGTTCGAGACTGCTTAAAAATAGCGGTTAAAGAAGCCTTGCCTGCCTGGATGGTTAGCAAAAGGGGTCGGATTTGGGTTTCCGGAAGATGAATCGCAGCATTGCTGTGCAGGCCTGGGACATTCCGGACGGGATGTCGAAACCCTTTCGAAAAGCCACGGGCAAGGCTAGACTGCAATGATTGCGGCAGCATAATTCCGAGTCGTGAGGCCCTTCCATGGTATCGACCTATCTCACCTTTGATCTTGTCAATCGCGACATGCAGAAGAGCCTGAAAAACATTGCCGGGCAGACGACGGTCGTCAACGATACGAAGTACTATCAGGACAATATCGGCAAGGTAAAAACCGTCGACGAGTTCCTCGGCAATTATCGCCTCTATTCCTATGCGATGCAGGCCCACGGCCTGGACGACATGATCTATGCCAAGGCGTTCATGAAGCAGGTGCTGGAAAGCGATCTCAGCGACGACAATAGCTTTGCAAACCGCCTGACCGACGACCGTTACAAGAATATCGCCGCAGCGTTCAATTTCGGCGTTTCCAACGGAGAGGGAGCAGCCGCCCAGTCCAACGGCCAGATGGACGAACTCTTCGATACCTACGACCAGACGATCGCAGCCCAGAACGATACGATCGAGGAAGACACCCGTTATTTCAAGGTCATGCTGGGCGAGACCGGCAATATCACCAATGTCGATCAGCTGCTGGCCAATCCGAGGCTTCGCGACTACCTGTTCACGGCCTATGGCATCGATACCAAATATTACAACTACAACGCCATCCGCGGCGTGCTGACCAGCGATCCGGCCGATCCGACCAGCTTTTACAACACCGCCTATGGCAACAATCTCGACCAGTACAATGCGGCGAAAACCGAAGACACGGAGCTTGCCGAGCGGCTGAGCCTCAGCACCGGCATTCCCACGCTGCAGGATTCGATCGCGCTCGGCCAGCAGAAGAAAACCGATCTCGAAACCCAGATCGCCGCCAAGCAGGACGAACTGAACAATGGCGGTGATCCGGCGGTGATCCAGCCATTGATCGACGCGATGCAGGTGGAGCTGACCAATACGGTGCAGGCAATCCAGACGGACCAGGATAACCTGACGACGTCGCAGACGCGTTATACCGAGCTGGATGGCAGGCTGGTGCCGATCGCCCAGACGGACTCGCGGCGCGCCGAACTCGCGACCATCATCAGCGCTGGGGCGTCCGATGCGCCTTATCTCGCATTGATGAAATCGCTCGCCGAGGATTTCAGCTTCAACGCTGACGGCTCGGTGCCGGCAGGCGGCGCGGTCACGCCGGAAAAACTGCTGGAGATCGTCGGAGGCTTCTTCAACAAGCAGACCCGGATCACGCATGCCGAGGCGATGTTCAATCAGGAGCTCTTCGAGCAGAAGCTCAAGACGGCTACCAACGTCAGCGATTTCATCAATGATCCCCGGCTTCTCAAATATATCAAGGTCGCCTTCGATCTCGACAAGGTGACGGTCGTCAAGTCCACGATCGAACAGATATTGACGAGCGATCTCTCCGACCCTGACAGCTATGCGAACCGCTTTAGCCTTACCAATCCGGAATATCTGGAGCTGGCGAAGGCCTTCAATTTCGCCACCGACGGTACCGTCGCCGCCGGCCAGGCCCAGGACGAATTACAGACCAGTACCACCCGTAGCGACTATATGAGCCGCTGGGACGACAAGCAGGAAGCGGATCTCGACAAGACTATCAAATTCTACAAGCTCGACCTTTCGGCCGTGAAGACGCTTGACGACTTTCTGAGCGCGGATGCCGACAAATCCTACGATTTTGCCCTTGAAGCGGTTGGCCTCGACCCCGCCACCGTTTCGAAGCTGACGATCAAGAGTGCCTTGAAAAGCGATCTTTCCGACCCGAACAGCTATATCTACAAGCTGAAGGACGAACGTTTCGTCTCGCTTGCCAAGCTCTTCAATTTCGACCCCAAGGGAGCAGTCACCCGCCAGGTGCTGCTCCAGTCCAATGCGGCAATCACCAACGTCGCCAAGGATTATATCCTGCGCAAAAGCCGGTTTATGGAAGGCGATGAACTCAAAGCGGCCAGAGCGAAAGCCCAGACGGAAGCCAAATATTATACCGACGCAATGCAGCGCATCGGCAGCCGCGACGAACTGCTCGCCGATCGCAAGACGCTCGACATCCTGCTGATATCGAAGGGGATAGACCCTTCCAAGGTCACCAACGATTTCCTGAAGAAGGCCTTCAATTCGGATCCCGCCGACCCCAAGAGCTTCGTGAATACCCAGACGGACAAGCGGTTCGCGCAGATCGTCGGTACCTTCAATTTCGACTCCAAGGGCGAGATCGACCGAAGCTCGGCAGGCGAGGCTCAGAACGGCGGCGAAGTCGTCGCGACCCAGGACCTTTACGTCCGCCAGCTTCTCGAAAACCAGCAGGGCGAGGAAAATCCGGGCGTCCGCCTGGCGCTTTATTTCGAGCGCATGTCGGACAGCATCACCGACCCATACGTGATCCTCGGCGACGAGGCGCTGAAGGAGTTCTTCCGCGTCACTTTCAGCCTGCCCGCGGAAATCGCCAACATGGACGTCGACCAGCAGGCCAAGATCGTCAAGAACAAGCTCAACCTCGAAGATCTGAGTGATCCGGAAAAGGTCAAGAAACTGGTCCAGCGCTTCACGATCATGTACGACTTGGAGAACAGCCAGAATACGGCATCGGCGGTGAGCATTCTAAGCAGCGACGGCAGCTCGGTCGGCATCAGCTCGGACACCCTATGGGCATTGTCCCAGATCCGGATGGGCTGAGGGCGGGCGGTTATCAGGCGTCGGTGGTCTTTGCCGTCGTCTCGAAGTGCGGATCTGCATTCGATTCGAGCCAGTCGAGGTCGGCGCGCATCGCGTCGCGGCTCGCTTTCTCCATCCGCCGGTAGCGCGACAGCAGTTCCTGGCCGAATTCCGTCAGACCCGCACCACCGCCGCTTTTGCCGCCGTGGCGGGTGAAGATCGACGGCTCCTTGAACATCCGGTTGATCTCGTCGCCGAGCAGCCATGCCCGCCGGTAGGACATGCCGATTGAGGCGCCCGCCGCTCGGATCGAGCCGTGTTCGGCGATCAGTTCCAGAAGCTGCGCCTTGCCCGGACCGAGCCGCACACCGTTGTCGAGGTCGATTCGTATAGTGGTCTTCGAGGGCCGGCTCATGGAATGGTAACCACCTTGCCGGGGTTCATGATGCCGGCCGGATCGAACGCCTCCTTGATGCGCCGCATCAGGTCCATCTCGATCGGCGAGCGGATATGGGCAAGCTCGTCGCGCTTCAACTGGCCGATGCCGTGTTCAGCCGAAATCGACCCGCCGGCGGCGAGCACGATGCCGTGGACGATCGCGTTGATCTCCCGCCAGCGGCCGATGAAGGCCGCCTTGTCGCCCGCCATGTCGGCGCTGATGGGCTGCGAGATGTTGTAATGGATATTGCCGTCGCCGAGATGGCCGAAGGCGCAGACCCGCGCACCCGGCATGGCCGCCAGCACCGCCTGTTCTGCCTCCGCCATGAAGGTCGGGATTTTCGAGACCGGCACCGACACGTCGTGCTTGATCGAGCCGCCTTCGGGTTTCTGCGCATCCGACATGCTTTCGCGCATGTGCCAGAGCGCCTTCTGCTGCGCGACGGAGGAGGCGATCACGGCGTCGCGGATGAGGCCTGCCTCGAAACCCTGTTCGAGCAGCGATTGTACCATGGAACTGGCCGTCTCGGCGGAATCCGAGGTCGAGATGTCGATCAGCGCGTACCACGGATGCGGCTCGGAGAGCGGATCGCGCACGCCCTCTATATGCCGAACCACGAATTCGATGCCGATGCGCGGCATCAGCTCGAAACCGGTCAACGCCGTGCCGCAGAGGTTCGAGGCCCGCTCGAAGAGTTTTAACGCGTCTGCCGGCGAATTGAGGCCGGCAAGTGCGACCTGGTGCCCGACCGGTTGCGGAAAAAGTTTCAGCACCGCACCGGTGATGATGCCGAGCGTGCCTTCCGCGCCGATGAAGAGGTCGCGTAGGTCGTAACCGGTATTGTCCTTCTTGAGCCGGCGCAGGCCGTCCCAGATCTCGCCTGTCGGCAGCACCACTTCGAGCCCGAGGCAGAGCTGGCGGGTATTGCCATAGGCGAGCACGGCAGTACCGCCGGCATTGGTGGAGAGGTTGCCGCCGATGCGGCAGGAGCCCTCCGAACCGAGCGACAGGGGAAACAGCCGGTCGACGGCTTCCGCCGCCTTCTGCACGTCGGCAAGGATGGCGCCGCCGTCGGCGACCAGCACGTTGGCGACCGGATCGACGTCACGGATGCGGTTCATGCGTTCGAGCGAGACGATCAGGTCGCTGCCGCCGGTGCGCGGCGTCTGGCCTCCGACAAGGCCGGTATTGCCGGTTTGCGGCACGATCGGCGTGCCGGTCTCGCTTGCAAGCTTCAGGATCGCGGACACTTCCTCGACCGAGCCCGGTTTCAGTAGCATCGGCGAGGAACCCTTGTAGAGCCCGCGGCCCTCGACCAGATGCGGCGCAAGATCATTGGCATCGCGCAGCACGTGATTTTCGCCGACGATCGCGGCGAAGCGGTCGAGAAGTTCTGGTTTCGGCCCGGAAATATCCATCAGCGTCTCCTCCTCTTTTGCCCCGGCTTATTCCCGCGGGGCAGCCGCCCTCGCCAGCCGGTCGTTGATCGCTTCGCCGAGCCCGTGGTCGGGAATGGGCGTGACGGCGATACTGGCGGCGCCGGTGGCGTCGGCGCGCTTCAGGTAATCGAACAGGTTTGCCGCCGCCTGCGCAAGATCGCCGGACGGGCTCAGATCAAAAACCGCCGTCGCGAGTTCCATTCCCTTCACGGGAGCAGAACCGAGCCGGATCAATGCCTCGCCGGTCTCGACATGGTCGGCATTGAGCCTGACCGCCGCTCCCGGCGCGTAATGGGAAGCGAGCATGCCGGGAGCTTCGATGATCGCCGCTGGTCCTTCCAGTCGGATCACCGTAAGGCCGGTCGCCTTCTCGATCTCTTCCACGGCAACCCCGCCCGGCCGCAGCAGCCGGATCACGCCATCCTCGACACGAACGATGGTCGATTCGACGCCGACCGGGGCCGCGCCGCCGTCGATGATCAAAGCCAGCTTGTCGCCCAGGTCGTCGGCCACGTGGGCGGCGCTGGTCGGGCTCACCTTGCCGGACGTGTTGGCGCTCGGCGCCGCAAGCGGCTTGCCGAAGGCGCGGATCAGATCGGAAGCGAAGCCCTTGGGAAGCCGGATGCCGACCGTATCGAGCCCGGCCGTCGCCAGCGCGTGGATGCCGCTTTCGGGTTTCAGGGGCAGGATCAGGGTGAGGGGTCCCGGCCAGAAGGCTTGGCCAAGCTTTCGCGAAATCGGATCGAAGTCGGCATAACGCTCGGCCATGGCTAGATCCGACATATGGCAGATCAGCGGATTGAAGCGCGGCCGCCCCTTGGTCTCGTAGATGCGGGTGATGGCGGCGGGATTGGTGGCATCGGCCGCAAGCCCGTAGACCGTCTCGGTGGGGATCGCCACGGGCAGGCCGTCTGCAAGCACGACGCAGGCCTGGGCGAGCGCGCCGTCATGGTCCCGGGTGATGTCGATGATTTGAGCCGTCATATCCGCCCGTCAATAACGCGGACCCGGGCGTCTTCATAGCTTTTTGATGATCTCGCGGAGCATTTCGTTGGAAGTTCCGAGCATCAGCACGTTCTTGATCGCTTCCATCGGATCGTTGGTCCGGAACAGAAGGCCGTTCTTGCGGATCGACCGGTTGATCTGCAGCGGCTGGCCGGCCTCTCGTTCGACAGCGACGGCGAAATACATGCGCGAATAGGCCGTGCTGATACGCTCGAAGAACGTTTCCTCCCCGCCCATCTCCGAGACGAAATTGGCAATGTAGAAGGACCAGCTGACCGGCACGCCGTGGGCAAGTTGCGTTTTTGCCGCCGTGACATGGCAATAGCCGAGATGTGGCCGCTCATCGAGCGTGTGGTGAAAGATGATCTTCGGAAACTTGATCGAGCGATGGAAGGAGTTGATCCGGTTGTGGCTTGTCTCGCCGGCCGCCTCCAGCCTTTTGCCCGTGCGCTCTGCGACCTCGTCATGGGTGAGATAACGGCGCTCTTCCGGCAGCCAGATCGGATTGTAGCGGGCGATGCGCCCCGTCCGAAGGAATTCGGAATGGGCAGCGGTCTTCACTGCCACCGGCGCCGGAGGCTTTGGTGGAGGAGCTTTATAGTAACGGATTTTTCCCTTGGCCTGCACGGTGGCATCGCTCCCATTCGAGCCGGGATTTTATGGCTTATCCCTTAATGACAGGTTTCGCTTTCGCGGGGCTGGAGTGTTGCATTCCGGGCCGTTTCGTCGCTGTCGCCAACGCGGTTGCCGATGTCGCAATGTCGCCTATGCGACACGCTCGCTCGATGATTATATCCGCCTCGATCTTGAGGTGCCGCCTGTCTAGGGAAGGCGGAGAATTGGGAAGCCGGCAGGGGTTTTCAAAACCTTGATCCGGCGCTGCCCCCGCAACGGTGGTGGAGCAAGAAAGCTTGGTACAGGCCACTGGGAAAGAGCCGAAAAGGCCGCCCGGGAAGGCGCCGAGCCCGTCCCGCAGCGGACAGCTCCTGAGCCCGGAAACCAGCCTCGGGACAAAAGATGACGACCGGACGCGGCGGGCGTTCGGGACAGGGTTTGGGGCGGGCCTGGGGCCGGCCGGCATTTCCATGTCCTTCCGCTGTCCACATTGACGAGGAAGGTAAGTATATGGAAATTCGCAATCAGGCCCTGCGGCAGCTCAAGAACCGCCGCGAGGGATTCAGCCTCGAACAGCCCTTCTATACCGATCCCGCCTATTTCAAGCTCGATCTGGAAATGATCTGGTACCGCGACTGGCTGTTCGTCGGGCATGATTGCGAGCTGCCCAAGGCCGGCGCCTATTTCACCCTGCAGATCGGCGACTATCCGGTGGTGATCGTGCGTGGCCGCGACAACCAGATCCGGGCGCTGCACAATACCTGCCGCCATCGCGGCAGCCGTGTCTGCACCAAGGAACATGGTTCGGCGGTGCGGCTCGTTTGTCCTTACCATCAGTGGACCTACGAACTGGACGGCTCGCTTCTGGTCGGCCGCCAGATGGGCCAGGATTTCGACAAGACCCAGTTCAGCATGAAGAAGGTCCATTGCGAGAGCGTCGCCGGCTTTATCTTCATCTGCCTTGCCAACGAGGCGCCGGATTTCGCGCCGGTTCGCGCCGCGATCGAGCCCTATATGGCCCCGCACCGCTTGTCGGAAGCCAAGGTCGCGCACCAGTCGACGATCATCGAAAAGGGCAACTGGAAGCTCGTCTGGGAAAACAATCGCGAATGTTACCATTGCGCCGCCAACCATCCGGAGCTCTGCCGCACCTATCCGGAATCGCCGACCGCGACCGGTGTCCAGGGCGCCAAGGACGATCCGGTCATCGCCGCCCATTGGCAGCGCTGTGAGGCGGCCGGGTTGCCGAGCGAATTCCGGATGGACGAGACCGGCCAGTTCCGCGTCGCGCGCATGCCGCTGATCGAGGATGCCGAGAGCTATACGATGAGCGGCCGCAACGCCGTGCAGCGCAAACTCTCCGACGACGTGACGATCGACTCGATCGGCACCATGCTGCTCTTCCACTATCCGAGCAGCTGGAACCACATTCTCGGCGATCACGCTATCTCGTTCCGCGTCACCCCGCTTGGGCCGGAGGAAACGGCGGTTACCACCAAATGGCTGGTCCATAAGGACGCGGTCGAGGGCGTCGACTACAATCTCGAAGATCTGGCCCACGTCTGGAACATGACCAACGACCAGGACCGCCAGATCGTCGAGGAAAACGCCTTCGGCATCCGCTCACCCGCCTATGAGCCAGGCCCCTATTCGGCGCTCCACGAAGGCGGTGTCATGCAGTTCGTCGAATGGTACTCGAACTTCATGGTCAACCGGCTGCAGGGCGAGCAGGCGCAACTCTCGATCGTCGCCTGATCGCCAATTCGTGATCGGCGTTGATCGGCGCGGGGCGTGGCTCCAGGAACGGAATCCCGCGTGTGGCGTTGTTTTCTGATTGAAAATCAGAATGAGGAAGCACCCCGCATGAACGCCTTTCGCCTACGCCTGACCGCAGCGGCAGTCGCCGTTGTCACGACATTTGCTGGCCTTGTACCTGCGCAGGCTGTCCAAATGCCGGCTCCGCCATCCGGCATTTCGGCCGCCAGCGATGTCACCAATGTCCAGTATCGTCGCGACTTCCGGCGTGACCGCTACGGTTGGTATCGCGGCCATCGCGGTTACCGCGACCGCCGCCCCGGTTATCGCTATCACAACGGGTTCTGGTTCCCGCTGGCCGCCTTCGGTGCCGGCGCCATTATCGGCGGCGCTATCCAGGTGGATCGGGGTTATGGCAGCCGCCACGTCGCCTGGTGTGAAAGCCGTTATCGCAGCTATCGGGCCTGGGACGATACTTATGCACCGCGCTCCGGCGTGCGGGCACGCTGCATCTCGCCTTACAGGTAAGCAGGCATTGGCCATCTTTACGCAAGCCCGGTCGTGGCTCGCGTTAATCACGCGTTCAGGATGAACTTCCCAAGGGTTGCAGCGAAATTCTATTTCGCTGCATACTGAAATAATTGGCTGGCAAAAATTGAAGCACCGACAAGGGATATGGGGGACTTAATATGACTCTTTTGAAGAAGATCGCGGTTGCGGGCATCTCTGCTGCCGTTCTCGCCGGCTCGCTGATGCCGGCTCAGGCGATGCCGCTGCCGACTGCTCCGGTCGCCGGGATCGAAACGAACGCCAATACCGACGTGACCCTCGTGCAGTACCGTCGCCATGGCGGCGGCTGGTATGGCGGGCATCGCGGTTATCGCGACTACCGCCCGGGCTATCGACGCCATAACGGCTACTGGTTTCCGCTGGCGGCTTTCGGCGCCGGCGCCCTGATCGGCGGTGCCATAGCCGCGGAGCCGCGTTATGTCGAGCCGGCGCCGGTCTATGGCGGCGGGGACGACATCAATCCGCGCCACTACGAATGGTGCGCCGAGCGTTACCGCTCCTACGACGCTTATTCGAACTCGTTCCAGCCGAACTACGGCCCGCGTCAGACCTGCTATTCGCCCTATTTCTAAGAGCGATCGATAGGAAACGTTCAACCCGTTCGGCATCGACCCCCGGGCGGGTTTTTCGTTTGTCCAGCGGTCAAAGAATGCCGGTGCGTTTCAACAGCCACCAGGCGGCAAGCACCGAAATGACGATCAGGCCGAAGGCATAGGCTGTCCCCGAGCCATTCCCCTCGAAGGGCAGCGACGCGGTATTCATCCCGAAAAAGCCGGTGACCAAGGTCGGCGGCAGCAGGAAGGCGGTCATCAGCGACAGGATGTAGAGGTGCCTGTTGGTTTCGGAGGAAAGCTTGGAGTCGATTTCCTCATGCAGCAGCCGGGCGCGCTCCTGCAGGGCGTAGACGTCGTGGTCCGCCGCCTCCAGCCGGCCGATCAGCCGCGAGGCGGCGTCGTCGAAACCGGGCGGCATCTCGTCGTCGTCAGTCGCCGCCGCGCGCCTGAGCAGCGTCAGCACCGTCCTCAGATGCCGGTGCAGCCTGACCACCGTCCGCCTGATCGGCGCCAGCCGACGCCGTTCGTCGCGCGGCGTGTTGTCGTAGACGAAATCCTCGATGATGTTCATTTCCTCGGTGAGTTCCATCACCAGGGCGATCAGTGTTCGCTGGAATTCGGCGACCAGCGTCTCGAACACGTCGATCGGCTTCTTGTAGCGCGAGGCGTTCTTTTCGATCGCTGCCCGCACCCGGTCGATCGAGCGCAACGGCTGCAGGCGGGTGGTGATGATCACCCTGTCCGAGACAAAAAAATGCAGCCAGCCGATATCGCGTGTCTCGCTGTCGAATTCGCGCTGGAAGTCGACCAGTGTGCCGTAGACCAGCTGCTCGTCGAGCGTCACCGCCGCGTGCGTGTCGTGGGTGGTGAGTGCGGCGATGGCCGGCGGTGTCAGGCCCGGGAAGTTCTCCAGGAAGGCGTTGACCCGACTGTCGACGAGGTTGAGATGCAGCCACAGAAAACCGTCGCCGACATCGAGATCGCTGCGCGCCGCATCGAGCGGCAGCCTGGTGCAGGGCGCCGCTCCCGGATGGAAGTGATAGGCCCAGACGAGGCCGGGGATAGCGGGGTTCATGAGGGACATGGGCGAGGAATCCGAAAGCATAGGCATCACTCCATAGACCTCTTGTGTAACGGCTGTTTCAACAAGATTCTCTAAAAGCTCCTTGAACCCTCCAGTGTCATCTGTTACATGTAACAAATTCAGGAGTATTTCATATGGCCAGTTCCGTAAGTGAGCGCGTCAGAAAGCGTCGTGAAAATCTCCGGGCGTCCGGGTTGCGGCCAGTGCAAATTTGGGTTCCGGATACGCGGCGCCCCGGTTTTGCAGAGGAATGCCATCGGCAGTCGCGGTTGGTCGCAGCGGCGGACGCGGCAGATCCCGATCTGATGAAATTTCTGGATGAAGCCCTGGCTGATCTCGGGGAGCAATGATGCGCAGGGGCGATCTTGTGACGGTTGCTCTGGCTGGGGATTTCGGAAAACCGCGCCCCGCCCTTGTGATCCAGTCTGACCTCTTCGACACGGATACGCTGACGGTGCTGTTGCTGTCCAGTACCATTGTGGACACGCCGCTCATTCGCATCATGGTCCAGCCCACGCAGAGCAACGCGCTCAACAGTCCCTCCCAGATCATGATCGACAAGGCGATGACCCTCAAGCGGGAAAAAATAGGCAGGGTTTTCGGCTCGATCGAAGATGAAACCTTGATGGCCGTGAACCGGTCGCTTGCCGTGTTCTTTGGCTTAGCCTGAACATTGACATTCGCACTTACGTTTACGTAAAAAGCAAGGTGAGGATGCCGACGGAGTAGAATCGGCCAGGTTAGGGCAGTCACAACTGCGCCCACGAGGAGGAGCATCATGTACAAGGCACCGGTCGAGGAGATCGCCTTCACCCTGAACCACGTGGCCGGTCTTGCCGACGCCCTGGAGATCGGCAGGTTCGGTGACCTGAGTGCCGATCTGGTCGAGGCGATCCTGGAGGAAGCGGGGCGGTTTGCGGGCAACGAGATGGCGCCGCTCGGCGAGATCGGCGACAAACAGGGCGCCCGCCTCATCGACGGCAAGGTGAAGACGCCCGACGGCTGGCCGGAACTCTATCGTCACTGGCGAGAAGGCGGCTGGAACGGCCTGACCGCGCCAGAAGCCTATGGCGGCCAGAACCTGCCGCATATGCTCAACGTCGCCGCGCTCGAAATGTGGAATTCCGCCTCCATGGCCTTCGCGCTCGCCCCGACACTGACCATGGGCGCCATCGAGGCGCTGGTCGTCCACGGCAGCGAGGCGCTGAAGGAAAAATACCTCGCAAAGATGGTCTCCGGCGAATGGACCGGCACCATGAACCTGACCGAGCCGCATGCCGGCTCCGATCTCGGCGTTTTGAAAGCCCGTGCCGAGCGCAGCGACGACGGCAGCTACCGCATTTTCGGCCAGAAGATCTTCATCACCTGGGGCGAGCACGACGCCGCCGACAACATCATCCATCTGGTACTGGCGCGGCTCCCCGACGCGCCTGCCGGCACCCGCGGCATCTCGCTTTTCCTGGTGCCGAAATTTCTCGTGGGCGACGACGGATCGCTGGAGGCGCGCAACGACGTCTTCTGCCATTCGATCGAACACAAGCTCGGCATCCACGGCTCGCCGACCTGCACGATGATCTATGGCGACGGCAAATATTCTCCCGGAAACGAAGAGGACAAGGGCGCGATCGGCTGGCTGATCGGCGAGGAGAACAAGGGCCTCGCCTGCATGTTCACGATGATGAACAATGCCCGCCTGGCGGTCGGCATGCAAGGCGTGGCGATCGCCGAAGCCGCCACCCAGAAGGCCGTCGCCTTTGCCAGGGAACGCACTCAGGGCAAGGCGCCCGGCTGGTCGGGGGAGGGCATGAGCCCGATCATCGACCATCCGGACATCGCCCGCACGCTGATCACCATGAAGGCGTTGACCCAAGGCGCGCGCGCCATCTGCTACGCCTGCGCCCACGCGACCGACATGTCGCATCATACCGAGGGCGACGAGGCCCGCCACTGGACCGAACGCGCAGCCCTTCTGACACCGATCGCAAAATCCTTCGCGACCGATGCCGGCGTCGACGTCGCATCGCTCGGCATCCAGGTGCATGGCGGCATGGGCTTTATCGAGGAGACCGGCGCTGCCCGTTACCTGCGCGACGCCCGTATCGCGCCGATCTACGAGGGTACCAACGGCATCCAGGCGATAGACCTCGTGATCCGCAAGCTGCCGCTCTCCTCGGGCGACCAGGTGCGCGGCTTCATCGGCGAGCTGAAGGAGATCGCCGACAAGGTCTCGGCCTCCAACGATATGGCATTCGGCGAGACCGGCGACCGTCTGCGCGCCGCCATCGCCGCACTCGAAACCGCCACCGGCTGGCTCCTCGACACCCAGGCCGCCGGCAAGACCGCCGATGCGCTTGCCGGTGCGACGCCCTATCAGCGCCTGTTCGGCCTGGTGCTGACCGGCTGTTATCTTGCCAAGGGCGCGCTTGTCGCTGTCGATAACGGTGGCCCGGAAAAGCGCGTCGCGCTCTGCCGCTTCATGGCCGAAAACCTGCTGGCCGAAACCTCGGCCCTGAAGGACCGCGTCGTTTCAGGCGCCGCGAGCCTTCAAGCCGCCCGCGCGATCCTCGCCTGAAGGAGGCATCCGTGAGCGACAACCACATCCTCATCGAGCGCCCCGAGGCCCGGCCGGGCGTCATGGTGATCCGCTTCAACCGGCCGGAAAAGAAGAACGCCATCACCTCGGCCATGTACAACCGCATGACCGCGGCGCTCGAAGAGGCAAACAGAGACGACGCCGTTCGCGCCGTCGCCTTCCTCGGCAGCGAGGACTGCTTCTCCGCCGGCAACGACATGGGGGATTTTCTTACCTACGCCATGTCCGGATCGAAGGAGGCACCTGCCGCCGCCGTTTTCATCAAGGCCTTAGCGCTTGCCGAAAAGCCGCTGGTGTCGGGCGTCGATGGCCTGGCGATCGGCATCGGAACCACCTTGAACATGCATTGCGACCTGACGATCGCCTCCGCCCGCAGCGTCTTCAAGACGCCCTTCGTCGACCTGGCGCTGGTGCCGGAAGCCGCTTCCAGCCTGCTGGCGCCGAAAGCCATCGGCCACCAGCGCGCCTTTGCCATGCTGGTGGCGGGCGAGGGGTTTTCGGCGCAAGCTGCACTCGATGCCGGGTTGATCTGGAAGATTGTGGAGCCGCAGGCGGTCGAAGCTGAGACGCTGGCGCTTGCCGCCAGCCTTGCAAGAAAACCGCCGCAGGCCCTGAAGATCGCTCGTGATCTGGTGCGCGGACCGCGCGAGGCGGTGCTTGCGCGTATCGACGAGGAGCTGGTGCATTTCTCCGCCCAGCTTAAAAGCGCCGAGGCGCGCGCCGCCTTCGAGGCCTTCATGCGGCGTTAACGGTGTCGCACGGGAAATTTCTGTTCCCGTCTTCTTTTGACGCAACTTCAGCGCTAGATTGCCTCCAATCGATCGGGAGGGAACAATGATGCATCGTATTTCGGCGAGCTTGCTCGTACTGCTTATTGGAATAGCGCCGGCGCAGGCCGAGACGCTGGCGTTCCCCTCGCAGAGCCAGCCGCTGCAGCTCGCCCAAAGCCCTTCCGTCACCATCGGCCCCAACGGACTCATCATCCGCCGTGACGACGACCGCGACCGTGACAGGGACCGTGACCGGGACAGAGATCGCGACCGCGACCGTGACCGCGATAGAAATCGTCCCCGCCCGCAACGTTATGTCTGCGTCGTCTCTCCGCCGCCGAGCATGGACCGCCGTCGTCCCTATGTCTGCAATGCCGATCCCGGCCGCGTCGGCAGCCGCTGCCGCTGCTCCGGCGTGGTTGGCACCGGTACGCTTGATCTGGATCGGTAGGAAGCCCGGCGGTCCGCCCGCCCGAGCTCATTTCTGCAGCAGCGCCACCGCTTCCACATGCGGCGACCAGAGAAACTGGTCGATCGGCGTGACCGCTTTGATCTGGTATCCGGCATCGACGAGAATCCGAAGGTCGCGGGCAAGCGTCAGCGGGTTGCAGCTCACCGCCACGACCGTCTTCACGGTCGAGCGGGCAAGCTCCTTCATCTGGACTTCGGCACCGGCGCGCGGCGGATCGAAGACGACGGCGTCGTAGTTCTTCAGTTCCGAAACCATCATCGGCCGGCGGTAGAGGTCGCGCTTCTCCACCGATACGGGCTTCAGGCCTTGAGTGTTGCGGCCCGCAAGGTCGAGCGCCCTGACCGATTTCTCGTCGCCTTCGACTGCATGCACCTTGGCGATGCGGGCGAGCCGGAGCGAGAAGGTGCCGGAGCCGGCAAACAGGTCGATAACCCGCTTGGCCTTGCCGATATGCGACAGCACCAGTTCGGCCATAGCGTCTTCCGCCGGTTTCGTCGCCTGGGTAAAGGCGCCGGGTGGCGGGGAGACCTTGACGCCGCCGAAATCCACCAGCGGCTTCTGCAATTCGATGACGATCTCGCCATTGACCGAAACCCGCGCGATGCTCTTCAGCGCCAGCACCGTCTCGGTGACCGTGCGCCGCTGCTTGTCGTCAAGCGGCTTCAGCCCTTCTGCGGCAAGATCGAGGCCGGCAAGCGTTTCGAGAACCGCGATGCGGAATGTCTCAGAACCGGTCGCCAGCGCCTTGCCCACCGCGCGGATCGCCTCCAGCCGGCCAACGATGCCGGGCGAGGCGATCGGACATTCGACGATCGAGACGATGTGGTTCGTCTCGGCGCGGTTGAAGCCGAGCAGCAACTCCTTCTCGGTCTTGCGGGCGGAAAACACCACCCGCCGCCGTTCGCCGGGATGCGCTATGACCAGTTCGCCCACGTCAGGCGTCAGGCCCTTGGATTTCAGCGCCTCGACCACGAGGTTGCGCTTGAAGGCGTGATAGGGCGCGTCGGCCAGATGCTGCAGCGAACAGCCGCCGCAGGCGTCGCTGTCAGGCCCGAAGTGGCGACAGGGCGGCGTGACCCGGTCCGGCGACGGGTTGGACGTCGACATGACCGTGCCGTGATCGCCGTTGCGGGCGATCGCCAGCGTTTCGCCGGGCAGCGCATAGGGCACGTAGACGGGGCCGTCTTCGCCATTGGCGATGCCGTGGCCCTGGGCGCCGAGCCGGCTGATCGTGACGGTGACCGTGCTCATGAAGGTTCACCGGRCTTCCTGCCTGCGAGCAGGTATTCCTGGTTGCCGTCGCCGCCGGCGATCGGGGAAGGGATGAGCCCGAGGCTCGCCCAGCCCATCTCTTCGACCAGCCAGCGTTCGAGTTCCGCGGCAACCGCCGGCGCCGTCTCCGGCTCCTTCAGCAGCCCGGCCTTGCTGATCGCATCGCGTCCCGCCTCGAATTGCGGCTTGACCAGCAGCACGCAATGCGCGCCGGGCTCGGCAAGATCCAAGGCCGGCGCCAGCGCCAGCTTCAGCGAGATGAACGAGACGTCCGAGACGATGAAGGTGATCTCGCGGTCGTCGTAATCCTCGGCGGTCAGATATCGGGCGTTGAGGCCCTCGATATTGGTGACCCGCGGCTCGGCGAGCAGCCGCGGATGCATCTGTCCGTGGCCGACGTCGATCGAGGTCACGTGTTCTGCGCCGCGCATGATCAGCACTTCGGTAAAGCCGCCGGTCGAGGCGCCGATATCGAGACAGTCGTGGCCGGCCGGGTCGAGCTTGAAGTGATCGAGTGCCGCCACAAGCTTCAGCGCCGCGCGGGAGACGTAATCCTGTGCCGGGTCGTCGATCGTGAGTTTCGCGTCGAGCGGGAAGGTGAGGCTCGGTTTGGTGACGACGCGGCCGTTGACGGTAACGGTGCCGCGGGCGATCGCGTCGCGCGCGCGAGCTCTGCTCGCCACGAGATTGAGCGAGACGAGAAGCTGGTCGAGGCGTTGGTTTTCAGGGCTTGAGGACATGGTCGCAGTCAATGCCTGCCTATCGGCCGGCTTGCAAGGGCCTTGCTTCATGAAAACCCGCGCCGGGTTCAATCAAATTTTAATCATGTTGGGATTCTCTCGCCGCCGGAGGAGATGCCCAATGCTGTTTCACCCGAGAGCGGAAGCCCCCGATGTCGCTTAAAAACCTATCCCTGAACAAGAAGCTGATCATCACCTTCGCGGCGTTGATGTCGGTCTGTCTGCTGGCGTCCGCCGGCGTTTATTGGCAGGCCTTGAAATCGAGCCGCTCGTCTGCGCAGCAGGTCGTTTCCCAGACGATCATGATGAATGTGGACGCGGCGCTCGAAGCGATGCTGGAACAGGCCGTCAATCAGCGCGGCTTCCTGCTCTTCAAGAGCGACAGCACCTATGCCGACGTCTTCAACAACCGCGAAAAGATGATCGCGGCGATCGACGCCGCCAAGAAGGCGGCCGCCGGCGTGCCGGATATGGTCGCTTCGCTTGATGCGATGCGTGCCGCAGCCGATGTGTTCCACACCCAGCTTACCGTTCCGCAGATCGACGCCCGCAAGAACACCGGCAAGCCGATCGAGGAAGTCATCGAGATCGGCCGCAACCAGTCGAAGGGCCAGCTCGACGTGTTCCGCGAGGCTGCCGCCAAGATCAAGAAGCAGGCTTTCGACCTGTCGACCACCATGGTCAGCGCCCAGACCCAGGCCCATACCGATCTGCTGCTGACGCTCCTCATCGGCGGCGGCATTGCCGGCCTGATCGCGGTCGCCCTCGTGTTTGCCCTGTCGCGTGCCATCGTCCAACCGATCGTCGGCATGACGGAGGCCATGACCAGCCTTGCCGGCGGCAATCATGATATCGGAATTCCGGCTCTCGAACGCGGCGACGAAGTCGGCCGGATGGCCAAGGCCGTCACGGTCTTCAAGGATGCGGCGATCGAAAAGCAGCGTCTGGCCCGCGATGCGGATGTCCTGCGCGACACCCGCGAGCGTGAACGCCTCGACAACGACGCCCAGAAGGCACGCGAAGCCGCCAATATCGAGTTTGCGATCGACGCGCTGGCCACCGGGCTTGCAAGCCTTGCCGATGGCGATGTCGCCTACCGCATCGAAAAGCCGTTCTCCGGCAATCTCGATCGGCTGCGCACCGATTTTAACCAGGCGCTCGGCCGGCTGCAGGCCGCCCTCCAGGCGGTCGGCGAGAACGCCTCGGCTATCAGTTCCGGTGCCGGCGAAATCCGCTCCGCGGCTGACGATCTCGGCCGCCGCACGGAACAGCAGGCCGCAGCCGTCGAAGAGACAGCCGCCGCACTCGAACAGGTGACGACGACGGTAAAGGAATCGGCCCGCCGAGCTGAAGACGTCGGCCAGCGCGTCGAGCGCACCCGCATCGGCGCCGAGAAATCGGGCGAAGTGGTCCGCCGGGCTGTCTCCGCCATGGAGCAAATCTCGAAGTCGTCAGGTGAGATCAGCAATATCATCTCGGTCATCGACGACATCGCTTTCCAGACCAACCTTCTCGCGCTCAATGCAGGCGTCGAGGCGGCTCGCGCCGGCGAGGCGGGCAAGGGCTTTGCGGTCGTCGCACAGGAAGTCCGCGAACTCGCCCAGCGTTCCGCCAATGCGGCAAAGGAGATCAAGGCGCTGATCACCACCTCCAGCCAGCAGGTGGATGCGGGCGTCGCGCTGGTCGGCGAGACCGGCCAGGCGCTGGAAGCGATCGTCGGCGAAGTGCAGCAGATCAACCAGCACCTCTCCGCCATCGTCATCTCCACCCGCGAACAGTCGACCGGTCTCCAGGAGATCAACACATCGGTCAACGCTATGGACCAGGGCACGCAGCAGAACGCCGCCATGGTCGAAGAGCAGAACGCGGCAAGCCACAAGCTTGCCCAGGAAGCCCAGGCGCTCGATGCCCTGCTGAGGCAGTTCAACTTCGGGGGCACGCCATCGGTCCGGACCTCGCGTCCGGTTGCAGCCCCGTCGGCAGCCCGTCCGGTGGCATCGCCGGCAAATGCCCTGCGTTCCACCGTCGCCCGCGCCTTTTCCGGCAAGGTGGCGAGCGCCGCCGCCGTCAAGGAAGAGTGGTCGGAATTCTGATCCGTCCATACGGTTTGATCGAGAAGGCAGGCCAGAGACCATCCGGCCTGCCTTCTCTGTTTCAGCATTTGCGTCTATCTTCCGGCGGCCGAAAACCGGCGAGGAAATGGGAGGGACGGATATGCGATGCACCTTGCTGATCGGCGGACTTTTGTTCGTCGCGAACCCGGCACTCGCCAACGATTCCATGGCGGAACTGAAGACGGGCGGGCTGATCTACGTCCAGACCTCCGACGTCGCCATGGCCGAGGAGCAGCTCTACATTTCCCGCGAGGAAGTGCTGGTCGATTATGTCTTCAAGAACGCCAGCGACAAGGATGTCGAAAGCGTCATCGCCTTCCCGATGCCGGACATCACCGGCAGCATGGACAGCGATATCGCGCTCGAGAACACCGACAGCGACAATTTCCTCGGTTTCTCGGTCGTGCAGGACAGCCGGCAGATCAAGCCGGAGCTGCAGCAAAGGGTGCTGGCCGCCGGCATCGACCGCACAGACGAACTCGTGGCGCGCAACATTCCGCTTCTGCCCTATAGCGACAGGACGCTTGCCGCACTCAAGGCCCTGCCCGAAGACGTGAAGGCCGCCTGGATCGCCGAGGGGCTGGTGTTCGTCAACCGCTACGACGCCGGCAAGGGCTGGCAGGAGGACCTGACGCCGGCCTGGACGCTGCGCTCGGTCTATTGGTGGAAGACGAAGTTTCCGGCCGGCAAACCCGTCCATGTCAGCCATCGCTATAAGCCGAGCGTCGGCGGCACTGTCGCCATGACCTTCATCGATCAGGGTAAGCCGGCGACGAATTACAAGGATTATGCCGACCGCTACTGCATCGACGCCGCATTCATGAAGACCGCGGCAAAACTCGAAGCTGCGGCCGGAAAAGGCGGCCCGAACTATACCGAGCAATGGGTGTCCTACATCCTCACTACCGGCGCCAACTGGGGCGGTTCGATCGGTAAGTTCAAGCTGACGATCGACAAGGGGAAGGAGAAGGATTACGTCAGCTTCTGCGGCAACGGCGTGAAGAAGATCGGCCCCACGACTTTCGAGATGACGGCGGACGATTTCTATCCGGACAAGGATCTTAATATCCTGTTCCTGACGGCCGCCGATCAGTGACGGTGGCGGCAAAGATCCGAATTCAGTAATATTGAATGAAAGTGATCGCGCTGGCGCTTGCCGGCCGGATCGGAAAGCACGATGTTTCCGATCGTAAGTTAGCCCAAGAGTTCCGGGAACATCCCATGCCGCGTCGCCCTGCCGATGGTTATGATCCCATCGCGATCGTTCTGCACTGGCTGATCGCGTTGTTGATCCTCGGCCTGTTGGTGCTCGGCTTCGTCATGACCCTCCAATCGATCGATCCAGCCCTGCAGTTCTCGCTTTTCCAGTGGCACAAGTCCTTCGGCATGCTGGCGCTGCTTCTGGCGGCCGTGAGGCTCGTCCATTCGCTGACGGTCGTGCGGGTGAAACCCGTCAAAGGTCTAAGCGCCCTGGAATATCGCTCGGCAGACGCGATGCACTATCTGCTGCTGACCTTGGCGGTGGCTGTGCCGGTGGCCGGCTGGATGATCGCCTCCGTATCGCCGCTCGAAATTCCGACCTTCGCGTTCAACCTCGTCGTCATTCCGCATCTTCCGGTGCCGAAGTCCGATGCCGCCGAGGCCTGGTGGTCGACCGTCCATGCGGTTCTCGCCTATTCGATGCTGGCCCTCGTCCTCCTGCATTCGGGCGCTGCACTCTACCACCACTATGTCAGGCATGATGAGGTGCTCACCCGCATGCTCGGCAGCCGGCACCGCACCGCAAAAACATCCATCGAGGAGCCGGGACCATGACCCGCAAGACAACCGTCATCGCAGCCATGCTGCTCGCCATGTCGCTTCCCGGAGCCGGCTTCTCGGCCGTGAACGTTCCGAGCCTCACCGAGGCGGCGGGGCGTTATGCCATCACCTCCGGTTCCCGCATCGCGTTTGCCGTGGATCAGGTCGGCGGCGGCGGCATCAAGGGCAAGTTCGGTAAGTTTTCAGGCACGTTCAACCTCAAAGCCGGCGATCTTACGCATTCCATGGTGAATTTCGATCTGAAGCCGGAAAGCGTCAGCACCGGCCAGGACCGCATCGATGCCTTCCTGCGTTCCGGTGCCGTCTTCGATTCCGGTCATTTCGAGACGATCTCGTTCCGCTCGGAACGCGTCGAGCAGACCGGCCCGGACAGCGCCCGCATCACCGGCACGCTGACCGCCAAGGGGCATAGCTCGTCCGAAGTCTTCGATGTGAAGCTGACCTCCTGGAGCGGACGGAAGATAGGTTTCAATGTCAGCGGCAAGATCTTCCGCTCCCGCTACGCCATGGACGTCGGCACGCCGATCTATTCCAATGTCGTGCAGTTCGACATGGTGATCGAAGGCGAGCGGAACTAGGAACCGCCCCTTCGATGGGATGCGTTACTTCATTCGACGTAGGAGGATACTGCTTCGGAGCCTCTGTGCGGGGTGCGGTCGAGGCGTGGAAAGGCACTTCCAAATGAAGTATTTGATTTCAAAGCCGTAATTGAGGGGTGGGATCTGGTTTCGAATTTATCTAACGACTAACGCTTTCGAAGTATGAGCTTTTGTCATGCTTGCACCATCTAAAAATTATGACACTCTGGCCAAAGTATAATTTGGGGGAGTGTAATGGCGCAGTTAGTATATCCCATTGATGCGGATACTCTTCTGGCAGATGTTGATGCCGCTCGCTCGATGGCCAAGAACTATGCCGGGGCTTACCAATCGGCTTCGCCTTATCCGCATATCTGCATCGACAATTTCCTGCCCGAGCAGGTTCTGGAGAACGTCCTGACCGACCTCCGGAACCGTCCGGAAAAGGAGACGACTTTTGCGAGGGCGCAGGAGAACAAGAAGGTCTCCTACGTGCCGGAACGGCTTCCGACCTACACCAAGAACCTGTTTTATGCGCTGAATTCGCGCCCCTTCATTCTGTTTCTGGAGGAGATGACTGGGATCGAAGGATTGATCCCCGACCCATTCTTTTTCGGCGCCGGCGTTCATGAGACCGCCAATGGCGGGCATCTCGATATCCATGCCGACTTCAATCTCCATTCCAAGATGAAGGTCGAGCGCCGGCTCAACACGCTGATCTATCTCAACAAGGACTGGCGGGAAGAGTGGGGCGGCTCGTTCGAGATCTGGGACAAGGAGATGAAGGGCAAGGTGCACAGCTTCACTCCCCTGTTCAATCGCATGGTCACCTTCTCGACCACATCGGATTCCTTCCACGGCAACCCCTCGGTCGTGAACCATCCGGAAGACAAATCGAGAGATTCGATCGCGCTCTATTATTACACGGCAACGTGGGACGATTCCCGCAAGTCGCATTCGACGCTCTTCAAGCCGCGGCCGAATTCCACCGACAAGAAGGATTACGCCGAAATACGCCGCGACGTGCTGCGGGATTTCACACCACCGATGCTCTATCGCAAGATCATCGGGCCGCTGAGCCGCCTCGGTTTCTAATCCGGGAGGACCTGACGACCGGGCTCAGCCGGCAAAGCCGACGCCGATCTGGGGCTGGCCGAGCGTCCTGAACACGGTCGAGACGATGCCGGCGCGGTCGAGGCCGGCCTTGGCATACATCGCGTCCGGGCTTGCCTGCTGCATCCAGATGTCCGGCAGCACCAGCGAGCGGATTTTCAGGCCGTTGTCGAGCAGGCCCTCGGTCGCGAGGAACTGCAGCACATGACTGCCGAAGCCGCCGACCGCGCCTTCCTCGATGGTGATCAGCACTTCGTGATGGCGGGCGAGTTGGCGGATCAGGTCATGGTCCAGCGGCTTGGCAAAGCGCGCATCCGCAACCGTGGTCGAAAGACCGGCGGCGTCGAGATCCTCGGCTGCAAGCACACATTCCTTAAGGCGCGTGCCGAAGGAAAGCAGCGCTACCTTGGCACCTTGCTTGACCACCCGGCCCTTGCCGATTTCAAGGATCTGGCCGCGTTCCGGCAACTCGACCCCGACGCCTTCGCCGCGCGGATAACGGAAGGAGATCGGGCCGTCGTCATAGGCAGCGGCTGTACGCACCATATGCTTCAGCTCCGCCTCGTCGGCGGCGGCCATCACCACCATGCCCGGGAGCGTCGCGAGGAAGGTCGTATCGAACGAGCCCGCGTGGGTCGGCCCGTCGGCGCCGACGAAGCCGGCGCGGTCGATCGGGAAACGCACCGGCAATCCCTGGATCGCCACGTCATGGACGACCTGGTCGTAACCGCGCTGCAGGAAGGTCGAATAGAGCGCGCAGAAAGGCTTGTAGCCCTCTGCCGCAAGGCCCGCCGCAAACGTCACCGCATGCTGTTCGGCAATGCCGACATCGAAGGTCCGGGCCGGAAAGACATCCGCCAGCTTGTCGATACCGGTGCCGTTCGGCATCGCGGCGGTGACCCCGACGATCTTCTCGTCGAGGGCTGCTTCCTGGACCAGCGCCTCGCCGAAGACGCTCGTATAGCTCGGTGCGTTCGGCTTCGATTTCGCCTGCGCACCGGTGATGACGTCGAACTTGTTGACGCCGTGATATTTGTCGGCGGCGGCTTCCGCCGGCGCGTAACCCTTGCCCTTCTGCGTCACCACATGGATCAGCACCGGGCCGCGGGCATTGTCGCGCACGTTGCGCAGTACCGGCAGGAGGTGGTCGAAGGAATGACCGTCGATCGGGCCGATATGGTAGAAGCCCATTTCCTCGAACATCGTGCCGCCGGTGACGTAACCGCGGGCATGTTCGACGGCGCGGGTGATCGCCCGGTCGACATTCTTGCCGAGATAGGCGGTCAGCTTCTTGCCGAGATCGCGAAAGCCCATATAGGTGCGGCCGGAGGCGAGCCGCGCCAGATAAGCGCTCATCGCGCCGGTCGGGGGGGCGATCGACATGTCGTTGTCGTTCAAGATGACGATCAGCCGGGCATCCAGCGCGCCGGCATTGTTCAACGCCTCATAGGCCATGCCGGCCGACATCGCGCCGTCGCCGATGACCGCGATGACATTGCGCTTCGAGCCGGAGAGATCGGCCGCGACCGCCATGCCGAGGCCGGCTGAGATCGATGTGGAAGAGTGTGCCGCGCCGAACGGATCGTATTCGCTCTCGGCCCGGCGGGTGAAGCCGGAAAGCCCGTCCTCCTGCCGCAGCGTGCGAATGCGGTCGCGCCGGCCGGTGAGGATCTTGTGCGGATAACACTGATGGCCGACATCGAAGATCAGCCTGTCATCCGGCGTGTTGAATACCTTGTGGATGGCGATCGTCAGTTCCACGACGCCGAGGCCGGCGCCGAGATGGCCGCCGGTGCGCGACACCGCATCGATCATCTCGTCGCGCAATTCGCGGGCAAGCTGCGTCAGGTCGCGATCTTCGATGGCGCGAAGATCGGAGGGAAGCTTGACCTTGTCGAGCAATGGCGTGGCGGGGATTGATGTCACGGACGATGGCCTTTTCTGCTCTTTCCGGAAGCGTGTTCTCCCCCAAGATGAGAAGAAAGCAGGCTTTTTCAAGTTGCATGACCTGCGGTTCTAACCGATTTCAGGCGGTGGGCAAGGGGACAAACTCCTCCTCGTCCCCGGGCACGATATCGAAACGGCCGGTGCGCCATTCCTCTTTCGCCTTTTCGATACGCTCCTTGGAGGAGGAAACGAAGTTCCACCAGATATAGCGCTTGGAATTCAGCGCCGCCCCGCCGAACAGCATCAGGTGGCAGCCCGAAGCGCCGGCTTCGAGGGTGATATTGTCGCCCGGCCGGAAGACGAGAAGCTGGTCGGCCGCGAACCGATCGCCGGAAACGACGAGCTCGCCGGAAAGGATGTAGATCGCCCGCTCCTCATGCGCCGCCGCAAACGGGAAGCGCTTGCCAGCCTCGAGGCGGAGATCGACATAGAGCGTGTCGGTGAAGGTCGAGACGGGCGAGCCGAGGCCTTCGAAAGCGCCGATCACCACCCGTCCGCTCGCGCCGTCCGCATCTATGACCGGCATCTTTTCCTTATCCGTGTGCGAGAAGGTCGGATCGATCTCCTCCTTGTTATCAGGCAGCGCCAGCCAGGTCTGCAGCCCCGAGACCGACATCGGATGGCCGCGCAGGTTTTCCGGCGTGCGTTCCGAATGCACGATGCCGCGGCCGGCGGTCATCAGGTTGATATCGCCCGGCCGGATGGTGAGTTCGGTGCCGAGGCTGTCGCGGTGCTTGATCTCGCCATCGAAGAGATAGGTGACGGTGGAAAGCCCGATATGCGGATGCGGCTTGACGTCCAGCGCCTCGTCGGCCCGCAGCAGCGCCGGTCCCATCCGGTCAAAGAAGATGAACGGCCCTACCAGCCTTCTCTGCCGGCTCGGCAACGCGCGCCGCACGGAAAACCCGCCGATATCGCTGGTGCGCGGAATGATCAGGTTCTCGATCGCATCACAGGCAAAGGCGTCGCCGGCGACCGGGTCGTTTCCGGGGAAGAAGGACATGGTTCAGACCTCAGATATGTCGCGATTGGCAAGCGCGATTTCGATGTCGCGAATGAGCGGCTGCAGGTTTATCGTGATGACGTCCCAGATATTGACCGTTTCCACCTGATCATATTCGTGCCTCAGGATGTTGCCGATATCGCGGATGCCTCTCCAACCATGCTGTGGAAACGCCTCTTCCGCAAATGGACCCAATTTGACGGCAGCCTCCGAAATACGCGAGAGGCAGCGTTCACAGGCATCTCTTGTCTTGCGGTCGGAGAGATAGTCGGCGAGTTCCATGCCCTGAGTGTATTCCAGGATGGCAAGCGCGTTTTCGAGAATATCCTCGACCCTGACCCATGGACGGCTAGAAGGCAAGTTGGCGGTCCCTTGCGACTTCCTTTGCCAGTCTGGGCTTCAGGATCGGCTCGGAGACGATGTCCACCGGCTTGCCGACAATGTCTTGCAGCTTCTCCTTCAAGTCTGAGAGCGAGCTGAAATAGCTGAATCCGCGGCCCGTCACGTCGAGATCCAGCTGCACAACCACGTCCACGTCGGATCCCTCAGTCGCCTCGCCACGCGCGACCGAACCGAACAGCGACAGGGTCTGCACGCCCGCGGCGCGCAACTCGTCCTCGTGCGCCCTCAGTTTGGCGATGACCAGATCTTTGTCCATGCAGACAATATAGTGGAGCCCTCGGATTTGGTCGAGAGCGTTAGCGACACCCGCTCAAGCTCACCTCATCCCCGGCCGTCGCCCCAAGCTCCATACATCCACCCGCATGACACAGCCTCCACCCACCCGGCGTCATGCCGGACGCCGCTAGCGAAATGCGTTCCTGCGGCGGCAGCGTCGGGTGCCAAACCCACCAGCCGTCCTTTAGCACCGCGTCCGCCCCGGGCTCCATGCCGGCGCCGGACCCTTTGACCTCCGCCTGACGAAGCTCCAGCCCGGCCGGTGTCACGGCCCAGGTTTCGCGCCATTCGGTCTTCTGCACCGAATGGGTCCAGGAGAGCGTGAACATCGAGATGGCAAGCACCGTCAGTTTGCCGCCGGCCAGGATGCAGAGGCTCATCGCCCCTTGCTCATGTCAGCGCCGGTGCGGCCGGCGCGCTGCGGTTCCGCCACCAGTGTTGCGCGACGATGATGACGCCGAGTACCCAGCCGAGTTCGTCGGTCCAGGGAAATGCCACCACCAGACTTGCACCGGCGATGAAGGCGAGCAGGCGCTCCCAAGCTGCCATGCGGGCAAAGAGGAAGCCGACCACCGCCGTGCCCCAGAGCGCGATGCCGAAGCACGCCTTCAGGAAGACATAGGCGACCTCGACCGGATAACTCCAAGCCGCTGCAATCGCACCCGGATCCTGCAGCATCAGGGCCGGCGTGTAGACGGCCATGAACGGCACCACGAAACCGGCGGTCGCGAGCTTGGTCGCCTCCACGCCGATCTTCAGCCCGGAGGTCTTCGCCATCGGCGCGGCCGCGAAGGCGGCGAGCGCCACCGGCGGCGTCAGGTCCGCCATGATGCCGAAATAGAAGACGAACATGTGGCTGACGATCAGCGGCACGCCGAGTTCGAGCAGCGCAGGTCCGGCAAGCGACGAGGTGATGATGTAGTTCGGGATTGTCGGAATGCCCATCCCGAGGATCAGGCAGGTGATCATCGTCAGGACCAGCGACAGGAACAGGTTGTGCTCGCCGACCCGGATGATCGCGCCGACAAAGGTCGAGGCAATGCCGGTCAGGGTCAGCGTGCCGATGACGATGCCGACGATGGCGCAGGCGATGCCGACCGGCAGCGCGTTCTTGGCGCCCTCCGCCATGGCGTCGCGGCAGATCGCCAGCGTCTCGCGCCCGCCCTTGACGAAGATGCAGCCGACGATCAGGGCGAGGATGACGATCGCCAGGAAGTTGACCCCGTAACGCAGGAAGGAGGCGGCGGCGATGCCGAGCACGAGCCAGAAGACGAGGCGGAAGGCAAGCGGGCCGATGCTTGCGGCAAGCGGCATGCCGAGGATCAGCACGATGACCAGCGCCAGCCCCATCGTCCCGGCGAAGATCGGGGTATAACCGGCAAACAGCAGGTAGACGAGGGCGGCGAGCGGCAGGATCAGCGGCCAGTGTTCCCGGACGGCGGCCCAGGGGTTCGGCAGGTCGGCCTTGCTCATGCCCTTGAGGCCCGCTTTGCCGGCTTCCAGGAACACCATCCAGAAGCAGACGCCGAAATAAAGCACGGCCGGGATGATCGCGGCCTTGACGATCTCGGCATAGGAGACGTTGAGCGTTTCCGCCATGATGAAGGCGACGGCACCCATGACCGGCGGCATGATCTGCCCGCCCATCGACGAGGTCGCCTCGACGCCGCCAGCAAAGGCCGAGCGGAAACCGAAGCGCTTCATAAGCGGAATGGTGAACTGTCCGGAGGCGACGACATTGGCGACACCCGAGCCGGAAATCGTGCCCATCAGTGCCGAGGACATCACGCAGACCTGCGCCGGTCCGCCGCGCCAGGTGCCGACGAGGCCGAGTGCGAAATCGTTGAACAGCGCCAGCATGCCGGCGCGTTCCAGAAACGCGGCAAAGACCACGAAGATGAAGATATACGCCGCCGAAACGTAGATCGGCGTTCCGTAAATGCCCTCGGTCCCATAGGCGAAATTCTCGATGATCTGTTCGAAATCATAGCCGCGATGGATGAACGGCCCGGGGGCGTATTGGCCGAAAAAGCAGTACGCGAGGAATATGGCGGCGATGATCGTCAACGGCAGGCCCATCAGCCGTCGTGCCGCTTCGAAGACGAGCACGATCAGCACGGTTCCGACGATAAGGTCCGGCGTCGTCAGGAACCCGCTCCTGACGATCAGGTCGTGGTAGAAGACCCAATTGTAGATGCCGGTCAGGAAGCCGACGATGCCGAGCGCCCAGAACCAGATCTTGCCGGCTTTCGTCTTGGCGACGAGATTGCCGATCAGCACGAAACCGAGCAGCAGCAGGAAGCCAACATGCATGGCGCGGACGATCTGGCTCGCAAGCGTCCCGTAGGCGGCTGTCCAGAGCTGGAAAAGGGTAAAGGCAAAGGCGATCCAGAAGGCAATCCGCCCGGTCAAACCCTCGCCGAACCCGGCCGGCAGGCCCTCGATAGGCTCTTCGGCAGAATGCGAGGTGATCGAGTTTTGCGTTGGGATTTCGGACATTGGTTCTCTCGGCAAGCTCTCTGGTCTGTCGGGAAACCCCCTCTGGCCTGCCGGCCATCTCCCCCACAAGGGGGGAGAAGACCCGCGGCTCTCTCCCGACCAAGTGGGCATCGGCAGTGCGGCAGGTTGAGTCCCTCCCCCTTGTGGGGAGGGGTTGGGGAGGGGACTTGCAATAGGCACAGTCTGCCTATCGCTTTACTTCATCAATCCAACTTCCTTGTAATACCGTTCGGCGCCCGGATGCAGCGGTACGGGCATGCCTTCCAGTGCCTTCTTCACGTCGATCGCCTTGGCGGCGGCGTGGGCTGCGGAAAGCTTCGGCAGGTTGGAGAACAAGAGCTTGGTCATCTGGTAGACGGTTTCGTCGGAAACGCCCGAATGGGTGATCAGGARGTTGCCGACGGCGGCGGTCTCGACATCGGCGGTCTGCCCCTCATAGGTGCCGGCCGGGATTTTCACCGAGACATAAGGTGCGCCGATCTTGGCGACCTCGGCGGCCGGGATCGCCACGACGTTGATCTTCAGCGAGGTCGCAAGGTCGCGGATCGAGGCGACGCCAAGACCTGCCGACTGCAGCGTTGCATCGAGTTGGCGGTTCTTGATCAGCTCGACGGATTCCGCGAACGGCAGGTATTCGGTCTTGCCGAGGTCCTTGTAGGACATGCCGGCCGCCGTAAATATTGCGCGGGCATTGAGTTCCGTGCCGGAGGCAGGTGCGCCGACCGACAGGCTCTTGCCCTTAAGATCGGCAAGCGTCTTCACGCCGGATTCGGCGCTGGCGACCACCTGGATATAGTTCGGATAGATGGCGGCGATGCCGCGCAGCTTGTCGAGCTTGGCGGGAAAGCCCGCTTCCTTGTTGCCCTTCCAGGCTTCCTGGACGGAATCGCCGAGCGAGAAGGCAATTTCGCCGCGTCCTGCCTGCAGCAGGTTGAGGTTTTCGACGGATGCCTTGGTGGCCTGCACCTGGGTGCGCGCGTCCTTGATGCCCTGTCCGTAGATTTCGGCAAGCGCCACGCCGAGCGGATAATACACGCCGGACGTGCCACCGGTCAGTACGTTGATGAATTCCGCAGCCTTCGCGCCGGCGGCCGAAAATGCCGTCGAAACAGCAAGTGTCGCCACGAACATGAGATTGATTTTACTGGACTTCACGCCGAAGTTCATAATGGCCTCCTCCCAAAGCAACCACGCAGATGGGGCCATCATGGGGAGGCGTTTCCGGTGCGTCAATCGGTTTATGACGCATTCCATGCGAAGGTTGTAAGACTTTGGTTTAGCCGTCCGGCTTATTCGCCGTCGAGCGGCTCGACGCCCTGTGGCTTCCCGGCACGGTCGAGGCGGATCTTCTCGATGCGGTTTTCGGCGGCCGTCAGCAGTTTTTCGCAATGTTTCTTCAGCGCTTCGCCGCGCTCGTAGATGGCGATGGACTCGTCGAGCGCCACGTCGCCCCGTTCCAGCCGCGCCACGATGCTTTCGAGTTCGGCGACGGCCTTCTCGAAGGAATAGCCGCTCACATCGAGGCTCTCGGTGTTTTCGGTCATCGTCTATCCCTTCATCAGTCTGCAGATGTGCATGCCCGCCGATTCGGCGAGCCCTTCCAGATCATATCCGCCCTCGAGCAGGCTGACGATACGGTTGCCGGCATATTTGCCGGCGATCTCCATCAGCCGTCCGGTGGCCCAGTCGAAATCGTCGCCGACGAGATTGATCTGCGCCAGCGGATCGCGGTGATGCGCGTCGAAGCCCGCCGAGATGATGATGAAATCCGGCCGAAAATTGTCGAGCGCCGGAAGCACGCGGCTCTTGAAGGCCTCGCGGAAATATTCGCTGCCGGTGTCGGGCGAAAGCGGCGCGTTGACCACGTTGTTCCTGGTGCCGGTCTCGTCCTTGGCGCCGGTGCCGGGATAAAGCGGCATCTGGTGCGTCGAGCAGAACAGCACCGACGGATCGTCCCAGAAGATGTCCTGCGTGCCGTTGCCGTGATGCACGTCCCAATCGACGATCGCGACGCGCTCCATGCCGTATTTCCGCTGCGCGTGGCGCGCGGCGATCGCGGCGTTGTTGAACAGGCAAAAACCCATCGCCTTGTCTTTTTCGGCGTGGTGGCCGGGGGGCCTTGCCGCCACGAAGGCGTTGTCGACCTTGCCGTTTGCCACGTCGTCGACGGCGGCCATCGCGCCGCCGATGCCGGTCAGCGCGGCCTGAAAGCTTTTCGGCCCCACATAGGTGTCGGCCTCGATCTGGCGGATCGTGTCCTCCTCGGGGATTTCGCGCATGACGGCGCGTAGGTGCTCTTCCGGATGGGCGAGCAGAACCGCGTCCTCGTTGGCCTGCGGAGCGTCCTTGCGGTCGAGCCTGGCGAAATTCGGATGCTCCAGCGCGATCGCCAGCGAACGCAGCCGGTCCGCCCGTTCGGGATGTCCTTCCGGCGTGCTGTGTTCGAGGAAGATCTTGTGTTCGTAAAGGCGCGTGGTCATGCGGCGGCCTCGTCAGGGGTCAGTCCGGTCTGGACCTTTCCGACATGGCGCAGAAAGCTGACTTTTTCAAGCCGCAACCCCTTGCTCTTGCGCTTGTTTAGCTTGAAAGAATGGTCTTACATAGAGGGGTGCAACCCAGAGGGTAATGTGGTCAAAGAGCCAGTCAAGTCTCAGGAATTCCGCGTTCCTTTCCGCGATGTCGATATGCATGGCGAGATGTTCCGCTCGGCCTATGTCGTGCGGGCGGAAGAGGCCGTCACGGAATTCTGGCG
Organism: Neorhizobium sp. P1_A6; assembly: GCF_056406795.1. Classification (NCBI taxonomy): domain Bacteria; kingdom Pseudomonadati; phylum Pseudomonadota; class Alphaproteobacteria; order Hyphomicrobiales; family Rhizobiaceae; genus Neorhizobium; species Neorhizobium sp. P1_A6. Next base: position 164,767 of record NZ_JBFTZM010000011.1, on the reverse strand, counting down.
TCGCCGCAGGTCGCAAAAGGGCGATCCGTTCTTCAGGATCGGCAAGATCACCTGCACGTTTCACTCAGCCTTGAAGCTGGGTGACGTCGTCCACACGCATATCGGCGTCAGCAAGATCGGCGGAAAATCGGCGGGGTTCCTGGTGCATATGCTGCGCGGCAACGAGGCGGTCGCGGAAGCCGAAATCGTCTGGATGACTTGTGACCCCGAAAGCAGGGAACCGGTGCCGCTCCCCGAAGACTTGCGCGACTGGCTTTATCAGTTCCTGGACTGACGGGGCGCGACCAATCAGGCCCGTTGCGGCAGCAGCGGATAACCGACCATCACGGCGCGGCCGGCGAGTGCGGCGATCATCGCCTTCAGTACGTCGCCTGGAACGAAGGAAAGGTCGCCGATGAAGGCGGTCGAAAACCCGGTGCCCGTGACATAGGCGAGGTAGATGACCCCGAGCGCGTGGTCGACCACCACGCCGCCGAGCAGGGCCGCGAGGAAAAAGCCGGTGATCTGTACGATGCCGCTCTGCGAACGCTCAACGAACCGCTCGGAACAATAACCGGTGATGACGGCTGCGAAGAACCAGCCGACGAGATAACCGGCGGTCGGCGATACAAAGGTGGCAAGGCCGCCGCGTCCGCCCGACAGAACCGGCAGGCCGATCGCGACCAGCAGCAGGACAAGAAACACCGCAAAACCGCCGCGCCTGGCGCCGAGGATGACGCCCGCAAGCATGACGCCGAGCGACTGGGCGGTTATGGGTACCGGAATGAAGCCGAGCATGATCGGCGGCACGAGACCGAGCGCCACGATAATGGCGGCGAAAAGGGCGGCCAGAACGAGATCACGGGTGGTCATGCTATGCGAATCCCCAGTTTTATATGAGGTTATTTCTGCGCCCGGATGCCACGTGCGTCAATGGCGGCGGCAATCTCGTCGGCATTTTTGAGCGTCAGGATGATCAGTGGCACCGCCAGCGTCAGCGGCCGGACCTTCAGCCCGCGGGCGCGGTGCGCGTCGCGGATAGCCTGGTAACGGCTGAGGATCTCCGGCACGAAACGGATGACGAGACCGATCGAAAGCCCGATATCCGCGGCCCTGACGAGCCCCAGCCGTTCAAGCGGCATGGCAAGGCCGGTGATCTCGTCGATGAAATCGCCGGTGCTGGTGGTCGCCGTCACCGCCGCGGCGAAGAGTGCAAGCGCCGTCAGCCGCGTGACGACGACCAGCGCGTCATGTCGGCCGTTGAAGACAAGTGTGAAGAGCGCCACGACCGCAATGGTCAGCAGGACCGGCCGCAGCCGCAGCCAGGATTGGCGCCACCCGAGCCGGAGCGACGAATAGACGATGCCGCCGAGCAAGGCCGCGACCGACAGAACGGCCGGCGAACGGACAAGGAAAAGGACAAGGCTGAGCGCGGCAAGGCCGAGAAGTTTCGTCCGCGGCGAAAGCCGGTGCAGAAACGTGTCGCCTTCCACGTAGAGCGTCTTCATGCCGCAAGCTCGCGGTAGCGGGCGATGACTTCCGCAGGCGCGCCATCATCGGTGAGGCGGCCTTCATGGAAGAGCAGAACCCGGTCGAAATCGGCGATCAGGCCAAGGTCATGGCTGATGACGATGACGTTTTCATCGAGCCCGTGGATCGTCCGCTCAACCAGGCCGCGGTTCCGGAGATCGAGCTGGTTGGTCGGTTCGTCCATGATCAGGATGCCCGGCCGGGTCACCAGAACCGAGGCGAGTGCTGCCAGTTGCAGTTCTCCACCGGAAAGTTCATGCACACGCCGGTCGGCCAGATGGGCGATGCCGAAACGGGCAAGTACCGCCTCGACCGCCGCCTCCGTGTCGGCCTTCGAGAGTTTTTGGCTTTTCAGCCCGAGCGCGATATCTTCTTTCAGGATCGGCAGGATGATCTGGTTCTGCGGGTTCTGGAAGATGAAACCGGCCTGGCCACGAACCTTGTCGCCGTCTTTCACCGTATCGAAGCCGTTGACGGTCACCTGGCCTGCGGCAGGCAGCACCAGCCCGTTGATCATCCGCGCAAACGTCGTCTTGCCCGAGCCGTTGAGGCCGATCACGCCGATCCGCCGTTCGCTCAAGCGAAGCGTCAGCGGATAAACGACGGTGCGTCCCTCGAAACGCGCTTCTGCCTGTTCGAAACGGATATCCAAGCCAGTCCCTCGGTGTTCAGCGGTCTATAGACCGGAAGACGGGGAAGGGGAATGCGGAACCGAACGTGAACATTGAATCCGGCGCGACGGTATCCTAGTCTAGATGCCATGGCGATTCTCATTCCAAACGATCAGGCCCGCAGGATCTTCCTCGAACGGCAGCGGCTCTGCGAACCGCCCGGCCGGGCGTTGACCAAAGCCGGTCTGCTGCAGCTCATCGACGATCTCGGTTTCGTCCAGGTGGACAGTATCGCCACCGTCGAGCGCGCCCATCACATGATCCTGTTCTCGCGCAACCAGACCTACCGCCGCGAGCACCTGACAGCACTTTTGGAAAAGGACGGCGAGCTGTTCGAGCACTGGACGCATGACGCCTCGATCATCCCGACCGCCTTCTTCCGCTACTGGAAACACCGTTTTCGCCGCCGCGAGCCGATCCTTGCCGAACGCTGGCGGAAATGGCACGGCGAGGGGTTCGACGCCGCCTTCGAGGAGACCTTCCAGCACATCGCCGAGAGCGGCGCGATCATGTCCCGCGACATGAAGCAGGAGGATCACAAGTCCGGCGGCTGGTGGAACTGGCATCCGAACAAGACGGCGCTCGAATATTACTGGCACACCGGCAAGCTGGCGATCGCCGGCCGCGTCAACTTCCAGAAGATCTACGACCTGATGGAACGGGTCATCCCGCGGCAGCATCACGAGCCGGAAGTGAGCCACGAGGAGTTCATCGACTGGGCCTGCCGCGGGGCCATGACCCGCCTCGGTTTCGCGACCTCCGGAGAGCTTGCCGCCTTCTTCGATCTGGTCACGCCGGACGAGGCAAAGGAGTGGGTGAAGACCCATCGCGACGAACTTGTGGAAGTGCTGATCGAGACCGCCGACGGCAGCAAGCCGCGCCCCTCCTTCGCCTTCCTCGGTTTTCCCGAAAATCTCGGGGATATCCTCGAACCGCCGGCGCGGGTGCGTGTCCTCAGCCCCTTCGATCCGCTCCTGCGCAACCGCGACCGGGCCGAGCGGCTGTTCAACTTCTTCTACCGCATCGAGGTTTTCGTGCCGGAGCCGAAGCGCCAATACGGCTATTACGTCTTCCCGCTCTTGGAAGGCGACCGCATGATCGGCCGCATCGACATGAAAGCCGACCGCAAATCCGGCACGCTGGATGTGAAGCGGTTATGGCTGGAAAAGGGCGTGCGGGCTTCGGCGGGGCGGCTGGAGAAGCTGGACGCGGAACTGCTTCGGGTCGGGCGGTTCGCGGGGGTGGATAAGGTGGTTTATCAGAATGGTTGGCGGGGCGAATAAGCGCGGCCGCGCCGTTTGCCGCGGCACCCCCCTCTGCCCTGCCGGGCATCTCCCCCACAAGGGGGGGGATCGGCCAGAGGCTGACTCCCAGCTCACTCCTGAGCGAGACACTAGGCTCTTGGCTCGATCTCCTGCTGTCATTTGGGCAGGGCATTAACTCCATCCAATCTCCCCCCTTGTGGGGGAGATGCCCGGCAGGGCAGAGGGGGGTATCCCACGGAACGCTTCAGAATGATTATTCGCGGCAACTTGCGCCGATGAAACCTACCCCCGCCACCGCAGAAACACCGTTGCCAGCGGCGGCAGCACCGCGGAGATGGAAAATTCCTTCCCGTGCGCCGCCTGGCGCTCCGTCCACGCCTCCGTCTGTCCCAGATTGGACCCGCCGTAAAGCGCCGCATCGGTGTTCAGCACCACCTCCCAGCGTCCCTCTGCCGGAACTCCGATCCGATACCCGTGCCGCGGCATCGGGGTCAGATTCGAGGCGACCAGGATATGCGACGAGCGATCCGGCGACGAGCGCAGCATGCCGTAGACGGAATTTTCCGCATCATCCGTCACCGCCCACTCGAACCCCTCGTGATGCAGGTCGCCGAACTGCAGCGCCGGTTCCCGGGCGTAAAGCGTGTTCAGGTCGCGGACGAGCCGCTGGACGCCCGCATGGTCGGGGCTGTCGAGCAGGTCCCAGACCACCGAGCCGTCATGGTTCCATTCGCTCTGCTGCGCCAGTTCGCCGCCCATGAACAGGAGCTTCTTGCCGGGATGGCCCCACATGAAGCCGTAATAGGCGCGAAGGTTCGCAAGTTTCTGCCAGCGATCGCCCGGCATCTTGGCCATCAGCGAGCCTTTGCCGTGCACCACTTCGTCATGGGAGAGCGGCAGGATGAAGCGCTCGGAATAAGCATAGATCATCCCGAAGCTCATGGCGCCATGGTGGTATTTCCGGTAGACCGGGTCGTCCTGCATGTAATGCAGCGTGTCGTGCATCCAGCCCATGTTCCATTTGAAATCGAAGCCGAGGCCGCCTTCTTCGATCTTCCTGGTGACGCCCGGCCAGGCGGTCGATTCCTCCGCCGCGGTAAAGGCATGCGGGCAGCGGTTGTGGACGATGCTGTTCAGGTGCTTGAAGAACTCGACCGCCTCAAGGTTCTCGCGCCCGCCATACTGGTTCGGAATCCATTCGCCTTCGTTGCGGCTGTAGTCCCGGTAGAGCATCGAGGCGACAGCATCGACGCGCAAAGCATCGACATGGTAATGCTCCAGCCATTCGAGTGCCGAGGCGATCAGGAACCCTTTCACCTCGTTGCGGCCGAGATTGTAGATCAGCGTGTTCCAGTCCCCGTGGAAACCTTCGCGCGGATCGGCATGCTCGTAGAGCGGCGTCCCGTCGAATTTGGCGAGCCCCCATACGTCGGTCGGGAAATGCGCCGGCACCCAGTCGAGGATGACGCCGATACCCGCCTGATGGCAGCGATCGATGAAATAGGCGAAATCTTCCGGCGTGCCGTGACGGCCGGTCGGGGCGAACAGCCCGAGCGGCTGGTAACCCCAGGAGCCGCCGAAAGGATGCTCCATGATCGGCAGCATCTCGATATGGGTGAAGCCGAGATTTTGGACATAGGGGATCAGCCGCTGGCTGAGCTCGACCCAGTCGAGATGGCGGTTGCCTTCTTCGGCGATCCGCAGCCACGAGCCCAGATGCACCTCGTAGATCGACATCGCACCTTCGCGATTCCGATCAGTGCGCTGCCTGCGCATCCAGTCCTCGTCGTTCCAGCGGAACGGTTTGGAGGAGGCGACGATCGAGGCCGTCGACGGAGCCGCCTCGCTGGCGCGGGCAACCGGATCTGCCTTTTGCGGGAGCAGGTTGCCGTTGCCGTCGAGGATCTCGAATTTGTAGCGTTCGCCATGTGTCAGGCGCGGGATGAACAGTTCCCAGATGCCCGCCTGCGGACGCAGCCGCATCGGATAACGTCGTCCATCCCAGGAATTGAAATCGCCGACGACCGAGACGCGCCGGGCATTCGGCGCCCAGACGGAAAAGCGCACGCCCTCGACCCCTTCGACCTCCATCGGGATGGCGCCGAGCGTCCGACCGAGATCGTAGTGTGTCCCTTGACCGATCAGGTGCAGATCGAGATCGCCGAGCAGCAGCGGGAAGGAGTAGGGGTCCTCCATCTCCTGGATGGCGTCCGGCCAATGGATCCGGAAGAAATATGGCGCGGTGCTGCCGGTCACCCCGGCAAACAGCCCACCCTCATGAATCGTTTCGAGTTCGGCCAGCACCTTGCCGGTATCGGTCTCCACCACCTCGACCGATAGCGCACCCGGCAGCAGCGCCCGGACCACGGTGAGATTGCCGTATTGATGGCGTCCGAGGATCGAGAACGGGTCTCCGTGCCGCCCTTCGACCAAGGCCTGCAGACCCTCCTGGACGGTGCCGATCATCAAATCGGTGCGCTCGTATCTCATGAGACGTTCTCCAGAAGTCGGGATGCGATCGCCGAGAAGCCGGCAAGCGGGAGGGGAAGCCAGTGGGGACGGCTGCGCACTTCGTATGCGATCTCGTAGGCAGCCTTTTCGAGCAGGAAGAGATCGAGAATGCGGCCACGGGCCTCCGGCGAGATGCGCAATTCCTCGGAATTCCCGGTCACTTCGAAATAGGTATCGAGGAAGGCTGGCTCCGCCATCTCCATGAAACGTGTGACCAGCTCTTTATGGCGGGTGTCTTCAACCTCGCTGACGATTTCCCGGTCGAGGTCGGCCGAGGCTGCGAGATAGCTGAGCGACCGCAGCAGCCCGGCGGCGTCGCGCAAGGGATTGGTCTTGGCGCGGCGTTCGGAAAGGTCGCGGGTCGGTTCGCCTTCGAAATCGATGATATAGGCGTCGCCCTCCGAGACCAGGATCTGGCCGAGATGGAAATCGCCGTGGTTGCGGGTCATCAGCGTGCCTTCCACCGCGCTCGCAAGATGCGCGGCGAGGCCGAGAAGATCGTCACGGCGGCCTAGTAGTATTTTTGCCTCGCGGGCAATATCCGAATCCAGGTCCTCGACGGTCTTTTCGAGGATCGAGAGGCTGCGGGAGATTTGGCCCGTGACAGCCTCGCGCCATTTTTCTGCATCGGCCGCCTTTGCCCGGACCGGCTGGAAGTCCGGATCGTCGGTCGGCTGGGCGAGGGCCAGATGCAGTTCGCCGAGCCGCTTGCCGATTGTCGCGACAAAATTGACGAGCGGCTTGAAATGCTCGTCCACCACCTCGCCCTCAAGGCCGGTCACCACGATTTCGTCGATGGCGCGGCGCAGGTTGCTGAGCATCCAATTCCAGGCATCGCCCTGGTTGCGGATCGCGCTCTGCACGATGATCAGCGTGTAGCGACTACCATCCGGCGCCGTACGGGCGACCTCGCCGAGCAATTGCGCGGTGTTCTGATAGCCGACATTGGTCAGGTACCGGGTCATCTCGACCTCGGGATGCATGCCGGGGAAGACGTGGCGGATGAGCTTCACCATCGCCATGTCGCCCAGAATAAGCGAACTGTTGGATTGTTCGGCCGACAGCCAGCGGACGGCCATGTCGTCGTTGATGGTCAGGCAGTCGAGCTTGTCGGTGCCGATAAATTCCAGCGTACCGGCGCGGCCTGATATCACCGACCGCTCGCAGAGGCCGCGGATCACCCCGCGCGCCAGTCCTTCCATCGCGAACCCGTCGGTCAGGAAGCCGACGCGGCGGCCCTGGCGGATGCGGGCGAGGGCCAGTTGCTGGGCGAGCGCCGTTGGCTGGGCGTCGTCCCAGGAGACGGCGAGCGGCAGCAGGTATGTATCTTTGCGGCCGTCCACCTCGGCTTCGAGTTCGCCAAGCAGGATGTTGTTGGCAAACGCGATCGGCGTGGCGGCAACCAGCGAAGCACCGGTCAGGATTTCTCCCTTCAAACCGAACCAGCGGCGTTTGCCGAGGTAGGCGGGCAGGACCTCGTTCGACAGCGTAGTCGCAAGCCTCGGCTGATCGACCAGTTCCTGCAGGTCGCGGCGAGTGACCATGGTCACCATGTCCTGCATCTGCTCCGGCGGCTCCTTGCGCCAGACCGGACCGTCCGCTTCCGCTACTAGATTGAACCAGAAGAAACCGTAGGGCTGCAGGGTGAGCAGATAGGTCAGCTGCCCGATCGGCGGAAAGGGCGACATGCCGGAAAGTTCGATCGGCACACGGCCGGAGAACTGGGCCAGGTCGAGCTCTACCGCCTGCGGCAGGCGTGAGAGATTGGCGACGCAGAGAATCGTGTCGCCATTGTATTCACGTAGATAGGCAAGGATCTTGCGGTTGCCCGGCGACAGAAACTTCAGCGAACCACGGCCGAAGGCGAAATGTTTGTTGCGCAATGCCAGCATCCGCCGCGTCCAGTTGAGCAACGAATGGGCGTCGGCCCCCTGCGCCTCCACATTGAGCGCTTCATATCCATAGAGCGGATCCATTATCGGCGGCAGCACCAGCCGCGCCGGGTCGGCCTTGGAGAACCCGCCGTTTCGGTCCGGCGACCATTGCATCGGCGTGCGCACCCCGTCGCGGTCGCCGAGATAGATGTTGTCGCCCATGCCGATCTCGTCGCCGTAATAGAGAACCGGCGTTCCGGGCATGGAGAGAAGCAGTGCGTTCATCAGCTCGATGCGGCGGCGGTCGCGCTCCATCAGGGGTGCGAGGCGGCGGCGAATGCCGAGGTTGATGCGGGCGCGGCGGTCGGCGGCATAGATGTTCCAGAGGTAATCGCGTTCCTCGTCGGTCACCATTTCGAGCGTCAGCTCGTCATGATTGCGAAGGAAGATCGCCCATTGACAGTTTTCCGGGATTTCCGGCGTCTGCCGCATGATGTCGGTGATCGGGAAACGGTCTTCCTTGGCGATCGCCATGTACATGCGCGGCATCAGCGGGAAATGGAATGCCATGTTGCATTCGTCGCCATTGCCGAAATATTCACTCGTGTCCTCCGGCCATTGATTGGCCTCGGCGAGCAGCATCTTGCCGGGATGGGTGCTGTCGAGCGAAGCGCGGATCTTCTTCAGGACCTCGTGCGTCTCGGGCAGGTTCTCGTTGTTCGTGCCCTCGCGCTCGACGAGATAAGGGATTGCGTCCAGCCGGAACCCGTCGATGCCGGTATCGGCCCAGAAGCGCATCACGCCGAGCAGTTCTTCCAACACCTGCGGATTATCGAAGTTGAGGTCCGGCTGATGGGAATAGAAACGATGCCAGTAATAGGCGCCGGCGCCGGGGTCCCAGGTCCAGTTCGATTTTTCCGTGTCGAGGAAGATGATCCGGGTTTCCGGGAATTTCTGGTCCGTATCCGACCAGACGTAGAAGTCCCGTTCGGGAGAGCCGGCCGGCGCATGGCGCGCCCGCTGGAACCAGGGATGCTGGTCGGACGTGTGGTTGATGACGAGCTCGATGATGACCCGGATGCCGCGCTGGTGCGCCGCTTCGACAAAAGCCTTGAACTCGTCGACCGTGCCGTAGTCGGGGCTGACGCTGCCGTAATCGGCAATGTCGTAGCCGTCGTCCCGGCGCGGCGAGGGGAAGAAGGGCAGCAGCCAGATCGCATTGGCGCCGAGCGAGGCGATATGATCGAGCTTTTCGTGCAGGCCCTGAAAGTCGCCGATACCGTCGCCATTCGCGTCGAAGAACGACTTGATGTGGAGCTGATAGATGATCGCGTCCTTATACCATAGCGGATCGTCCTCATTCATCTGAGCGTGGTTCTGCCCCTGGCTCCGGTTCGCGCTCGTCATGTCCATTTTGCTTTCCTCCCTATCGCACGCGCCAGATCGCGAAAGGCAGGCCCCAATGGGGATCGAGACGCAGCCTCTGCAGCTTGCCGGCCCAGGTGAATTTGTGGCCGGTGATCAGGTCTTCGACGTCAAGTGCGCCATGGTCCGGGAGGTTCCATGACCAGAGCGGAATTTCGACATCCGCCTCGTGGACATTGTGGGGATCGAGGTTGATCGCGATCAGCAGCACGTTCTCGCGACCGGCGCTCGCCTTCTCGAAGAACATGATATTGTCGTTCCAGGCGGTGAGAAGCTGCAGGCCGAGATGCGAATGCAGTGCGGGGTTCTCCCGGCGGAGCCGGTTGAGAAGCGTGATCTCGCCCYTGATATTGCCCGGGCGGTCGTAGTCCCAGGCGCGGATCTCGTATTTCTCCGAATCCGCATATTCCTTGCGCTTGGCGTCCGGCCGTCCTTCGCAGAGTTCGAAGCCGTTATAGACGCCCCAGAGGCCGGACAGCGTTGCGGCAAGTGCGGCACGGATCAGATAGGCGGGACGCGGCGCGTTCTGCAGGAAGTCCGGATTAATGTCATGGGTGTTGACGAAGAAATGCGGCCGGAAGAACTCCTTCGGCTCTTCGGTGGTGATCTCGCGCATATACTGCTCGAGCTCCCACTTGGCATTGCGCCAGGTGAAATAGGTATAGGACTGCGAGAAACCGACCTTAGCGAGCCGGTACATGACTTTCGGCTTGGTGAAGGCCTCCGACAGGAAGACGACGTCCGGATGCCGCGCGCGGATGTCTGCTATCAGCCACTCCCAGAACGGGAAGGGTTTGGTGTGCGGATTGTCGACGCGGAACAGCTTTACGCCGTTGTCGACCCATTTCTGCACGACATCGCGGAGCTCGACCCAAAGCGAGGGGATCGCGTCATGGGCGTAGAAATCGACGTTGACGATGTCCTCGTATTTCTTCGGCGGGTTTTCCGCATAACGGATCGTCCCGTCCGGCCGCCAGTCGAACCAGCCTGGATGTGATTTCAGCCACGGATGGTCGGGCGAAGCCTGGATCGCCAGGTCGAGCGCGATTTCAAGGCCCTCGTCCTTGGCGGCATCCACCAGCCGGCGGAAGTCCTCGAACGTGCCGAGTTCGGGATGAATCGCGTCATGACCGCCTTCCTCCGAACCGATCGCATAGGGGCTGCCCGGATCCTCCGGCCCGGGGTTCAGGGTATTGTTCTTGCCCTTGCGGTTGGTCTTGCCGATCGGGTGGATCGGCGGAAAATAGAGGACGTCGAAACCCATGTCGCGGATGGCGGGCAGCCGCTTGATGACGTCGTCGAAGGTGCCGTGCCGGTTCGGATCGCCGCTCTGCGAGCGGGGAAAGATCTGGTACCAACTGGCGAAACCGGCAGCGATACGTTCCGCGTCGACCGGGATTGCCTGCGAGCGGGCCTTGAACGGCCGGCGGTCGGCCTCCGCCATCAGTTCGGCGGTTTCGGGCGCCAGCAGGATTTCGGTGCGCTGCGGGTCCTGCACCTCGGTCAGCTTGTCGAACAGGGTTTTGAGCCGTGTCTTGATCCTGCCGGATGAATTGTCCAGCGCATCGAGAACGAGGTTGATGCCTTCCTGGATTTCGAGCCGCAGATCGAGCCGGGCCTCGTGCTTCTTCACGAATTCATAGCGGAAGATTGCAAAGGGATTGCGCCAGGCTTCGATCAGGAACTCGTGGCGGCCCATCCGCTTCAGCGTGAATTCCGCGTTCCAGCGATCGTTCAGCACGAGCTGCATGCGCTCCTCGGTCCATTCCGTCTCGTCGGCCGCGCGCCACAGCAGCGCGGCCGCCAACGGATCATGGCCGTCGCCGAAAATGTCAGCCTCGACCGTCACGGTTTCGCCGACGACGCGTTTGACCACGAAACGGCCGTCGTCGACGGAAGGCGTGATCTTCTCGATTGCCAGCCGGGGTGAAGCGGTCGCCTTGTCCACGGCCGGCACAGGCACGGCATCGACGACCGGGACCGACGACCGGCCTTCGAATATCCTGATCTCGCCGGGTTTCAGCTTGAGCTGTGCGGCAAAGGCTTCGCCATCTGCCTCCGGCGCTTCGAGCGGCAGGAACGGTGAGGCAGCCTCGCGAAGCGCGTTGAAGGGCGCAGCCACGGCACGCCGCAGATCGCGGTTCAAAACCACGACCCGCACCTTCTGCGCCGAACGTACGTCTTCCCGGTCGCTCTGCATCAGCGCCACGGCGGGCGTCTGGCTGGTGGAGATGAGGCGGAGCGGCTGGCGGGCGAAGCCGGCAGCGGTCTTGTTGGTACCGGCGTTCACGCTGCGGATATCGGCCGAGAGATCGAACGATCCCTGCTCGCGCAGGCCCCTGAGCCCCATCCCGTCGCCGTGCAGCGGATCGAGCGGCGTGGAAGCGCCGAATTCGAAACCCATCGGGATCATCAGCCCGCTTGCGAAGGTCGATGCGAGTTTCAGCGACCGGACCGCCTTCCTTTGCAGCACTTCGCAACTGTCGGTGCCATGGGCGATACGTTTGCCGAAAGGCGCTTCCGGAAAGGTGACCTGATATCCGAGATGGCGCTGGATCTGGTATTCGTCGAGGATCCAGCGCTCCTCCAGGTTCCACCAGGCAAGCGACGAAAAGCTACCATCGAAACCGGCGCCCTCGAGCGCCCGCCGGTCCTCGAAGGAAGTGCCGGGCGTCCATGCCAGAAAGGTGGTTTCCGGCGTCGTCTTGCGGGTCGAGACGATCAGGTCGTACCAGGCTTCCGGCGCAAGGCGGCCGATGCCGAGGCAGCGGAAACCGGCAACCCCAAGGCCGGCAAGCCGCGCCATGCGGTTGCGCCAGTCCTCGACATGACGGGCTTCGTTCATGAAATCGATGCTGCGGCTGCAGCTATCGCGCGGCGCGACACGCGGATCGGCGAGGATCGGCCCGGCATGTTCCGCGTCCATCGCGACACGGTCGACCACGAGGTCGAGCATCAGCTTGATCTTGTTTTCGCCCGCCGCCTGGATCAGCGCCTTGATCCCGTCCTCGACGGAGGAACCGAGCTGAAGCTCCGGGTCGAGGCGATCGAAATTCTTCGTGACGAAGACGCTGGCATTGTGGCCCCGTTCGAAAAGCGGCGCCGTCAGCACCGTATCGAAACCGAGATCCCTGGCATGCGCGAAAACCTCGCGCCAGGCGTCCAGCCCCCTCAGCATCAGGGGATGAACGTAATAAATCTGTGGGGGGAGTTGTGCGAGGGATGTCCCGGCGATGAATTGGGGGCGCGTGTTCATCGGATTTTCCTCGCCGCAGATTAGAGCCGTCGAATTTGCGGTCTAACTGTCGGGCGGCGGCGGTTGTTCCGATAAAAGTCCTGAGGCCAGCCGGTTTTCAAGCTCTCCGGACATGCATCTTGACGGAAGTCATTGAAGCGGATGATCAATCCGCAGTTGTCCCCGAGGGCGCTTCGCAAGCCTTATTTCCCGACAAGCTTAATCGGAAAAGGCCGGAGATCGCTCCGGCCTTGCTGGTGTGGTCAGGTTTCCGGAAGCCTTACTGCTTTTCGATCTTGCCGATCTTGGCCCACTCTTCCCAGCGCTTGGTGTCCATCGTCGCATAGTCGAGGGTCGCCTTCGGGCTGTCGAGCGTCATCGGCTCGCCGCCATTGATGCCGACGAACTTGCGGGCTTCCTCGCTGGTGGTGACCTGCGTCATCACCTTGTGCATCTTGTCGACAATATCCTTCGGCGTGCCCTTGGGCGCAGCGAGAACCCACCAGATGCGCACATCGACATTCGGCACGCCTTCTTCGGCGAAGGTCGGGATATCCGGGACTGAGGAAATGCGCTTCGCCGTGCTGACGGCCAGCACCCGCAGTGTTCCATCACGCGAGCGGGCAAGGCCGAAGACCGGGTCGCCGACCATGTAGTCGATGGCGCCGCTTGCAAAGTCGTTGAGCGAGTCGGCGCTGGTCTTGTAACGCACCTGAAGCGTGTCCGGCACGCCGGTATTAGCCTTGTACATTTCGGCCAGGATCACCGACGGGAAGTTCGACGTGGCGTAGGAGCCCTTGGCGGCCTTTTCCTTCATCGCCTTGGTCAGGTCGGAAATCTTCTGGTAGGGCGACTTGGCGTTGACCAGCATCATGAATGCCTGGCTGAACACCGGCGCGACATAGTCGAAATCCTTGAGCGGGTCATAAGGCGGCGCGTTGAAGACGTAAGGCGCCGCGGTAAACTGGTCGGCCGAGCCGATCAGCATCGTGTAACCGTCCGGCTTGGCGTTCTTGAGTGCCACCACCGAAAGGCTTCCGAGGCCGCCCGGCTTGTTGTCGACGATGACCGTCTGCTTCAGCTGTTCTTCGAGCTTCTTGGCAAAGAAGCGGGCATAGACGTCTGCGCCGCTGCCGGCCGGGAAGCCCGCGATCAGCGTGATCTGCCGGCTTGGGTAGTTGTCGTCGCCGGCGGTGGCTGTACCTCCCGGAATGTATGCGGAAAACACCAGCGCCAGGGCGCCTGCTAAAAATTTCTTCACTGCACTCTCCTCCTAGAGTCAGTCCGGAACATCGTAGGCGAGGCCGGAATGTGATGACGCGAACAGTCTCCTCCCGCTCGCGCTAAAATATAAGGTAGCCATACATTTTGGGGACCGTCAAATGCCCTGCCGGTGTGAAAGTGGCTTCCGGCTAAAATCTAATGGGCGCGATGGCCGCGCTTATGCCGCGGCCGCACGAGACCCGATTTTCGGGCGATTTCGAGGCCCAAAACACGAGATCTCGCCACTCCGAAAAGCCGAGATGAAGACCGTCATTCCGCCCGGCACCTGGAGTGTGAGGAGGCTTTAGGATCGGCGTGGCGGCCAGGCGCGGAGAAGGGCGCCGGCGGCGCCTCCGACAGGATCGGTCTTTGGAAGCGGCAGGTTGGCGATCCTGGCGAGCTGCGCCTCGCTCGCCGGCCCCGTCTGGATATCCGCCTTCTGCCCGGACGGGTAGGCGCCGACGACCAGGAAGTCCCGGCTGGCGTCGATCCGCATATGGCCGGTGCCGGCGGGCAGGATCAGGCAGTCGCCGGTATGGACGCTGAGTTCCGTGCCGTCCGGCCCGCCGATCAGCAGCCGTGCCCGGCCGCCGGCGATGCCCAGCACTTCGTGGGCGCCGGTGTGATAATGCTGATAGTCGAAGACGCCATTGCGCCAGATCCCCTCCCAGCCATTCTCTCGGAACCGGCTTTCGAACTTCGGCGCCATCTCGCCTTCCGCCGGAATGACGTTACGATAGACCAGCACCGGCAGTTCGGGATTGTTCGGCACCCATTCGCTGGGCTCGAAGAGAACAGTTTCGAGGGTGGTATCGGCAGTTGGGCTCATGGCATCGAGGCTCGGCGGGGTGATCTTAATGCTTCGGTTCACGGCCGAAATCCTTGCGAAGCTCATCCTTGGCCTTATCCAGCGTCGCGCGTCGCGATTTCGAAAGCTGGCCGCCGGCGCGGTTGATGTAGAAATTCAGCATCGACATCGCCGATTGCAACGGGCTCGACTTGCGGCGATGACTCTCCTCGGCTGAGTGCTGAAGGGAGTCGGCGATCTTTTTCGGGCTGCGCGATTTGAACACGCCGTCCTTCAGGTCCATCGCATCGCTGTGTTCGGTCACGTCCTGGGACCATTTCTTCTTGGGCATGGAAATCTCCCGTGGAAGATTGGATATCCTCCCGAACCTGCCGCTGCCGGCAAGGTTCCCGCTTATCGTGCCGCGGCCGTCGTATTGCGCACCACGAGATGGGTTTCCAGCACGTAGCGCACGTCACGGATGGCACGCGACTGCAGCATGTCGAGGAGCAGCGAGACGGCCACCCGGCCGGCTTCCGTGGACCGATTGGAGACCGATGTCAGCGCCGGGTAGGTGACGGCGCCAAGCACGTCGTCGCAGCCGATCAGGCTGAAATCGCCGGGCACCGAGACCCGCTTTTCGGAAAGGCCGGCCAGCACGCCCTGCGCCGTCAGGTCGTCGAAGGCGACGGCCGCCGTGGCGCCGGTGGCAAGGATGGCGCTCACCGCATTGCGGCCGGAATTGTAGCTCGCCAGCACCGCCGGGACGGTTTCGACCACGATATCCAGCTTTGATGCGGCGGCCTTGATGGCGGTGCGGCGCTGCTTGTTCGACCAGGAATTCGACGGGCCACTGACATAGACGATCCGGCGATGACCGAGCCTGGCGAGATGCTCCACCGCCTCGCGGACGCCCGATCCGCTGTCGATCAGCACCCGCGGAATGCCGTCGACATCGCGGTTGATCAGCACCAGCGGCAGCAGGTTTGCGTGGGCGCGGATGCGCTCGTCCGAAAGGCGGGAGGAGGCGAGCACCAAGCCTTCCACCTGGCCGGCGAACCGGCCGACCAGCTTGTCCTCCTGCGTCGGGTTCTCCTCGGTATTGCCGAGGAAGATGCAGAAATCGGAACGATCCGCCTCCAGTTGGGCCGCCTGGATCAGCGGCGGAAAGAACGGGTTGGCGATATCGGGTACGATCAGCCCGACATTGCCGTGCCGCCCGGTGCTGAGTGCCCGCGCCGTGTGGTTCGGCACATAACCGAGCGCTTCTGCCGCCTTCATGATGCGGGTCACGGTTTCCGGGGAGAGCATGTCCGGCCGCGTGAAGGCGCGCGAGACGCTCGAACGCGCGACGCCTGCCGCATCCGCGACCTGGCTGATGGTGACGCCCTTAGTCCGCTTGATCATGAAAGTTGAGAACTCGCCCGTTTGGCCTGGCACTTAGCATGAAGTCCGCGGCGCTATCAATTCTGCCCGCAATTCGACTTGCAGACTGATATTCCTCCACTTGACATGCAACCGGTTGCATGGAAGTCTTTCACCACAGAGAAGGGATCTGCAACGGATGCGGCGAGCGAAGCCCGCCTGCTGGTGCGACCCTGCAGACATGGAGACCGCGTTGACCATCGCCACCGCCCATCGTCCTTCGCCGCATACGCGGCGGACTTTCGACCGCCTCTCGGTCGAAAGCTTTGCAACACGGGCCGAGATGGGCGCCGCTGCGGCCGCCGACATTGCCGCCGCCTTGACCGAGCGCCTCGCCAGCCAGGCCGATGTCAGAATGATCTTTGCCGCTGCCCCCAGCCAGGCCGACATGCTGAAGGCGCTCTGCGCCGTGCCGGGCATCGACTGGGGTCGTGTCGCCGCCTTCCACATGGACGAATATATCGGCCTGTTGCCGTCTTCGCCGGCGCGTTTTGCCAACTGGCTGAACGAGCATGTGTTCGGCAAGCTGCCGTTCGCCGCCGTGCACCGCATCACGCCCGAGCCGGATGCCGGCGCCGAAGTGCTCCGTTATTCCGACTTGCTGAACGAGGCACCAATCGATTTCGTCTGCCTCGGCATCGGCGTCAACGGCCATATCGCCTTCAACGACCCGCCAGTTGCCGATTTCAACGACCCGCTGGACGTCAAGATCGTCGAACTGGACGACATCTGCCGCCAGCAGCAGGTCGATGACGACTGTTTCGCCGATCTCGCGTCCGTCCCCAACGAGGCGATCACGCTGACGGTGCCGCGCCTGCTCAGAGCCGACCGGATGTTCTGTGTCGTGCCGGGCGCCGTCAAGCGCGACGCCGTTTCGAAGACGCTTTACGGCCCGCTGACCACCGAATGCCCGGCAAGCGTCCTGCGCTTCCACGCCGCCTGCACCCTTTATATCGACAAGGATTCCGACCCCGATGCCTGATCACCCCGTCATCGATGCGGACGCGCTCTGCGAAGGTTATCTTGCCTCGACCCAAGCCCTGATGCGGCGGGTTCTGGAGGAGGAAAAGACCTCGCTCGACCAGGCCGCGGCAAAACTCGCCGACCAGATCGCCGCCGACCGGTTGGTGCATATCTATGGTCCCGGCGGCCATTCCAACCTCGCCTCGCAGGAGGTCTTCTTCCGTGCCGGCGGGCTGATGCATATCAGCGCCATCCTCGACGAGGGCACGCTGCTGTCGAACGGCGCGCTCCGCTCCATGGCGATCGAGCGCACGCCGGGTTACGGCAAGGTGGTGATCGCAAACCAGCGGCTCGGCGACACCGACCTGCTGATCCTCGTCAACGCCTATGGCATCAATGCCGCGCTGATCGATGCGGCGCTGGAAGCCAAACGCCGCGGCGCTTTCCTGATCGGCGTCAGCTCCCGCGAACATGCCTCGAAAACCTCGCCGGATCATCCGGCTCGCCATCCGACCAGACAGAACCTTCACGACATTGTCGACATCGCCATCGACTGCAAGGTGCCGATCGGCGACGCGGTCGTGACCGTCCCCGGCATGGGCGAAAACATTGCGGCGATCTCGACCTTCGCCAATGCCTTTACGCTGAACTGCCTGGTGATCCGCACGGTGGCGAAACTCGTCGAACGCGGCATCGAGCCGCCGGTCTGGCGCAGCGGCAATGCGCCGGGCGGCGACGAGGCGAACGGCCGTTTTATCGCCAATTTCCAAGGCCGGGTGAGGGCGCTCTGACCATGGTCGTCGACGGTATCGATCCCCGCACCGGCAAAGGTTTTGCGATCGAACTCGCCGACGGCAGGATTGCCGCCATCCGCCCGGCGGAAAATACCAGTCCATTTTATCTCTCCGCCGGGTTGATCGACCTGCAGGTCAACGGTTATTGCGGCTTCGACCTGAACAATGGCGAAATCACTCCCAACATCCTCCTCTCGCTCTGCGAGGAACTGCTGAGCGTCGGCGTCACCACCTTTTTGCCGACCATCATTACCGCCTCCGAGGCCTCCATTCTTCAGGCCCTTTCCGAAATCGCCCGGATTCGCGCCGGCCACCGGCTGATCGCCGAAATGGTGCCGGGCATACATGTCGAAGGCCCATCGATCTCCGACAAGGATGGCCCGCGCGGCGCCCATCCGCTGGCGCATGTCCGTCCGCCGTCGATCGAAGAGTTCGACCGTTGGCAGCGCGCATCCGGCAATCTGGTCTCGATGGTGACGCTTGCGCCGGAACATGAGGGCAGCGTCGATTACGTCCGCGCTCTCACGGCCCGCGGCGTTCACGTGGCGCTCGGCCACACCGCCGCGACCTCGGAGCAGATCCATGCGGCAATAGAGGCGGGCGCCACTCTCTCCACCCATCTTGGCAACGGCGCCGCCGCCATGCTGCCGCGCCATCCGAATTTCATCTGGGCGCAGCTTGCCGACGACCGGCTGACGGCAAGCTTCATCGCC
This sequence comes from Neorhizobium sp. P1_A6, assembly GCF_056406795.1. Lineage (NCBI taxonomy): Bacteria > Pseudomonadati > Pseudomonadota > Alphaproteobacteria > Hyphomicrobiales > Rhizobiaceae > Neorhizobium > Neorhizobium sp. P1_A6. The sequence goes on along the minus strand of NZ_JBFTZM010000011.1, from coordinate 146,332 downwards.
GATGGCTGGCACCTGCCGGCCGATACGTTCAAGGCCATGCTGCGCGCCAAGGGTTTGGAGCGGGCGATCCTCGTCTCTGATATGGTCGCGCTCGCCGGCATGCCCGCCGGCATTTACGACCAGCCGGTCGGCGGCCGCGTCGAGGTGTCTGCCGAAGGCCGGATCAGCGTTGCCGGCACGCCCTATCTCGCCGGCGCCAGCCTGCCGCTTTCGGCCAATGTCGCGATCGCATCCGAGATGGCCGGTCTTCCGCTCGCCGATACGCTTCTGCTCGCAACGGCAAATCCGGGCCGTTTCGTTGGGGGGCGAGGACGGCTGGAAGTCGGCGCGCGGGCCGATCTCGTCCGTTTCGAATGGTCAGTAGGCGAGCGGGAATTGTATATCCGCGAAACCTGGGTCGGCGGCGAGAAGGCTTATTGCGCATGATCCAGGCCGGAGCCGCTATCGTCGATATCACCCCGCCGCCCGGTCTTGCGATGTCCGGCTTTGCGGCCCGCACCCTGCCGGCCAGGGGCGCTCATGATGCCCTGACGGCGCGCGCCGTGGTGGTTGGCGATACGGCAGTCGTTATCGCCGATGTCATCGGTCTCGACGCCGCGACGAGCGACCGGATCCGCAAGCGCTGCGTCCTTCCGGCGGATAACGTGGTGGTCGCAGCACTCCACAATCACGGCGGTCCGGTTTCCATGGCCGGCCGGCTCAGCATCGCCGCCGATCCCGCCTATCTGGAGCGGCTGGAAGACGCCTGCATCGCCGCCATCGACAAGGCCGCCGCCGCGCGTCGGCCGGCAACAATCACTGTGGGGCAGGGAAGTGATCCGGGGATTGCGCGCAATCGGCGCCATCCCGGCGGACCCGTGGATACTTCCCTGCCACTCCTTCGCATCCGCGCTGCGGATGGCAGCATGATCGCCGTCGTCACCGCATATGCTTGCCACCCGGTGGTGCTGGCGGCCGACAATCTCCTCTGGACGGCCGATTATCCGCATTTCGTGCGGCAGGCGCTGGAAGAAGCCTATCCGGACGCGGTTGCCCTGTTCATGACCGGCTGCGTCGGGGACGCCAATACCGGCCATTCGGCGCATGCCTCGATCTCGCTTGCCGCAAACCCGGATCGCAGCTTTGCTTCTGCCGAACGGATCGGCCGCAAGATCGCCGAGGCGGCGTTTGGCGCTGAGGAACAGCCGGTCTCGGAGACATTAAGCGCCCGCAACGGCACCGTCAGTCTCGTCTTCGCGCGCCGCGAGGCCGAAGCCCCCGACTTTCTCGAAAACCGCTGGCGGGAAGAGGCTCTGAGCGCCGAACCCGCCCGCAAAAGCTTGCTTGGCTATTGGGCCGATTGGGCGCGCGACATTGCGCCTCGAAAGCCCGAGCCGCTTGCAGCCCGCGTGACCGTGCTCGATTGGGGCGGCGTGCCGATCGTCGCGCTGCCGGGCGAGATCTTTGCGGAGACGGCGCTGACGATCCGAGCCGCACTTGGCCTGGGCAAGCCAGCCTTCGTCATCGGCTTTGCTGACGACAATCCAGGCTACATCCCGCCGGCCAGCGAATTCCAGTTCGGCGGCTACGAAGTCGACGAGGCGCATCGCTATTACGGCCTCGCCGCGACCTTCGCGCCGGGCTCGGCGGAAGCGCTGGCGGCCCGCGCCATCGAACTCGCAAAAGCCACCTCCAGTGGAAGCGGGGCAGCATGAGCCGATGGGCTGCGAGAAACGATCCGATGCTTGACACGCAACCGGTTGCATGAGAGCTTTTTATCAACAACAACAAAGGGAACAGGGACATGAAAAACAGATCAGCAAAGACCAGGATTTCGACCCGCGCGCTGCTTGTGAGCGCGGCATTCGGCGCAGCCCTTCTCTCGGGCGCGTCCACCGTTTCGGCCGAAACGCTGACGGTCTGGAGCGGTTATCCGGAAATGGCGCCTTTCTACGAACATGTCGCGCAGGGCATGAAGGCCGCCTATCCGAAACTCGAGGTAAAGGTCGAGGCGATCGCCCTTCGCGAACATGAAAAGCGCGTCGCGCTCGGCCTCACCGGCGGCCAGGACGGCACGACGGTCATCGAGCTCTCCGGCTCCACCGCCACCCGTTACCTCGAAAACGATCTTCTGCCGGAAGCGCCGGCCGATATCTCGACCTTCGTGAAGGACCCGAAGAACTTCGACAAGTTCTTCAGCGATACCGCAGGCCAGGGCGGCAAGATCTACGGCGTGCCACTCTTTCGCGGCCAGGGCGCGCTTTATTATAACACCGACATGTTCAAGGCTGCGGGGCTGACTGCCGCGCCGAAGACCATGGAGGAATATTCGGCCTATGCCGAGAAGCTGACCAAGCGCGATGCCTCCGGCAAGGCGACGGTGTCGGGCTGGAGCATGCGTCTCTCGGGCGGTGGCCAGGGCATTGCCGAGAAATTCTGGATCAACATGCATCAATATGGCGGTGCCATCCTGGTTCCCGCAGGCGAAGGCAAGTGGAAGCCTAATTTCGCCAATGAAGCGGGCCGCAAGGCGCTGAAACAGTATCTCACCAACATCTTCACCACCAAGACGGTCACGCCGGAAATGCCGGCCGATGCTGACGCCTTCGAGCGCGGCCAGACCGCCATGTTCATCCGCGAATCCTGGGTGATCGGCGACATTGCCAAGAAGGCGCCCGATCTGAAATACGCCACCGCGCCGCTGCCGAAGGGTTCGATCGCGCTGCCGACCAACCTCTATGTTGCCGGCAAGGGCGCCGATGCCAAGGTCGGCTGGGAATTCGCCAAGGCGGCCAATTCGCCGGACAACCTCGTCTGGCTGCTCCAGAACGTCGGCTGGCTGCCGAACCGTTCGGGTGTCGATTATTCGGCCGTCACGTCCAAGCAGCCAGCCTTTGCCGCCTTCGTCGATTATCCGAAAGGCTACGAGTTCTTCACGCTGCCGTCGATCGGCCCGATCGAAGAGATCCTGACCCGCGTTGCTGCCCAGCTCGTCGTTGCCTTCGGCGACGCGTCCATGGCCGGCGACGATGCAAAGATCGACGCCTTCCTCAAGAAGACCAGCGACGAAGTGAACACCATCCTCGCCCGCGAAGGCCTGGCTGCGAAATAATCGCCGGCACCACTCGCCAATCGCATGGGCCCGGAGCATCATTGCTCCGGGCACTTTAACGGGGGTCCAGGGTCCGACCCGCGCCGCGGCCGAACCCTGCTGTCTACAGGCCAAATTTATGCTGAAGCGCAAAAGATGGATTTTTGCGATCCTTGCGATTTTGCCGACCCTGGCACTCTTTGCCTATGTCCGGCTTTATCCGATCGCCGACACGCTGAGGCTCAGCCTTTTCAAGTGGGACATCCTGTCGAAGAACAAGCCCTTCGTCGGCCTCGCGAATTTCCGCGAGCTGACAGGCGACCACCTGTTCATCGATGCGCTGGTCAACACCACGATCATCGCCTTCGGCGTCTTGATCCTGACCATCCCGATGGCGCTGGTCATCGCCGCGCTGATCTTCCACCGCACCCGCTCTCGGATGGCCGGTTTTTACGAGACCGCGGTCTTCATTCCGCATGTCGTGTCTCTGGTTCCCGCCGCCATGGCGTGGAAATGGATCTTTGATGCCCGCCTCGGGCCGCTCAACGCGCTTTTGACCTTCTTCGGCATCCCGGCACAATCCTGGCTGTTCGATCCGGTCCTGTCGGTCATCTGCATCATCGTGCTCTGCTCCTGGCAGGCGCTGGGATATGCGGTGCTGATCTATATCGTCGGTTTCAAGAACCTGCCGGTCTCGCTTTATGAAGCCGCCAAGCTCGATGGTGCCTCCGGGCCGCAGAGCTTCTGGTACCTGTCGATCCCGATGCTGAAACCCATCACCCTCTACGTCTCGGTCGTGACGCTGGTCTCCGGTTTCAACGTCTATGCCCAGGCCTTCGTACTGGCGTCCGATGCGCAAGGGGCGCCCGGACGGCAGGTGCGGGTGCTGGTTCTCGACATGCTGGAAAACAGTTTTCGCAATTACCGCGTCGGCTACGCAGCCTCCGAAGCCGTCGTGCTTCTGGTCATCGTGCTGGGGCTGACGCTCATCCAGTTCTCGATGCTGCGGGAAAGGGGCAAGGCATGACCACCAACACCGTGAACTATGTCGAGCCGACCACCGAAGAGCTTGCCGAAGGCCTGCGCCTGCGCCGCAAGAAGCGGGTGATGAACTTCGCAATCGACGTGTTCCTGATCATCGTCTCGATCCTGATGCTGCTGCCGCTGGTCTTCCTGGTCGCCAACGCCTTCAAGACGCCGGCCGAAATGCTCAGCTGGCCGCCGACCATCATCCCGCGCGACCCGACCATCGCCAATTTCTCGGCCGTGCTTGGTGAAACGCCGCTCCTGCGCTGGATCGGCAACAGCATCGCCTTTGCGGTGATGTCGACGATCGCCATCGTCGCGACGTCCGCGATCGCCGGTTATGTCTTCGGAAAATTCCGCTTTCGGACGCTGAACATCCTCTTCGCGCTGTTCCTCGCAACTGCCATCGTGCCGTTCGAGGTCTACATGATCCCGCTCTATTTCCAGGCAAAAAGCCTCGGCATCCTCAATTCCGTCTGGGGCCTGCTGCTCGGTTATCTGGTGATGAGTTTCGGCATCTTTTTGATCCGCCAGAACGTCATCCACTCGATCCCCGACGAACTGCTGGAAGCCGCCCGCATCGACGGCGCCGGCGAGTTCTGGATTTTCCTGCACATCGTCCTGCCGCTCTTGCGCGGCGCACTCGGCGCACTCGCCGTGCTCGCCTTCTTCCAGGCCTGGACCGCCTTCGCCTGGCCGATGATCGTTACCACGACCCGCACCAGCTATACGATCGAGGTCGGGCTGGCGCTGTTCCAGACCGGCTTCACGGTCGATCTCGGCCGCCTCAGCGCCGCCTCCGCCACGGTCCTCATTCCATCCATCCTGCTCTTCGTCGTCCTGCGCCGCAACTTCGTGCAGGGTGTCGCCAGCACCGGCCTCAAGGAGTGACCATGGCGCTGGATTTTTTCGCGGAAGCCCGCACCACCTATGCCGCAGCCAACGCTGGCACGCTCTACTGGATGCTGCAGCGGCCGATGCTCGGCGGCGGGTTTCTGAACACCAAGCAGAACAGCCTGACGCTGAAGGATTATGGCGCGGAGGACGGCGTCCGTGGGCCTGACTACACCTATGGCTGGATCCAGGGCCGCGGGCTGGAGGCCTTGGTCGGACATGCGGAGTTCTTTGAAGACGAGCTGCCGCCGCTCGCCAAAAAGCTCGATGCCGCCGGCCGCCGTCTCTACGAACTACTGGCCGCCTTGCAGAAGCCGGATGGCCACGCCTATTTCTGCTACGACCGCGACATGCAGGCCGTTTATACGGATCAGTCCAACGTTCTCCATGTTCAGGAAAAACCGGCGCTGATCTACACCTATTCCGACGCCTTCGTGGCCAAGGGGCTGGTCGCCGCCGCCAGCCGTTACGGTCTGCCGGAAATCGCCGACCACCTCGTTTATTTCGACAGGGTGATCACTGCCATCGAAACCGGCCGTTTCCAGATGGACGAACGCCGGCCGCTGTCGCTCGACAGCCTCGCCGCGCAATCCGACGATTTCGGCCCGCGGATGATCCTGCTCGGTGCAGCCGGCATGCTGAAACGCGCCGGCCACACGGCGCATCTTGCCTTTGCCGACCGTTTCATCGCCCATGTCATCGACAGGCACTATGACGCCGCAACCGGTCTGCTGCGCAACGTACCAGGCGAGGATAACTGCAATGTCGGCCACGGAATCGAGTTCGTCGGCTTTGCGCTCGACTACCTCGACGACACCGCCGACCCGGCCCTGATCGACAAACTGGAGCGCATCCTCGTTTCATCCTTCAAGAAAGGCTTCGTCAGCCCCGGTATCACGCTTACGGTGTCCATCAAGACCGGCGACGCGCAGAGCCCCTATTGCCCCTGGTGGTCGCTGCCGGAAACGATCCGTTCCGCCGCCCTTGTTCATGAGCGCACCGGCAGTGCCGAAAGCCTCGATGTCTGGAAAGCCGCCCACGCCACGTTCTTCGAGCGCTACTGGCGCGGCACCCCGCCGATCGCCTACCAGACCAAAACGAAGGACGGCCCCGTCGATTTCGTGCCCGCCACGCCGGATCTCGATCCCGGCTACCACACCGGCCTTAGCCTGCTCGCAGCCATTCACGCCGCAGATCGGCTGAAGCCCCAAACCCGAACAGTTTCAGGATAAGTACATGGCTTCCGTTGAAATCCAGAACGTCCGCAAGGCCTATGGCGACGTCGAGACCATCAAGGGCGTGTCGGTCGACGTGCCGGATGGCGCGTTTGTCGTCCTTGTCGGCCCCTCCGGCTGCGGCAAGTCCACGCTGTTGCGGATGATCGCCGGCCTCGAAGACATCTCCGGCGGCACGATCCGCATCGACGGGCGCGTCATCAACGAGGTCGAGCCGAAAAACCGCGACATCGCCATGGTTTTCCAGAATTATGCGCTTTATCCGCATATGACGATCGCCGAGAACATGGGTTTTTCGCTGCGATTGGCCAAGAAATCCAAGGAGGAGATCGCCGAGCGGGTCACCGACGCAGCGCGTATCCTGGGGCTCACCGATTACCTCAAGCGTTACCCGAAACAGCTCTCCGGCGGCCAGCGCCAGCGCGTCGCCATGGGCCGCGCCATCGTCCGCAACCCCAAGGTTTTCCTGTTCGACGAGCCGCTTTCCAACCTCGACGCCAAACTGCGCGTCCAGATGCGCGCGGAACTCAAGGACATCCACGCCCGCATCAAGACCACCACCGTCTACGTCACCCACGACCAGATCGAGGCGATGACCATGGCGGACCGGATCGTGGTGATGCGGGATGGCATTGTCGAGCAGGTCGGCGCGCCGCTGGAGCTCTACGACAAGCCGGTTAACACCTTCGTCGCCAGCTTCATCGGCTCGCCCTCGATGAATTTCCTCTCCGGCACGGTGGCTGAGGATCGTAAGTCCGTGCTGACCGAAAACTGCGTCCGCCTGCCGCTCGGCCCGGAGGCTTCCGCTCCCCCCGGCACCGCTGTCAGCTACGGTATCCGGCCGGAACATCTCGCCATCGCCTCCGGAAACGAGGGCATTCCGATGACGGTCGCCAATATCGAGCCGACCGGCTCGGAAACCTTCGTTCAGGGCACCGTCGACGGCCAGAAATTCTCGGCGCAGCTGCGCGAGCGGCTTTTCATCAAGACCGGCGAAGTGCTCAATCTGGCGCTCGCGCCCACCAACAGCCACATCTTCGATGCCACCACCGGCATGCGGCTCGGCTGACAAGCATAAGGTAGCAATAGGATGGAACAGACTTGGCGCTGGTTCGGGCCGGACGATACGGTCACGCTTTCGCATGTGAAACAGGCCGGCGCGACGGGCATCGTCAGTGCGCTGCATCACCTCAACGATGGCCGGGTCTGGCCCGACGACGAGATCGCCAAGCGCAAGGCGATCATCGAGGCGGCGGGGCTCACATGGTCGGTGGTGGAAAGCATCATCGTCCACGAAGACATCAAGACCCGCACCGGCCGGTACCGCGAGCTGATCGACAACTACAAGGCCTCGATCCGCGCCGTCGCCAAGGCCGGCATCAAGACGGTCTGCTACAATTTCATGGCGATCACCGACTGGACGCGCACAGATCTCGAATACGAGATGCCGCATGGCGGCACGGCGCTGCGCTTCGATGTCGTCGAGTTCTGCGCCTATGATGTCTTCATGCTGAAGCGTCCCGGCGCCGAAGCCGATCATCCGGCCGACCGCGTCGCCAAGGCTCAAGCCTGGCTGAAGACGGCGAGCGAGGGCGATCTCGCCCGACTGGAACGCAACCTGATCGAATGGGTGCCGGCCCGCGAATTCGTCTATGACCGGCAGAGCCTCAACCGCATGCTGGATATCTACAAGGAACTGCAGGAAGGCGGATTCCGCGAAAACCTCTTCATGTTCTTAGATGAGATCATCCCCGTCGCCGAAGAGGCTGGCGTCAGGATGGCGATCCATCCGGACGATCCGCCGTTCCCGCTGTTCGGCCTGCCGCGCGTCGTCTGCAAGGCTTCCGACGCACGCGCACTGCTAGCGGCCGTCAAGTCGCCCTCGAACGGCATTACGCTCTGTACCGGCTCCTATGGCGCCAATCCGGAGAACGATCTGGTCGCGATGGCGAAGGAGTTCGCAAACGACATCCATTTCGCCCACCTGCGCAACGTCACCAAGGAAGGCGACGGCTCCTTCCATGAGGCCGAGCATCTGGACGGGGATACGGACATGGTGCGGGTCACCATGGCGCTGATGGCTGAAGAGAAGCGCCGCGAGGCCGAGGGCAGGGTGGACTGGCAGATCCCGATGCGACCGGACCACGGACACGCGATCGTCGACGACATAGGCAGACGCGTCAATCCCGGTTATTCCTGCATCGGGCGACTGAAAGGACTGGCGGAGCTGCGCGGCATCATGCGCACGCTCGAAGTTCTCGGCTGACAGCAGATCTTGAGGGGGAGGATAATATGACGAAATTGAAAGTAGCAATCATCGGGCTCGGCATGGCAGCAGGGCACCATGCTCGCTCCTTGCTCGACCTGTCGGACCGCATCGAATGCGTCGCCGCCTACAGCCAGACCGCAGCCCGTCGGGAAACCTTCGCCGCCCAATACCCCACGATCCCTACGACCGGCGATCTCGACGCCATCTTCGCTGACACATCGATCGAGGCGGTGCTGATCCTCACCCCGCCGAGCAGCCATCTGGAACTCGTAGAGCGCTGCGCGGCGGCGAAAAAGCATATCCTGCTGGAAAAGCCGCTTGATATCTCGTTCGAGCGCTCGGAAGCGATCGTCCGTGCTGCGAGGCAAGCGGGTGTGCTGCTGGCCATGGTGCTGCAGAACCGTTTTCGCGCGGCGGCGCTGAAACTCGACGAGATCGTCAAATCCGAGCGGTTGGGGCAACTGATCGAGGCCTCCGTTGCGATCCGCAATTGGCGACCCCAGAGCTATTACGACGTCGAGGGCCGCGGCACGATGGCACGCGACGGCGGCGGCGTGCTGCTGACCCAGGGCATCCACACGATCGACTTGCTGCTGAGTTATGCCGGTACCCCGAAAGACGTCTGCTCCTTCGTCCGCACCAGCCCTATCCATGCGATGGAAACCGAGGATCTGGTGACGGCGACCTTCGCGTTCGAAAACGGGGCGATAGGGACGCTCAACGCCACCACCTGCGCCTATCCCGGCCTGCCGGAGCGCATCGAGCTGCTCGGCACCCACGGTACGGCAGTCTTGACCGGCGATATGCTGAAAGCCGCCTTCATGGACGGCACCAGCATCACGGAAGGCGGCGAGAAAACCGGCAGCGGAGCAGGGGCCAACCCGATGGCCTTCGGCCATGAAATGCACCGCGCCCTGATCGGGAATTTCATCGATGCGGTTCGAACCGGTGCACCGCTGCGCGTCACCGGCGAAGATGCGCTCAAGGCTCACCGCTTCATCGCGGAAATCCTGGCTGCCGGCCGGTAGACCGTCTCAGAGGCCGGCTGCCTTGCGCAGCTCCTCGGTCATTTTGGCCCGCCAGTCCTTGCCGGACGCCTTGAATTTTTCGAGCACGTCCGGATCGAGCCTGAGCGTCACGGCCACCTTCGGCGCCTCAAGCTTCGGCCGGCCACGAGCGGCGATCGCCTGTTCCATTTTTGCGGCGATCTCGGGAAACACTTCTCGGAACGGCCGGGCGCTCTTCAACTCCTCCTCCGTCCAGGGAGGATTGTCGGAGACTTCATCCCAGTCTTCCTTGGTGTAACCACGGCCGGGTTGGAATTCTTTCTGTTTCTGGGCCTTGATGTTCATTCGATCAGGCTCCTTTCATCCTTTCGGGCGGGACGCATCGAAATGACCGACAGCGCTTCCGAACCGAGTTTCACGAAGATCGCTGCGACTACGCCGTCTTTCAGGCGACCAATGGCTTTCATCCGGCCATTTCTTGCAGGCACGATGGCCGAGGTTAGAAAAAAATCGAAATAAAGATCCGCGAAATCGAGATTGTGCTTCTCGATATTCGCCAGCCGCTTCGTCTCGTCCCAAATGATCTTCAACTATTATCCGTACACGAAAAATCGCCGCCCGACAACGAGCGACGATGGAACGGTCCGAAACCTTTTGCAACCCTAAGGATTGAGGGCGATCAGCAGATCACCGTTTCGGCGATCTTGATGCCGAAACCTTCGAGGCCGACATAGTGGCGCTCGCTGCGGGTCAGCAGCTTGATCGAGGTGACGCCGAGATCCTTGAGGATCTGCGCGCCGAGGCCGATTTCCAGCCATTCGCTCTCGCGGGCCTGAGCTTCGGCATGGCCCTCCTGGTCCTGACGCAGCTTGCGACCATGATCCTTCTGGCCGACCCCGACCGAGCCTTCGCGCAGGTAGATGATCACGCCGCGACCCTCTTCCTCGATTTTCGCCATGTAACGATCGACCGAGCGCTGCGTGCCGAACACGTCACGGGTGACGTTTTCGAGATGCAGGCGGACGGGGATATCGACGCCGTCGCGGATGTCGCCGAAAATCACCGCTACATGCTGCATCGGGTCCCAGGGCAGCGAATAGGCATGTGCCTTCGCCTTGCCATGCGGTGTCTCGACGTCGAACGACGTCTGCAGCTCGATCAGCGTTTCCTTGCGCTGGCGGTAGGCGATCAGGTCGGCGACGGAAACCTGCTTCAAGCCATGTTTCGCGGCAAAGTCGGTAACCTGCTGGCCGCGCGTCACGGTGCCGTCATCGTTGACGAGTTCGCAGATGACGCCGATCGGCGGAAGGCCGGCGAGCCTGCAGAGGTCGACGGCCGCCTCCGTATGACCGGAGCGCATCAGCACGCCGCCTTCGCGGGCGATCAGCGGGAAGATATGACCGGGCCGCACGAAATCGCTCGCGCCGACATTCGGATTGGCGAGATTGCGAACGGTCAGCGTCCGGTCCTCGGCCGAAATGCCGGTCGTCGTGCCGTGCTTGAAATCGACGGTGACGGTGAAGGCGGTCGTATGTGCGCTGTCGTTTTCCGCCACCATGGCATTGAGGTTGAGCCGTTTGGCCTCCTCGCGCGGCATCGGCGCGCAGACGATGCCCGACGTGTGGCGCACGATGAAGGCCATCTTGTCCGGCGTGCAATGGACTGCGGCGACGATAAGGTCGCCTTCGTTTTCGCGGTCGTCGTCATCGGTGACGACGACGATTTCGCCGGCTTCGAAGGCGCGGAGGGCGTCGACGACGCGCTTCTGATCATAGGCCATGGATGTTGTTTCCTAGAGATTTCGCCCGGTAATACTGGAGCCAATCTGGGCCCGGTCGCGGAGATAGTGATCGGCAATCGCGCATGCAACCATCGCCTCGCCGATCGGTACGGCGCGGATGCCGACGCAAGGGTCGTGGCGGCCCTTGGTGCGGACTTCGACATTGTTGCCGTCGACGTCGATCGAGCGCTGCTCGGTGAGAATGGAGGAAGTGGGCTTGATCGCGAAGCGGGCGACAACCGCCTCGCCGGTCGAGATGCCGCCGAGAATGCCGCCTGCATGGTTGGAGAGGAAAATGCGCTTGCCGTCATTGCCCATGCGCATCTCGTCGGCGTCTTCCTCGCCGGAAAGTTCGGCGACACCGAAACCGTCGCCGATCTCGACGCCCTTGACGGCGTTGATCGACATCAGAAGGCTGGCGATATCCTGATCGAGCTTGCCATAGACCGGTGCACCGAGGCCGGCGGGCACGCCTTCGGCGATCACTTCCACCACGGCGCCGATCGAGGATCCGGCTTTGCGGATGCCGTCGAGATAGTCTTCCCAGACGGGCACCATCGCCGCGTCCGGGCAGAAGAACGGGTTCTGGCCGACCTGATCCCAATCCCAGTTGGCACGATCTATTCTGTGCTTGCCGATCTGGATCAGCGCGGCGCGGATTTGGACGCCCGGTACGATCCTGCGGGCGAGCGCGCCGGCGGCAACGCGGGCTGCCGTCTCGCGGGCCGAAGAACGGCCGCCGCCGCGATAGTCGCGGATGCCGTATTTGACGTCATAGGTATAGTCCGCATGGCCGGGACGGTAGCGGCGGGCGATCTCGCCGTAGTCCTTGGAGCGCTGGTCGGTATTCTCGATCAGCATGGAGATTGGCGTACCGGTCGAGATCATCGTCTCGCCGTCGGCATCCATCATCACGCCGGAGAGTACCTTGACGATGTCGTCCTCGCGGCGCTGCGTCACGAAGCGCGACTGTCCGGGCTTGCGCTTGTCCATCCAGGCCTGGATTTCAGCCAGCGTGAAGCGGATGCCGGGCGGGCAGCCGTCGACCACGCAGCCGAGCGCCGGGCCATGGCTTTCGCCCCAGGTGGTGACACGGAAAAGGTGACCGAAAGTGTTGTGCGACATGGCGTTACAGGACCAGCTGTGGCGGAGCTGGCCTTTCGCCAACTTCTGACGCGGTTGTCATATGGAAAAGGTTGCCGGGCGACAAGTCTTTCTTGGCAGAACTGTCGCGCCGGAAATGGTGAACAATGATGGTTCTAGGCGGCGGCCCTGCGCCAGCCCGCATGCGCGGCTGCGGTGAAATCGTCGAAGGAAAGCGGCCGGGCGAAGGCATAACCCTGCAGCAGGTCGCAGCCGAGTTCGCGCAGAAGGCTCGCATGCTGCATGGTCTCGACGCCTTCCGCCACCGTTTCGACGCCGAGCGAACGGGCAATGTCGATGATCGAGCGCACCAGCGCGCGTTCCTGCGGCGAGGTCAGGATCGGCATGACGAGCTGCCGGTCGATCTTCAGCCGTTTCGGCTTCAGTTTCAAAAGGCTGACGATCGAGGTATGGCCGGTGCCGAAATCGTCGATCTCGATGTCGATGCCGAGTTCCTTGATGCGTTCGAGATTGCTGGTCGCGGCCGCTTCGCTCTCGTCGAGGAAGATCGATTCCACCAGTTCGAAGGAAATCTCGCCGGGCACGATCGCCAGCGTCTGCAGCGTGTCGATCAGCGCTTCGTCATTGAGGCGTTTTGAGGAGACGTTGACGGAAACCTTCGGCACCCGGACGCCGAGTGCAGCCCAGCGCATCTTGTCCTTCAGCACCGTCTGGAGCACGATATGGTCGAGTGCTGCCGAGACGTTCAAATCCTCTGCAATCTTGAGGAACCGGTCGGGCGCAAGAATTCCGTGATGCGGATGGTTCCAGCGGATCAGCGCCTCGACGCCGGTCAGTTGGTTGGTGCGGGCATCGAACTGCGGCTGGTAGAAGGTGATGAATTCGTCATTGTCGATACCGGTAAGGACCTCGTCGGCGGTGCGCTTGTGGCTGACGATCTCGGCCTGCAGGTTCTGCGTGAAGAATTCATAGCGGTTGCGGCCCATGCCCTTCGCCCGGTAGAGCGCGATATCGGCATTGACGAGCGTGCGGCGTGCATCGACATTCATGCCGCTTGCCTGGGCGATGCCGATGGATACGCCGCAGCGGCAGGCGAAACCTTCAAAGTCGATCGGCTGGTGGAATTCGGCGATGATGCGCTGAGCGAGCTGACTTACCTCCTCGGTGCTCGAATTGTCGGTGGCGAGGATGACGAATTCGTCGCCGCCGATACGCGCGACGATATCGCTGCCGCGGACGTTGCGCGACAGGATGCGTGAGGCGTGTACGAGCATCGCGTCGCCCGCCGCGTGGCCGAGCGTGTCGTTGATCTGCTTGAAGCGGTCGAGATCGAGATGCAGGATCGAGAATTTCTGGCGCTCGTTGTGGCTGGAGCGCGAGAGCCGGTCGAGCTCCATGTCGAGCTTGCGGCGGTTGGCGAGCAGGGTCAGCGGGTCATGCAGCGAATTGTGCTCGATGCGGCTCTTGGCGAGTTCGAGTTCGGCGTTCTTGGCGTCGGCCTCGTCCTTGGCGGCTTTCAGTTCCCGGGTCAGGATCGCGTCCTGGGTAACGTCGAAGGCAATGCCCACCACCTTCTGGGATCCGTCGCGCATCGTATGCACCTTGCCGATGGAGCGGATATAGCGGATCGAACCATCCGGTTGGGGCACGCGCACGACCAGTGGACCCGCCAGGAAGTTCTCGGTGAAATTGTAGGAGCTGCGCTTGGCGTGCTCCCGATCGTCGGGATGGATGAGCTCGATCCAGGTGTCGACCCGGATGAAGCCGTCGGTAAAGGGGATGCCGTGCAACTGGCACATCCGGGCGTCCCAGGTTTCGATATGCGTGACCGGATTGGATTCCCATATGCCGCAATTGTAGGAATCAAGCGCCAGATCGAGGCGGCTCGACAGCTCTTCCAGGTCCTGCTCGCGGTTCGACAGTTCATCGAGCGCCAGTTCCAGTTCGGCATTCTTGATGTCGGTATTTTCCTTGGCGTTGCGCAGCGTCTGCGTCATCACCACGTCGCCGGTGACGTCCCAGACAATGCCGGTGGTGCGCAGGGTGCCGTCGGCATTGCGATAGTTCGCGCCTGCCGATTTCAGGTATCGCAGCGTGCCGTCCGGCAACTGCACCCGGTAGGTTTCGCTACAGGGCGTGTTGCAGGAGGCGCAGTCGGCGAAATGTGTCTCCGCTGCCGTCCGATCCGGCGGATAGATCGATCCGAGCCAGTCGTAGAGACGGTTGCCCTCGCTGGCTGCCGGCTTGTCGTGCAGCCCCGCGGCCCGCTTGTCCCAGAACAGACTGTTGCCGTTGCCCGTCACCTCCCAGATGCCGATATTGGAGGCTTCCATGGCAAGGTTGAAGCGCTGCGACAGCTCGATGAGATTAAGCTCACGGGCCTTCAGTGCCTCGATATTGCGGTTGCGTTCGGAAATCAGCGAGGTGGCGATGAAGATCGGCACGATCACCCCGAGTGCGGCAAGCATGATGGCGAGGCGGAACCCGAGCTGGTTGGGCGGCACGATGTCCCAACCGGAACGGGGAGCGGCAAGCAGCGTCCAGTTGGCGCCGTTGATGGGCACCGTCCATTTCATCGGAGACTGGTTTTCGATGGAATCATTGCCGAAGAAGGCGAAATATTGCGGCCTGTCGTCGTCCCGCAGAACGACGTTCAGCCAGTCGAGATTGATCAGGTTCGGTTTCCTTGCCGCGGCAGGGGAGAAGGTGACGCCGGATGCCTCCATCAGGCCCTGCTTATCGATCAGCACGGCGATCGCGCCCCAAAGGTCCCCACCGTCCTCTTCCTTCGACACCGGTACGACGAGCGTCAAATCTCCTTCCTGGGTGCCGCTCAGCAGAGATACGCGGTTGCGGCCGCTCACGGATTTCAGGTCGTTTGCAAGGCGCAGCAGATCGATTTTGCCGATCTTGCCCGCCCCGCCGCCGACAATGCCGTCGCGCGTGATGACCTGGGCAAGCTCGAAATTGGGTGCGACCGCGACGCCCGAAAAATGCGTGACTTCGCCAAGTTGCTTTTCGACATGGCGCTTGAATGTATCTGTCGATCCGCTGAAATCGTCCCTCAGCACGTGAACCAGATGATCGGTGGCGGCGATGTCGGTCTCTACGCGTACGATGAGGCGCCGCGCCAACAGGCCGCCGACTTTTTCCGTCGTTGCCCGCAGGTCGCTGCGAAAGCCTTCGGTGTAACGTTGGTCGATGATGACGCCGATCGAGATGACAGCAAGGGTGATAACGAACGCGATTGTCGTCGGGGTCTTGGTGCTGCGTGCGAAGCGCAGTGATTTGGAACCGGACGACGGCCAGAATTTCACGTGCGCGAACCTTCTCATTAACCCCTGTGGCAGACGGTCGAGCCTATGGGGCGGGGGTTAATTTACGCTTTCACGGCACCCTACAAACTTTGGTCCGATTTATTGTAAGGGAATACTTGGGATTGGTTTCGCAAATGCCGCCGGGTCCCCCCGCAGGGCGGTATCCCACCCTTGAAAAGCGTTAACAATCAGGTCATTACTTATACGCAAAATGTCACGGTAACGGGCGATTTTTGCCACAATCGGGAGGCTATCTGTGCGTCGGAACAAGACATCATCGACCTCATCAAGGCTTCCGACCATGCGCATCCTGATTGCTGCTCTGCTTGCCACTGCCAGCATCTTTTCGCCCCTCAACAGCTGGGCTCAAAGTGCCGACGTCGAAGCCACGATCAAGGCCGTGGATGCGAAGGCGCTCAACTTAACGCTCGACGACGGAAAGACCTATAAAGTGCCCGAGGAATTCAATTTCGAGGGCTTGAAGGCCGGCGTGAAAGTGCTGGTCTTCTACACGGTCGTCGATGGCAACCGTGTCGTCGACGATCTCCAGATCGTTCAGTAATACCGCAGAATTAGCGAAGTATAATTTAGAATATCCGCTGCGCTGCGGATATTCCGATCAGAGCCATGCCATCCGGCTGAGGTCGGTATCGATCATCAGGATGCGGTCCTGTGGGGTCGGAACGGTGGCCGCCTCGTCTTCGTCGAGATTGCCGATCAGCCGGAAGAGCGAGCGGATCACCCCGCCGTGGCTGATGCACACGGTCGGACCGTCAATGGACTGCAGCCAGGCGCCGATCCGCCAGCAGAGAATCTCATAGCTTTCGGCAGAGATGCCCGGCGGAATGAAGCTCCACTTCTGCTCGGCCCGGGTGGCGAGTCGGTCCGGAGAAATCCGGCTGATCTCCTCGAGCGTATGGCCTTCCCAGTCGCCGAAGGAGACTTCGACCAGCCGCTCGTCGATCCGGTAGGCGAGGGGATCCAGCCCCATGGCGGTGCGCAGCCGTTCCATTGTTTCGCGGGTCCGCGACAGCGGGCTGGCAACGAAGGAGAAACCTTCGGCCGCGCCGATCATCTCGCGCAGCCGCTCGCCGTTCCGCGTTGCCTGAGAACGGCCGAGAGTATTGAGCGGAATGTCCTGCTGGCCCTGCAGCCGGCCTTCGGCATTCCAGTCCGTCTGCCCGTGGCGGATCATGTAGATGAGCACGGCAGACGTCCCTGGAAGAGCATCAGTCCTTGATGACCGAAATGTCCGGCGCATCGACGGCCTTCATGCCGACGACATGGTAGCCGCTGTCTGCGTGATGGGTTTCGCCGGTGACGGACCGCGATAGGTCGGACAGCATGTAGAGGCCGACATCGCCCACTTCCTCGATGGTAACGGTACGGCGCAGCGGCGCATTGTACTCGTTCCACTTGAGGATGTAGCGGAAGTCGCCGATGCCGGAAGCGGCAAGCGTCTTGATCGGCCCGGCCGAGATCGCGTTGACGCGGATGTTCTTCGGACCGAGATCGACGGCGAGATATTTGACGCTGGCTTCGAGCGCGGCCTTGGCGACACCCATGACGTTATAGTTCGGCATGACCTTTTCGGCACCATAATAGGTGAGGGTCAGCATCGAGCCGCCGTCGGTCATCAGCTTTTCCGCCCGCCTTGCGACCGACGTGAAGGAATAGACCGAGATCTGCATCGTCTTGGCGAAGTTGTCAGCCGAGGTGTCGACGTAACGGCCGGTCAGCTCGTCCTTGTCGGAAAAGCCGATTGCATGCACGAGGAAGTCGATCTTGCCCCAGTGCTTTTCGAGATTTGCGAAGACCTCGTCGATGGTCGATTCGTCGCCGACGTCGCAATGGCCGGCCATGTAGGCGCCCAGTTCTCCAGCCAGCGGCTCAACCCGCTTCTTGAGTGCATCGCCCTGGTAGGTGAATGCAACTTCCCCGCCTTGGCTGTGGATGGCCTTGGCAATGCCCCACGCGATCGAACGATTATTGGCAACGCCCATGATGAGACCGCGTTTGCCTGCCATGAGGCCGGAAGCCTGAACCATTCATAGTCCCCTGATACCTTAGATGAACGCTGCCTATGACATAGGCGGCTCAAGGGTTCAAGCTGAGTTGGATCATCTCGTGTTAGTAGCCGTAACAAAGGGTGCGCAGCGGTGAATACCGACGCAAAACTGTCATACTGGGCAAGGCCCGTCAGACATACAGTCCGTGGCGCATGTGCCGCATCAGGTCGGTGACCTTTTCGTTCGGCTTTTCCCACAGGACGACGCGCAGCTCGACGACGAGATCGCCGCGGCCGCCCGCATCATCATGGAGGCCGAGGCCCTCCAGCCGGATCGTCTGGTCGGAACCGGACCAGGCCGGAATGCTGATGCTGCGATTGCCGTCCGGTGTCTCGACCGATGCGTCGCCGCCGAGCACCGCATCCTCGAGCGAGATCGACAAGGTCGTGTGGAGATCGAAACCCTCGACCCGGAAACGGCTGTCGCGGGCAATCTTGATCGAGGCGAGCAGGTCGCCGGATTTCATGCCGGTGAGCTTGAGGCCCTGGCCCTTGAGGCGCGCCACATGGCCTTCGGTCATGCCCTTTTCCAGGGCAATGCGCACTTCGCGGTCGTCGGCCATTTTCAACGTGATCGTGTTGAGCTTCAGGAGATCCTCGACGGTCACCGTGGCTTCGACGGAGATATCCGGTGCCTTTTCCGGAGCCGGCGTCGTGCCGCGGAAACGGCGCACGATGGAGGCGATCAGGTCGATGGCAAGGGCTGGAAGCGGCGGTCTCTCGCTTCCCGATGGATCTGCCTTGGCCGTTTCGACCGAATCGCCGCTCGCCTGCGCTGAGCCGCCCCCCTGCGCCGTGCCGCCCGCCTGAGCTTTTGCCTGCTCGGCCGCCGCGGCGCCGAAGATACGCTCGATCATGTCCTCCGGCGTTTCGCCTGCAGGGCCGGACTGATTCTGGGGATGGGCCTGAGATTGGGCCTGAGATTGGGCCTGAGATTGGGAATGTGATTGGGTTTGCGATTGGCCGCGAGCCTGTGCCTGCGGTTGCGCCTGGGACTTGGCGTTTTGCGCATTGGTCTTGGCGAGCTCTTCCATGACCTTTTCGGCGTTGGCCTTTGCGACCTTGGCGCGTTCGGCGGCTTCGCGGGCGGCATTGCGCTGCTGCATGATGGTCTGGTGCATCTCGGCGGCCCTGTCGTATCGCTTGCGGCGCTCGGGATCCTTCAGGACCTCGTAGGCCTGGCCGATCTCTGCGAAACGGCTCGTCGCAGACGGATCGTCCTGATTCTGGTCGGGATGAACGGTCTTGGCCTTGGCGCGCCAGGCTGCCTTGATTTCGTCGGGCTCGGCATTGCGCTTCACGCCGAGAAGAGAATAGGGATCACGCATCGTGGGACCACCGGTTACCTGAAACGGCGGGTCCCCGCTTGATCCTTGGACCCCTCCATTATTCGTCACAACTCCGACAGTCGTCCGCCGGTTCCTCATGTCCCGGACAGATTACTGCTTACGTCCGGAGAGCCTATGTTAGGACTTGTGAATCAGTGGTTACACCGCCGCCGGCAGCACTCGTTAAGGTAAACGAATCGTTTCCAGCACGAATTACGCAAACGCGCGAAAACCGTTTCCTTGCAGCCGCATCGGGTGTGGGGCAGGGATGACGGCGACTACTGGCGGTCGAAGGCCGTCAGCATCCAATCGCCGCTGCCGGTGAGGCAGGTCTGGCCGGAAAACATCGCAATACCCTCGTAGGAATGACGCGTGGTGGTGAAGGCGCGGCAGATCTGCTCGCCGTTGCGGGCCTCGCGGATCTGTGAGACGACGCCGGCGCTGCCGGTGGCGGTATTCGCCCACGGAACCGAGGCTGCGCCGACCTTTGCAAGATCGGCCGAGGAGACCGCATTGCGCACCGTCGCCTCGTCGGAAAGCGTAGCGCCGGTGTGCGGCTGTGTGCCCGGCACGGTGCCGGTCGCGATCGAGCGGTCGACTTTCGGGGAACTTCCGAAGAGATCGAGGCTGCTGGTACAACCGGCAAGCGAAAACCCGGCAAGGCAGAGGGCGGCTGCCCGTCTGCCGAGGAGAAACGACCTCTTTGTGCGGCTCTTCGACTTTGCTATCACTACCACCGTGCGTCCTGTCCGACTGAAAAACTCGGGCATTTTTCATGAGATTGGGAGTATTTTAGTCAATATGTCTGAGAGCGGGTTAACAACTGGTGACTTCACCGCCGAGAACGAGCCTTTCGCGCTTTTCGGTGCCTGGCTGAAGGATGCCGAGGCCTCCGAACCCAACGATCCGAATGCCGTTGCGGTTGCGACCGTCGACGAAAACGGCATGCCGAACGTTCGCATGGTCCTGTTGAAGGGGTATGACGAGAACGGTTTCGTCTTCTACACAAATTTCGAAAGCCAGAAGGGCCGCGAGATTCTCGGCCAGAAGAAGGCGGCCATGTGTTTCCACTGGAAATCGCTGCGCCGACAGGTACGCCTGCGGGGCGAGGTGGAAGTGGTGAGCGATGCGGAGGCGGATGCCTATTACGCCACTCGCGCTCGCGGCAGCCGCATCGGCGCCTGGGCGTCGAAACAGTCCCGCCCGCTCGAAACCCGTTTCGCGCTCGAAAAATCGGTTGCCGAATACACCGCCCGTTACGCGATCGGCGACATTCCGCGCCCGCCCTACTGGTCCGGTTTCCGCATCAAGCCCTTATCGATCGAGTTCTGGCACGACCGCCAGTTCCGCCTGCACGACCGCATCGAATTCCGCCGCCCCGTCGCCGACGGCCCGTGGGAAAAGGTGCGGATGTATCCGTGAGCTATCATTGACCAGGCATGCGTTTCCATCTGGATTATACGGAAATCCGTATATCGAGGACGAAGATGGAACGCCTGGTCTTTGAGAATATCTTTGACGTCGTCACGGAGGATCCGATCGAGGCTGCCGATCTGCGGTTTCGCTCGGATCTACTCACCACCCTGGTTGCCATCTTCGAAGACAGGAAATGGAAGCAGGCGGATATCGCCGAGGCTCTCGATGTTTCCCAACCCCGCGTCAGCGAATTGATGCGCGGCAAGATTCAGCTTTTCTCGGCGGACAAGCTGATTGGTTATCTCGCAAAGCTCGGTGTGCGCCTGAAGCCATCGTTCAGCGCCGAGCATAAGGTAATCTGTGAAGTGGTCGAGGCGGCCTGACTTATTTGCGGCTCTTGACGATTTGCAGCATCGTCTTGTGACGATCCTGGACAGTGTCCATTGCCTTGCGGTCGACGCCGTTGGTCGTCTTGGTGAAGGCATGCAGGATGAAAACGGTGTCGAGGTATTTGGCACAATAGACGGTGCGATAGGCCGGGCTGCCGTTCTCTATGAGCTCGATGACGCCGTTACCGATGCCCTTCAGATGCTTGAAGTCCGAGAGGCTGTAGTCCTTCCTGGACGCGCTGAAGGTCGTTGGCGAATTGGATCTGGATATCCTTTGGAAGTTCCAGGAAGGCCTTTTTCGCGGAAGAATTCACGAATTCAAAGGACTTCGCCATGCTTTACCGCCCGATCGCGAACGGGATGCCCGAGGCGAGGGCCGAGACGTAGCGCGGCTGCTGGTAGTAGCCATTGAGCGAGATGCGCGGCAGGCCGGTGAGCCGGTTCATGTACTTGGCGCAGATCGTGCCCGGCTGGGTCGTGACCGCGACCGAAAAGCCGAGTTCCTTGGCAATTGCATAGTCGCGCTCTGAAACCGCGGCGCGGCTGCCATAGGGATAGGCGATCGTTTGTGGCCGTTCGCCGGTCAAAGCCTCGATCCAGTCGGCCGACTGTTTCATCTCCGCACGGGCGTCTTCCGCCGAAAGCCGGGCGACGGCCCGGTGGCTTATTGTATGGGCCCCGAGCGAGGCCAGCGGATGGACGGCGACCGAGCGGAGTTCCTCGGCATTCATGGTCAGGTCGGCAGTGATTTTCAGCGGGTCGACGCCGTGTTTTCTCGCCAGCGCATCGACCCGCGAGACGGCGGTGGATTCCTCGACTTCGAGGACATAGCTGGAGAACCGGTCGAAGGCATCGAATTTTCGCGCCTCGGAGGTGAGGTCGAGGACCTCGGACCCGCCGCCGAAGTCGAACGCCACCTCGCGTTCGCGTCCGAGCAGCTCGGCAACCGTTTCCCACCACAGCGAATGGGTCCGCTCGGCAAATCCGCGGGTGACGAAAATGGTGAAAGGCACGCCGTAGTGGGCAAACACCGGCAAGGCGTATTCGGCATTGTTTCGGTAGCCGTCATCGAGCGTGAAGGCGGCGAACGGCTGTTTGGTCGGCGCGGCAAGCCGTGCCGGCACGTCGCTCAAGGGGATGAATTCGTAACCCTCCGCCGAAAGCCGTTCGATCGCTTCGCCGAGGAAATCCGGCGTCACTTCGAGATGGCCGCTCGGTTTCAGCGGACGGCTCTGTTTCGGCCGCACGTGATGGAGCGTGAAGATGGCGCCGTGGCCGCGGGCATTGGGCATCATTCCGGCACGTGCAAGCGCTGCGGCCATGTCGAGGCCACCGGCGACAAGCCGGCGTTTGACATCCCGGCGCCAAAGCGCCTGAAACCTCTCCTTCGTGTTCCCCACCGCGATCACGCCCACGTTACTTCGGTGAGGCCGACCCTACTCTTGGACGGGTTAAGTCTTGCTGAATAATCCGTGCTGAATCCTGCTCATGGCCGTAGCGCGTCGAAAAGCGGCAGGCTGACGATCGCCGCCATGGCGATCAGCAGAAAGCAGATGCGCCGAAAGGTGCCTTCGGAGGCAAATCCGAACAGTTTCGAACCGGCGGTCACCCCGAGGCCGTAACCCGGGCCGGCGATCAGTGCGAGGGCAAGGACGTCGAGCGTCAAAAGGTGCCCGATGACATAGGCGGTGGCCGAGATCACCGTTGAAAGCGCGAAATAAAGGATGAGATTGGCGCGCACGGTAAGCGGCGGAATGGCGCCGCCGAGCCAGTAGGCGACGACCGGCGGACCGGAGAGTTGCGCGGCGCCGCCGAACAGGCCGGCAAGCGCCCCGACGCCGATGGTCAGCGGCGTCTTCGGCTTGCCGTGGTAACGCCAGCCGGAAATCAGGAAGATCAGCAGGCAGAGCACGACGACCGAAATCAGCCAGCGCAACGCCGTTGGATCGATCAGGGCCAGCAGCGTCGTACCCGCCGGCACGCCGACCAGCGTACCGATCAGCATCGTGCCCACTTCTCGCCGGTTCGCCCGCCTCCAGCCATCCGGCAGCATGCCGAGCGTCGTCACCCCGTCGATGACGAGCAGCAGGGCCGGGGCGCTCTTCGGGCCGACGGCAGCACCTGCAAGCGGAACGAAGATCAGCGCTCCCCCGAACCCGGAAAACCCGCGCGCCAGCCCGGCGATCAGCGCCGAGAGGAAAAGAAAGACGAGCTGCGCCGCCCCGTGGCCCGGAACCCATGCGTCCAGCAAGGCAGAAATCGGATTGGCGGAGTCCATGGAATGCCGTGATGCGGATGAGATCGGATGGCCCGCACCTGCCGGGATTTGGGTGAGGGTGTCAAGCAAACCCTCTGGACACGGCGCTGGAATCGGCATTCTCCTGTGGATACAAAAGGAGAACGTTATGCTGGGCAAACTTACCGAACAATTCGAGGCCGCATCCGCAACTTATGCCGAAACCCACGGAATGATCCGCGATCCCGACTGGTTTCTCCTGAAGCTGCAGGAGGAGATGGGCGAACTGACCCAGGCCTGGAATCGCGCCACCGGCCGCGGACGGAAAAAGGGCAGGAGCGACGAGGCTCTCGCCCGCGACCTCGCCGACGAGACGGCCGATCTTCTCGGCCATATCCTGCTGTTTGCCCGCAACAACCGGATCGATCTTGTATCGGCGATCGAGCGGAAATGGCTGTTCAGGCCGGACGAGGGGTGAGTTTGAGGCTCATACGCCGGCATTGGGATTTGGCGATAGAAACCTCAGCGTTTCTATCGCCAGGCAAATTGCTCCGCCTTACGCCTTGGTCCCACCCACCGTTACCTGGTCCATCCGCAGATGTGGCTGGCCGACGCCGACGGGGACCCATTGGCCGCCCTTGCCGCAATTGCCGATGCCGGTGTCGAGTTTCATGTCGTTGCCGACCATCGAGACGCGGCGCATCGCATCCGGGCCGTTGCCGATCAGCATGGCTCCCTTGATGGCCGGGCCGATTTTACCGTCCTCGATCATGTAGGCCTCGGTGCAGCCGAACACGAACTTGCCGGAGGTGATGTCCACCTGGCCGCCGCCGAAGGAGACGGCATAGATGCCCTTCTTTACCGAGGCGATGATCTCTTCGGGCGATTTGTCGCCGCCGAGCATGTAGGTATTGGTCATCCGCGGCATCGGCGTATAGGCATAACCCTGCCGGCGGCCGTTGCCGGTCGGGCTGACGCCCATCAGCCGGGCGTTCTGGCGGTCCTGCATGTAGCCGACCAGCTTGCCGTTTTCGATCAGCACGTTGTAGGCCGATGGCGTGCCTTCGTCGTCTATGGTGATCGAGCCGCGGCGGTTGTCGATCGTGCCGTCGTCGACGACGGTGACGCCTGGCGCCGCGACCATTTCCCCCAAAAGACCGGCAAAGGCCGAGGTCTTCTTGCGGTTGAAATCGCCTTCCAGCCCGTGGCCGACCGCCTCGTGCAGCATCACGCCCGGCCAGCCGGAGCCGAGCACGACATCCATGGTGCCGGCCGGCGCGTCGATGGCGGTGAGGTTGACGAGCGCCTGGCGCAGCGCCTCGTCGGCGCCGGTCTGCCAATTGCCTTCCGTGACGAAATCGCCGAAGCCGATGCGGCCGCCGGTGCCGAACGAACCGCTCTCCTGCCGGTCGCCGTCACCGACGACGACGGAAATGTTGATGCGGGTCATCGGGCGGATGTCGTGCACCCGGTGGCCATCGGCGCGCAGGATGTCGACCACCTGCCAGCTTGCCGAAACGGTCGCCGTCACCTGCCGCACCTTGTCGTCCTTGGAGCGTAGGTACGCGTCGATCTCGGTGAGCAGCTTGACCTTCTCTTCGAAACTGGGGCTGCCGATCGGGTTCTCGTCGCCGTAATATTTCTTGTTGGTGCGCTGTGGGGCGGCCGCGTAGGAGCCGGAATAACCGGAGGTCACTGCCCGCACCGCATCCGAGGCACGGGACAGCGCTGCGGCGGAAAGCTCGCCCGCATGCGCGTAACCGACCGCTTCGCCGGCGACCGAGCGCAGGCCAAAACCCTGGTCTGTGTTGAACGAACCGCCCTTCAGACGACCATTGTCGAAGGTCAGCGATTCCGCCTGGGCATGTTCCACGAAAAGCTCGCCGTCATCGGCGCCGGTAAACGCCTCGGAGAGGATCGAGCGCAGCTTGGTCTCGTCGCAGTCGAAAAGGTTGAGAAGGTCGGTATTCATGGGATGCTCCTTCTGCGCTGCCACTGGAAGACGCGCTCTGTTCCAACCGATGTAGGTCCGGAGAGGGACCGAAGCAAGCCTGTCTTCAGATGGCTTTTGAGCTGAGGAAGGCCTGCACCTCCTGCGGCATGGCCTTTCGCGGCAGGATATTGAAGGCCGATGTGCCGCTGAACAGCATGAACGAAAGCGGCCGTTCCCAAATCTCGGTGACATTGGGCCAGTTGAGCCGCCCGTCGCCGAGATTGGAGGCGATGCCGAACCCATCCGGATCGATGGTGACTTCGGCGCTGCGATCGGTCATGCGCCTGTAGCGGCCAAAGGCGCTGGCGGAATGCGCGCGCCAGACCACGGCGCTGAAAATCGCCGGGAAACAGGCGACGAGGAACGCGAGCAGCGCGAGGGTGAAGTTGCCCTGGAACAGGAGGACGACGCCGGCGACGACCACCAGCCCCGCTGCCGCCCACTTCCCCTTCTGCTCGCGCATCGTGCGCTCTATGACAAACACGCGCACCGCATCGCGCACGACCTCGTCGTCGAAATGGACGGGAAAGGTATGGCTGCCGCGAAGCTCCATGAACGATCGTTTCTTTATAATAACGTGATCACGGAAGCGCGTCGTAACCTTCGCCGAAGCCGGTCAGCTCGATCGGAATACCGACCCGGTCCTGATCGGCGGATTCGCGGAGGGCGAAGACGGCGGCCTTGCCGGCCCGGAGGATGCGCATCAGTTCCTCGTCGATCTCCACTTCCACATAGCAGCCCTCGGAGAAGCAGCGGGTGAAATAGGCGCGGCCGATATTGTTGTTGTCGACATAGAGTTCCATGCCGTCCTTCAGGAGCACGCCGAGCGGCGCGAGGATGCGCAGGATGCGTGCCTTGCGGTCGGCGGTCTTCAGTACCACCACCGACAGGCCGACTTCCGGCCGGTCCTCGGCAATGACGTTCTGCATCAGCGCGCATTGGTCGGCGGAAGCGCCGGCCGGGCGGTCGCAGATGATCGACCATGCGCCGTGGTTTTCACGCACATTGCCGGGCGGTTGCGCCTGCTGCCCCGGGGGCTGCTGGGCCTGCCCACCGTTCGGCGCCTGCCGGGGCGGCTGCGGCCCCGGTTTGGTGCCCTGAGCCGGCAGGGGGGCCGGCTGGGGCGCGGCGGGGCGCGGGGCGGGCTGCGGCTGCTGCGCGAACGCGGGAAGCGAAACGGCGGCTGCAAGCATCACGGCTAGACCGGCGCAGATCAGGGAGGGACGACCCATGGAAACCTCTGGAAGACGAATCAGTGCGGCTATTCTTGGCGTTCGCCGGGCGAAATGAAAAGCCCTGACCTCTTTCCAGTGGAGTACGGCGAAAATGGGACTCGGCCCGGGCCAGTGGCGCCACCGACATTATTATAAAGAAATCGCCGGATTTTGGTCGGCGCAGGGGCTATAGTAAGGCCGCCGAAAGTGTGGAAGGCCTATGGAATACGGGCCGAACGCCCCCAAAAAGGAACTCTATAGCCTATCATTATGGCACGATTTCGGGCTTCTCCGGGAGGCGCAAAAATGCCGCACGGGCTTTTCCCGCCAGATATTGCGGCGGCAGGCAAACTGTGATTGAAGCAGACCATATAGCTTGGATTCTGCGTTCGGTTTGATCGAGATCAGACGCATGGGGAGATATGTAGTGATGAACAGGGCTTTTGCAGTGATGACGGCGCTCATCTGTCTGCTCTTTGCTTCCGCAGGTTTTGCGGACCAGCCGCATCCGTGGCAGATTGATTTCCAGGCGGCTGCAACGCCGATCATGCACCAGATCCGCTGGTTCAACCATTATACTCTGTGGTTCATCGTGCCGGTGACGCTGCTGGTCCTGGCGCTGCTGGTCGTCGTCGCGGTGAAGTTCCGTGCGAGCGCCAATCCGGTGCCGTCGCGCGTCAGCCACAATACGGCGATCGAGATCATCTGGACGCTTGGCCCGGTTCTCATTCTCTTCTTCCTCGCCATCCCCTCCTTCAACCTGTTGAATGCCCAGCTCGAAATTCCGGACTCGGACATGACCGTCAAGGCCACTGCCACCCAGTGGCAGTGGAACTATGAATATGAAGGCATGCAGACCCCGGTCGCCTTCGATTCGTACCTGCTGAAGGATCCCGATCGCGCGAGCGCCGGCAAGACCGATCTCGCCGTCTATCCGAAGCTGCTGGCCGTCGATAACGAACTGATCATCCCGGTCAACAAGACCGTGCGCATGCTGGTGACGGCCGCTCCGTCCGACGTTATCCATGCCTTCGCAATGCCGGCTTTCGGGATCAAGATCGACGCCGTTCCGGGTCGCCTCAACGAAACCTGGTTCAAGGCCGAGAACGAAGGCCTCTATTATGGTCAGTGCTCCGAGCTTTGCGGCAAGGACCATGCCTTCATGCCGATCGCCATCCGCGTCGTGTCTGAAGACAAGTACAAGGCTTGGCTCGCTGCTGCTGCGACCGACCTGCCGGGCGCCTACAAGGGCCTGATGGCAGCCGTCGACAAGCCGGCCGGCAACTTCGCCGTCGCCGCAAACGAATCCAAGTAATCAAGAGGAGTGAGGACAATGGCTGGACATTCCGCTCACGACGATCACGCTCAGGCTCGCACCTCTCACGATGCGCATGCTCACGACGATCATCATGATCATTCGCATAAGCCGGGCTTTGCTGCCCGCTGGCTGTTTTCGACCAACCACAAGGACATCGGCACGCTCTACCTGATCTTCGCGATCATCGCGGGCATCATTGGCGGCCTTCTTTCTGTTGCCATGCGCATGGAGCTGCAGGAGCCTGGCATCCAGATCTTCCACGGCCTGGCCGCGATAGTCTACGGCTACGAAGGCGACGCCGCGATCGATGGCGGCAAGCAGATGTTCAACATGTTCACCACCGCTCACGCACTGATCATGATCTTCTTCATGGTCATGCCGGCGATGATCGGCGGTTTCGCCAACTGGATGGTGCCGATCATGATCGGCGCGCCGGACATGGCTTTCCCGCGCCTGAACAACATCTCCTTCTGGCTGATCGTTCCGGCCTTCCTGCTGCTGCTGCTGTCGATGTTCGTCGAGGGCCCGGCAGGCGCCTATGGCGTCGGTGGCGGCTGGACCATGTATCCGCCGCTCTCGACCGCGGGCAATCCGGGACCGGCAGTCGACCTGGCGATCTTCGCGCTGCATGTCGCCGGCGCGTCCTCGATCCTCGGTGCGATCAACTTCATCACCACGATCCTCAACATGCGCGCTCCGGGCATGACGCTGCATAAGATGCCGCTCTTCGCCTGGTCGGTTCTGGTTACCGCCTTCCTGCTGCTGCTTTCGCTGCCGGTCCTGGCGGGCGCCATCACCATGCTTCTGACCGACCGCAACTTCGGCACCACCTTCTTCTCTCCGGAAGGCGGCGGCGACCCGATCCTGTTCCAGCACCTGTTCTGGTTCTTCGGTCACCCGGAAGTCTACATCCTGATCCTGCCCGGCTTCGGCATCATCAGCCATATCGTTTCGACCTTCTCGAAGAAGCCCGTCTTCGGTTATCTCGGCATGGCCTATGCCATGGTCGCGATCGGCGCCGTCGGCTTCATCGTCTGGGCCCACCACATGTACACGGTCGGCATGTCGCTCGACACGCAGCGTTACTTCGTCTTCGCGACGATGGTCATCGCGGTTCCGACCGGCATCAAGATTTTCTCCTGGATCGCGACGATGTGGGGCGGCTCCTTGACCTTCTCCACCCCGATGATCTGGGCAATCGGCTTCATCTTCCTGTTCACCGTCGRCGGCGTCACGGGCGTTCAGCTCGCCAATGCCGGCCTCGACCGGTCGCTGCATGATACCTATTACGTCGTGGCCCACTTCCACTACGTTCTGTCGCTCGGCGCGGTCTTCGCCATCTTCGCGGCCTGGTATTATTGGTTCCCGAAGATGTTCGGCTACATGTACAACGAGTTCATCGGCAAGCTGCACTTCTGGGTCATGTTCATCGGTGTGAACCTGGTGTTCTTCCCGCAGCATTTCCTCGGCCTCGCCGGCATGCCGCGCCGCTACATCGACTATCCGGATGCATTTGCCGGTTGGAACTACGTTTCCTCCGTCGGCTCCTACATCTCCTTCGTCGGCGTGCTGATCTTCCTCTTCGGCGTCTGGGAAGCCTTCGCAAAGAAGCGCGTTGCCGGCGACAATCCGTGGGGCGAAGGTGCGACGACGCTGGAATGGCAGCTTTCTTCGCCGCCGCCGTACCACCAGTGGGAACAGCTGCCGCGCGTCAAGTAAGCGGTTCATCTTTGAAGAAGGGCATCGTGGCAGCGCGATGCCCTGAAATACCAAACAGGACGGTTCAATGACGGTTATGGACAATCACGACGCTCTCGGCACCGATGGAGGCTCGCGCCTTTCGGAAGCGAGCGCGCGCGATTTCTTTGAGCTCCTGAAGCCCCGGGTGATGTCGCTCGTGGTCTTCACCGCATTCGCCGGCCTCATTCTGGCGCCAGGTCAGATCAATCCGTTCCTCGGCGTGATTTCCATTCTCTGCATCGCGGTCGGCGCCGGCGCCTCCGGTGCGCTCAACATGTGGTATGACGCCGATATCGACGCCATTATGAGCCGCACTGCCAAGCGCCCGATCCCGGCCGGGCGCATCCTGCCCGAGGAAGCGCTCGCCTTCGGCCTGACGCTTTCGGTCTTTTCGGTGGTCATCCTTGGCCTCGCGGTCAACTGGTTTTCAGCCGGCCTGCTCGCCTTCACGATCTTCTTTTACGCCGTCGTCTACACGATGTGGCTGAAACGTTCGACGCCGCAAAACATCGTCATCGGCGGCGCTTCCGGCGCTTTCCCGCCGATGATCGGCTGGGCCTGCGTGACGGGCGGCGTATCGCTCGACAGCATTCTTCTGTTCCTG
This sequence comes from Neorhizobium sp. P1_A6, assembly GCF_056406795.1. Taxonomy (NCBI): domain Bacteria; kingdom Pseudomonadati; phylum Pseudomonadota; class Alphaproteobacteria; order Hyphomicrobiales; family Rhizobiaceae; genus Neorhizobium; species Neorhizobium sp. P1_A6. The sequence goes on along the minus strand of NZ_JBFTZM010000011.1, from coordinate 116,324 downwards.
ATCATCTTCCTGTGGACGCCAGCGCATTTCTGGGCGCTCGCGCTCTTCAAGATGCGCGACTACGGCTCGGTCGGCGTGCCGATGATGCCGAATGTTGCAGGCGAAGCCTCCACCAAGAACCAGATGATCGTCTATGCTGTGCTGACCGCTGTCATTGCGGTCGCTCCCACCTTCACCGGTCTTGCCGGCCTCGGTTACGGCATCTTCGCCGCCGTGCTCGGCGCGATCTTCGTCATCTGTTCCATCGCCGTCCGGCGCATGCCAGACGGCGACGAGAAGATGATGCCGGCGAAGAAGATGTTCGCCTATTCGATCATCTATCTCTTTGCGATTTTCTCGGGCCTGCTGGCCGACCGGCTGCTGGCGGGGGTGCCGCACCTCCTGGGAGGTTTGCTGTGATCGAGACAGTCAAGCTCAGCGAAGTCCAGAAGAAGTCGCGCCGCAACCGCAATATCGCGCTCGGCCTGGTTTTGGCCGGGCTTGTGGTCCTCTTCTACATCATGACGCTGGTGAAAATCGGCGGGGTCGGGAACTAGGGTGGAACCGATGGCGGACGGAATTCAGAACGGTCAGGCAAAACGGGTGAGCAACGCCGCGATCTTCGCCGGCTGCGCTGTTTTCGTGGCAGGCATGGTCGGCGCCGCCTATGCGTCCGTGCCGCTCTACCGGCTGTTCTGCCAGGTCACCGGCTATAACGGCACCACCCAGCGCGTCGAGCAGTATTCCGACAAGATCTTGAACAAGTCGATCCAGGTGACGTTCGACGCCAACATTTCGCCGGGCCTGAACTGGGAGTTCAAGCCCGCCAAGGCAGTCAGCCCGAAGATCGGCGAGACCGTGCAGATCGAATATAGCGCGACCAACCGATCGTCGAAGCCGACGACGGGCAGCGCCGTCTTCAACGTCACGCCGATGGAAGCGGGCGCCTATTTCAATAAGGTCGAGTGTTTCTGCTTCACGGAGCAGACGCTGCAGCCCGGCCAGTCGGTCCAGATGCCTGTGGTGTTCTTCGTAGACCCGGAGTTCGCCACGGCCCAAGAGACCAAGAACATCAAGACGATCACTCTGTCCTACACCTTCTATCCGAGCGAGCCGAGCAAACCGGTCGCCGCTCTGCCGGAAGGCCAGAAGGCGGGCGCCCAGAAGACGGGCACCCAGAACACAGGCGTGGGGAAACTTTAAGAGGGTTTGCCGGTTTTCCGGCGAAGCAGGCATTCATCCGGGGATTCTGACATGGCCGACGCGCATCAGAAAAATCACGACTACCACATCATCGATCCGAGCCCGTGGCCGATCCTGGCTTCGATCGGCGCCTTCATCATCACCTTTGGTGGCGTCGGTTACATGCGTTATCTGCATGGCGGCCAGTTCCATATCTTCGGCCTGAATCTTGCCACGCCGTGGCTCTTCTTCATCGGTCTTGCGATCATCCTCTACACGATGATCGGCTGGTGGTCGGACACGATCAAGGAAGGCGACGCAGGCGCCCATACCCGCGTCGTTTCGCTGCACCTGCGCTACGGCATGATCATGTTCATCGCTTCCGAAGTGATGTTCTTCGTCGCCTGGTTCTGGGCCTTCTTCGATGCCAGCCTCTATGCCAACGAGGCGATCCAGGCGACCCGTGTCGAGTTCCTCGGCGGTCAGTGGCCGCCAAAGGGCGTCGAGGTCCTCGATCCCTGGCACCTGCCGATCTACAATACCGTCATCCTGCTTTTGTCGGGCACCTGCGTCACCTGGGCTCACCATGCGCTGCTGCACGGCGACCGCAAGGGCCTGGTCACCGGCCTGGCGCTCACTGTTGCGCTCGGCATCCTGTTCTCCAGCGTCCAGGCTTACGAGTACATGCACGCTCCGTTCGCGTTCTCGAACTCGATCTACGGCGCAACTTTCTTCATGGCGACCGGCTTCCACGGGTTCCACGTGCTGATCGGCACGATCTTCCTGCTGGTCTGCCTGCTGCGCGCGGTTGCCGGAGGCTTTACGCCCACCAAGCATTTCGGCTTCGAAGCCGCCGCCTGGTACTGGCACTTCGTCGACGTGGTCTGGCTCTTCCTGTTCTTCGCCATCTACGTCTGGGGTGGCTGGGGCGCCCCGCTGGCCCATTGATCGGGTCGATATGAATTTCGGGGAGGGCGGCGACAAGCCGCCCTTTTTCTTTTGCGGAATGTCCCAAATTTGTTACATTGATGTTGGATGGTTGGGGTGCTGAAGAAGATTGTCGGGCGGTTTTATGCGACCGGAAGCGGCCGTAAGCCCGTCCGCGATTGGCTGATGGAGCTTTCCCGCGAAGACCGACGGCAGATCGGCATCGATATCCAGCGCGTCGAATTCGGATGGCCGCTCGGAATGCCCTATTGCCGGTCGCTCGGTCATGGTCTGTGGGAAGTTCGAAGCAACCTGTCTTCGGGCCGCATCGTAAGAGTGATCTTCTTCATTCATGAGGAAGAAATGATCCTGCTGCACGGGTTCGAAAAGAAAACGCAAAAGACGCCGGCGCAGGACATCGATCTGGCCTTGAAACGAAAAAGAGAGATAGACGCATGAACGACGCGAAAGGCTATGTCGACAGAACCGAAAGCTTCGATGACTTCCTCGACGCCGACGGTCTCTTGGAGGAAACCGAGGCGGTTGCCCTGAAACAGGTGATCGCCGATCAGGTTCGGACGGCGATGGCTGAGAAGGGGCTGACGAAGAAGGCCATGGCGGAACGTATGCATTCCAGCCGCCAGCAACTCGATCGGCTGCTCGATCCGCATTATCCGTCCGTCACGTTGCTCACGCTCCGCCGCGCCGCCGCGGCTGTCGGAAGAACGCTTCGCATCGAACTGGTTTGATCCATGAACATTCAGACGAAGACTAGGCCTGAAACGCCGGCCCGCGGCCGCGGCCGGATGATTGCGACTGTGGTCGCGGTGCTGGTGGCGCTGGTTATCCTCTTGTCGCTCGGCACCTGGCAGGTGGAGCGGCTGCATTGGAAGGAAGGGCTGCTCGCCGATATCGCCGAGCGGCGGGCCGCCAACCCCGTCCAGCTTTCCGACATCGAAGCAATCCGGAAATCCGGCGGCGATATCGAATATCGCCGCGTCTCGGTCACCGGCACGTTCGACCACCCGAAGGAACGGCATTTCTTCGCGACCTTCAACGGCCAGACCGGGTTCTACGTCTATACGCCGATGACGCTTGCCGATGGCCGCGTCCTGTTCGTCAACCGCGGTTTCGTGCCTTACGAGATGAAGGACCCGAAGACCCGCGCCGCCGGAGAGGTTGCCGGCCAGCAGACCGTTACCGGTTACGCCCGCGTGCGGCTCGGCGAAAAGCCGTCCTCGATCGTGCCGGACAACGATCTCACCAAGAACATCTTCTACTGGAAGGATCTCGATGCGATGGTCTCGACCACCGGCATCGACGTGTCGAAGGTGGTGCAGTTCTTCGTGGATGCCGATGCGTCGGTCGCCAATCCGGGCGGCTGGCCGAAGGGCGGCGTCACCCAGTTCAACTTGCCGAACAGCCACCTGCAATATGCCGTCACCTGGTACGGTCTGGCGGCGGCCCTGGTCGCGGTCGTTATCGGCATGGTTTTTCGCCGCAAGCGCGTCTGAGCCCGCATGGCCTGAGATCCGCAATTGCGATAGCCTTGTCGAAGGGTCAAGGGAATCGGGGGCGACGTCATGACACTTCTGGCGAATATTTTTGTAGCGCTGACCGCGCTTCTGCATGTCGGGTTTCTGGTCCTCGAAATGTTCCTCTGGACCGGCCCGACCGGCCGGAAAGTGTTTCGCATGTCGCCGGAACAGGCCGCGACAACGAAGGTTCTCGCCGCCAATCAGGGGCTCTACAACGGCTTCCTGGGGGCCGGCCTTTTCTGGTCGCTGCTGCAGGCCGATCCCGTCTTCGCCTTCCAACTGAAGCTCTTCTTTCTTGTGTGCGTCATCATTGCCGCTATATATGGCGCGTGGTCGGTCAAGCCGCGCATCCTGCTCATCCAGGGCGGCCCGGCCATTCTCGCTCTCGTGTTGATAGTCCTGGCGTCCTGATTTGATGGCATCATCCATTCTAGAAAAAAGCCCGCTCAAGATTCGCCTCTGCGGCCCGCGCGGTTTCTGCGCCGGCGTCGACCGGGCGATCCAGATCGTCGTGCTGGCGCTGAAGGAGTATGGCGCCCCGGTCTATGTCCGCCACGAGATCGTCCACAACCGTTATGTGGTCGAGGGGTTGGAAGCCAAGGGCGCCATCTTCGTCGAGGAACTGGACGAGATCCCGGCCGAACACCGCAAGCAGCCGGTCGTCTTCTCAGCCCACGGCGTGCCCAAGTCGGTGCCGGAAGATGCTGAGGCCCGCAATCTCTTTTATCTCGATGCCACCTGCCCATTGGTTTCGAAAGTTCACAAGCAGGCGATGCGCCACCAGCGCCTCGGTCGCCACGTAGTGCTGATCGGCCATGCCGGTCATCCGGAAGTGATCGGCACGATGGGCCAGCTGCCGCCGGGCACGGTGTCGCTGATTGATACGATCGCCGATGCGGAAGCCTACATTCCCGAGGATCCCGACAATCTTGGCTATGTTACCCAGACGACGCTCTCGGTGGACGACACCGCAGGCGTGATTGCCAAGCTGCAGGAGCGTTTCCCGAACCTCACCGCACCTGCCGCCGACAGCATCTGCTACGCCACCACCAACCGCCAGGAAGCGGTGAAGGAAGCAGCTCCCGGCTGCGACCTCTTCATCGTCGTCGGCGCTCCGAACTCGTCGAATTCCAAACGGCTTGTCGAAGTGGCGCTCCGGGCCGGGGCTAAGCGCTCCCTCCTGGTGCAGCGCGCCTCGGAACTGAACTGGGACGAGATCGGCCGCATCGGCACGCTCGGCCTCTCCGCCGGCGCATCGGCCCCCGAAGTCATCGTCGACGAGATCATTGCCGCCTTCAAGGACCGTTTCGACGCCGAGATCGAACTGGCGATCACCGCGGAGGAAACCGAAAACTTCCTCGTCAACCGCGAGCTGCGCAACGTGCCTTTGACGGTCGACGATATGGCCTGGGTGAATGGAGCGCGAGCGTGAGCGAGTGTGGCCTGGAGCACCCCCCTCTGCCCTGCCGGGCATCTCCCCCTCAAGGGGGGAGATCGGCAAGGAGCCGGGGCGGCATCCTCCCAATGATCTCCCCCCTTGAGGGGGAGATGTCACGAAGTGACAGAGGGGGGTGTGCCCTTGAACTGAATACTCTGTTTTCCCACGCACCGTGAGACCACCTTGGCCGTTTATACCGATATCACCGAAGACGACCTGAAGCAGTTCCTGACTGAATACGATGTCGGCGAACTGACCTCCTACAAGGGGATTGCGGAGGGCGTCGAGAATTCGAATTTCCTGCTGCACACCACCCGCGATCCGCTGATCCTGACGCTTTACGAAAAGCGGACGGACGAGCGTGATCTGCCGTTTTTCCTCGGCCTGATGCAGCATCTGGCGGCCGGCGGCCTGTCCTGTCCGCTGCCTTTGCCGCGCAACGACGGAAATCTCTACGGCACCCTGTCCGGCCGGCCGGCGGCGCTGATCTCCTTCCTCGAAGGCATGTGGCTGAGGAAGCCGGAGGCGAAACATTGCCGCGAGGTCGGAAAGGCGCTTGCCCGGATGCACCTCTCCGGCCAGGATTTCGAGCTGATACGCCCGAACTCGCTTTCCGTCGAGGGCTGGAAGACGCTTTGGGAAAAGTCCGCAGCGCGCGCCGACGAGGTCGAAACCGGCCTGCAGGATGAAATCTCCTCGGAACTTAATCACCTGGACCGGAACTGGCCGAAGAATTTGGCCGCCGGGGTCATCCATGCGGATCTCTTCCAGGACAACGTCTTCTTCCTCGGCGACGAACTGTCCGGCCTGATCGACTTCTATTTCGCCTGCAACGACCTGCTCGCCTATGACGTCTCGATCTGCCTGAATGCCTGGTGTTTCGAAAAGGACGGCGCCTACAACCTCACCAAAGGCCAGGCGCTGCTCGAAGGTTACCAGAGCGTCCGGCCGCTCGATAAAGCCGAGATCGAGGCCCTGCCGATCCTCGCCCGCGGTTCGGCGCTGCGCTTCTTCCTGACGAGGCTCTACGACTGGCTGATGACGCCGGCCGGCGCGCTGGTCGTCAAGAAGGATCCGCTCGAATATCTGCGCAAGCTGCGCTTCCATCGCCAAATCACATCGGCCAGCGAATACGGGCTGACCGAGGAAAGACTGTCCGCATCATGAAGCAGGTAGAGATTTTCACCGACGGCGCCTGCTCCGGCAATCCCGGCCCGGGCGGTTGGGGCGCCATCCTGCGTTATGGCGACACGGAAAAGGAAATGTTCGGCGGCGAGGCCGAGACGACCAATAACCGCATGGAGCTGATGGCGGCGATCACCGCCCTCAACGCGCTGAAAACCCCGTGCGAGGTCAACCTTCACACCGACAGCAAATATGTGATGGACGGCATTTCCAAATGGATCTTCGGCTGGAAGAAGAACGGCTGGAAGACCGCCGACAAGAAACCGGTGAAGAATGCCGAACTCTGGCAGCAGCTGGAGGAAGCGCGCAACAAGCACAAGGTGACGCTGCACTGGGTGAAGGGCCATGCCGGCCACCCGGAAAACGAGCGCGCCGACGAACTTGCCCGCCTCGGCATGGCACCGTTCAAGAAGAAGTAGTCGCCCAAGCCGGGGAGGGGATCGATGGCTCAGAACGTCTATGACACGCCGGAATTCTTCGAAGGCTACAGCCAGCTCGGGCGTTCCGTGCACGGTCTTGCTGGCGCCGCTGAATGGCCGGTGATCAGGACGCTGCTGCCTGAGATGACCGGCCTGCGCGTCGTCGATCTCGGCTGCGGTTTCGGCTGGTTCTCGCGATTTGCGGCGGAGGAGGGCGCTGCCTCCGTGCTCGGCCTCGACCTCTCGGAAAACATGATCGCCAAGGCTCAGACGGAAAACGCCCACTCTGCCATCACTTATGAAATCGCCGATCTGGAGCGGGTCGAACTGCCCACGGCAGCCTTCGATCTCGCCTACAGCTCGCTCGCCTTCCATTACCTGGAGGATTTCGGTCGGCTGGTGGCCGAGGTTCATTCCGCCCTCGTGCCGGGCGGAAAATTTGTTTTCACCATCGAACACCCGATCTATATGGCTTCCCAAAATCCCGGCTGGCGGACGGATGAGGCGGGCAAAAAGTTCTGGCCGGTGGATGGTTATTCGGTCGAAGGGCGGCGGGTGACCGACTGGCTCGCCAAGGGCGTCGTCAAGTATCACCGCACCATCGGCACGACGCTGAATGCGCTGATCGACGGCGGTTTTGCCATCGGCCGCGTCGTCGAATGGCATCCCTCGCCGGATCAGATTGCCGCCAATCCCGCACTTGCAGAGGAGATGGATCGTCCGATGATCTTCATGGTTTCCGCGGAGCGCTGAGCGATGACCCTGCGCCTGATCTCCCTCAACGCCTGGGGCGGCCGAGTCCATGCGCCGCTGATGCAGTATCTGAGAGATGCGGCTCCGGACGTGCTCTGCCTCCAGGAAGTCACCCATGTCGCGTCATATGACGGCGGTTGGCTGACCTTTCGCGAAGGCGATTTCGAGCTGCCCCAGCGTGCCAGCCTGCTGGAGGACGTGACGGAGATCCTGCCCGGGCACCGCGCGTTTTTTGCCCCTGCCGCGCGTGGCCCGCTCTACGATGGCGATCGCCAGGTGATGTCCGAATGGGGGCTGGCCACCTTTGTCAGACAGGACCTGTCGGTGATCGGCCAGGTGCAGGGTTTCATCCACGGCGACTTTCCGCTTTCCGGCTTCGGCGAACATCCGCGTCCCCGCAACGCCCATGCCGTCCGCATCCACCGCTACGAGATAGGCTCGGCGGTGACCATCGTGCAGATGCACGGGCTGCGGGATCTTTCCGGCAAGGACGATACGCCGGCACGATTGGCCCAGGCGCATGCTCTCGCCGCGCTGATCGAAAAGGTCCGGCAGCCGGGTGAACCGCTTGTCGTGTGCGGTGATTTCAATCTGCTGCCCGGCAGCGAGACCTTCGCCATTCTCGGAAAACTCGGCCTCACCGATCTCGTCACCACCCGCGGCTTCACCGACACCCGCACATCCTGGTATCCGAAGGATGGGCGATATGCGGACTATCTGCTGGTGACCCCGGATGTGAAGGTCGAGAGTTTTGATGTGGTCGCCGAGCCGGAAGTTTCCGACCATCGTGCCCTTCTTCTGGAAATCGTCTGAGCCGCTGTTGCGCTCGAAGCATCAGCCACTATTCTGCCGCAGACAACTCGGGGAGGCCGGTTCATGATCCTGCATTGCGTATTCATCCGCTTCAAGGCGGCCATCCAGCAGGCCGAAAAACAGTCGGTCTATGATGCTGTTGCAGCGCTCAGGAACGTCACGCCCGGCATCGTCGATGTCAAATTCGGCCAGAACGTCTCCCCGGAAGGCCTGAACGGCGGCTTTCTCGACGGTTTCATCGTGACTTTCGAGAACCCGGAGGCCCGCGACGCCTATCTCGTCCATCCGGACCACATAGCTGTCGGCGATCGGATCATCGGTTCTGCGGACGGCGGTCTCTCCGGGCTTCTGGTCTTCGATATGGCTGCGTGAAGAAAGGCCGCGGGCGTTTGCTCGCAGCCTCTTCTTGCAGGATCAGCTCGACTTCGCCATCGCCGCGGCGATCTGGTCGACATTGTAGCGGAACATCTTCTCATAGGTCGATGCCGGCCCCTTGGCATCCGAAAGTGATTCGACATAAAGCTCGCCGCCCGGCTGGGCAGCGGTCGCCTTGGCGATCTGTTTCACCAGCCGTGGATCGTTGGAATTTTCGAGGAAATAGGTTTTCACCCCCTCGGCCTTGATCTGCTCGATCAGTTTGGCGACGTCGGCGGCAGAGGCTTCCGTTTCGGTGGAGAGACCCAGCGGCGCCAGAAAGCTGACATTGTATTCGCGGCCGAAATAACCGAAGGCGTCGTGGCTGGTCAGCACCTTGCGGCGGTCCGCCGGCACCGCGTCGAACTTGGAATGCGCATAGGCGTTCATCGCGTCGAGTTTCTGGAGATAGGCTTCGGCATTCGCCTTGAAGGCACCGGCATCGGCTGGATCTGCCTCCGACAGCGCCTTTTCGATATTGGCGACCCAGACCTTCACGTTGACCGGGCTGTTCCAGACATGCGGATCGGTCACCGTCTTGCCGTCCTCGTCCATGGTGCGGGTGTTCACTCCTTCAGACACCACGACCGGCTTGCCCTTGTAGCCCGATGCGGCGATCAGCCGATCCATCCAGCCTTCCAGGCCTTCGCCGCTGACAAAGGCCACCTGCGCCGCCTTGAGGTTTTTGGCATCCGCCGGCGACGGCTCGAATTCATGGGGATCGCCGTTCGGGCCGACGAGGTTCGTCACCTTCACGTGTTTGCCACCCACCTGGGAGACGACATCGCCGAGCACCGTGAAGGAGGCGACGACTTTCAGCGTGTCCGCGAAGGCAGGCACCGCGGAAAAGGCCATGAGGGCGGGAACGGCGGCGGAGAGAAGCAGTCTGCGGGATATCATCGAAGTCTCCTTGAAGTCAGCCTGCGAGATGCGGGCGGGGAAAGAGCCGCCGGGCAAGGCCGGACGGTGCGAAGAGGATGGAAAAGCCGTAGATCACCGCTGCCGTCATGATGATCGTCGGGCCGGAGGCAAGTTCGAGATGGTAGGAGGCGATCAGCCCGACATAACCGGAGACAGCGGCCGCGGCGGCGGCAAGCGCCATCATCGCGCTCAGGCTGCGGGCCCAAAGCTGAGCGATCGCTGCCGGCAGCATCATCAGCCCGACGGCCATCAGCGTGCCGAGCGCCTGGAAGCTCGCCACCATGTTGAGCACGACGAGCAGCAGGAACAGCGCGTGATAGACCGGCCCGCGGCCGCCGACGGTGCGCAGGAAACCCGGATCGAAACATTCCGCCACCAGCGGCCGGTAGCCGATCGCCAGGATGACCAGCGTCACCGATGTGATCGAGCCGATGAGGACGAGCGCGGGGCCGTCGATGGCGAGAATGGTGCCGAACAGCACGTGCAGGAGATCGACATTGGAGCCGCGCAGCGAGACGATCAGCACGCCCAAGGCCAACGAGGTCAGGTAAAAGCTCGCAAAGCTGGCGTCTTCCTGCAGCACCGTGGCGCGGCTGACCACGCCGGAAAGCAGCGCCACGGAAAGCCCCGCCACAAGTCCGCCGATCCCCATCGCGGTCAGCGACAGCGAACCGGCGACCAAGTAGCCGATTGCCGCACCCGGCAGCACCGCATGGCTCATTGCATCGCCCATCAGGCTCATGCGCCGCAGCATCAGGAAAACGCCGATCGGTCCGGAGCCGAGCGCCAGGCAGAGGCAGGCGACCAGCGCCCGGCGCATGAAGCCGTAATCGGCAAACGGTGCGATCAGCAGATCGTAAATGCTCATGCGACAACCCCGTTGGTCGAAGCGCCGCCGACCGGCGGCTCACAGATCCCGGCGCCGTCGTCCCAACGCTCGGCCATCATCCGCGCCTTCAGAAGATTGCCGGCCGACATCACCTCTGCCGTCGGCCCCCAGGCAATGCATTCGCGCGCCAGCAGCAGGGTCTCGGGAAAATGGGTCCGCACCTGTTCGAGGTCATGCAGCACGGCGATCACCGTGCGGCCTTCACCATGCCAGTGCGCGACGATGTCGAGCAGGTCCTGGGTGGTACGCGCGTCGATCGCCGTAAAAGGTTCGTCGAGCAGGATGACTTTGGCATCCTGAAGCAGGAGGCGCGCAAACAACACCCGCTGGAACTGCCCGGCCGAGAGCGAGCCGATCGGCCGGCGGTCAAAACCGCTAAGGCCGACGGCCGCGAGTGCCTCCGCCGCTTGGGTGTATTCCTTCGGTCCGTTCGCCTTGAACGCCCCCGTATGCCGCCAGGCGCCGAGCAACACCGTATCGAGGACGGAGATCGGGAAACGCCGGTTGATATCCGCCGCTTGCGGCAGATAGCCGAAATCGCTGCGCGCAAGCTGATGCCGCAGCCGCCCTTCCGCCGGCCTCAACTCGCCCATGATCGCTTTCATCAGCGTCGATTTGCCGGCGCCGTTCGGCCCGGCAATCGCAGTCAGGCTGCCGACCCGGAAGAAACCCGATATGTGATGAACGGCGGGATGACGGTCGTAGGTGACCGTCAGGTTGTCGAGGGTGAGGACAGCACTCACGGCAGCATCACCGCCCACTCGATCGCCAGCCAGAGCAGGCCGAGGAGCAGCGCGACATAAACGAGGCGGCCGAGACTAGAACTACCGATAAGGCTGAAGGAGGGAGAAAATCGTGCCATTGCAGCTGCCATTTATGTAATAACATTACAGTTATGTTATAACAAATATGGCAGAAAGATGGCGGAGGAGGAAGCGCGTCCCGCGGACATGGCCCATCCTCGCACTCTCGAAAACAAAAAGGGCGCCTGCGGGCGCCCTCCTCAAACGAAATACAAATCCGTGCTTAGAGCTGTTCCAGCATCGCCGCGGCGCCGGAAACGGTGGCCTGACCGGGGCTTTCCTCGACGTTGAGCGACTTCACGACGCCGTTTTCGACCAGCATCGAATAACGCTTGGAGCGCACGCCGAGGCCGCCGGCGGAAAGGTCGGCGTCGAGGCCGAGCGCCTTGGTGAAGGCGCCGTCCCAGTCGGCCAGGAAGTGGATCTTGCCGAGACCGCCCGTCTGGGTCGCCCAGGCGCCCATCACATGCCAGTCGTTGACCGAGAGAACGGCGATATCGTCCACGCCCTTGGAAAGGATCGTGTCGCGGTTTTCCAGATATCCTGGCAGGTGGTTCAGCGTACAGGTGGGCGTGAAGGCGCCGGGCACGGCGAAAAGCACGACCTTCTTGCCGTCGAAAAGCTGTTCGGTGGTGATCTCCACCGGGCCGTCCGCGGTCTTTTCCTTGAACTTGGCTGGGGGAAGTTTGTCGCCGATGGCAATCGTCATGGGGCTCTCCTCGGTTGGGCGAGCGCCTGTTTCAGGCCCGCCATTCGCGGCGCACTATAGAGCGGACTTGGCACAAGACAAGGGAGAGGGCCGCACGCAACAGGGTCTCCAGCGGCAGGTCCGATCAACAGGAGGTGACGTCACTCGAAGGCGAGCGAGGTTTCCATGGCCCGGTTTCCGGCGATCACGAGAATGCCCCAGTGTTTGCCCCTGATGTCGTAATTCTTCGGCAGCTTGCCGACCGGCATGTCGAGCGCGTAGGCGTCGCCGTCGCGCCGGCCGTTGACGCCGTCGAAGAGCACATGGCCCTGCGGACCGGTGACGATCACCTGCGGCGGCACCACGCTGCCGGGCGGCAGCTTCAGCTTCAGGCTCAAATTGTCGCGCCCTTGCGTCATCGCATAATGGGTGACGGCGAAATCGTCCGATGGGGCTTCCGGGAGTTTTGAAGTCGCGGCATTGAGGATCATCGCCTCTTCGACCGGCGTGCCTTTGACGGCCCCGAGCTGTAGCGAGAATTCCGCCTGGAAGGGAATACAGATATTGCGGCAAAGACCGACGAAGGCGGAGGCGCCGAGGCTCAGGGGCTTGCCGGGATCTTCCATCTTCAGCTCGAAGGGCAGGGCGACCGCATGGTCGTAGCCTATGTCGCGCAATTTGCCATTGTCGATCCGCTTCGGCACGGGATAACTCATGCTGCTCAGCGTCACGCCGCTTGCCTTGGAAAACACCATCTGCGGCGGAATGCCGGCATCGCCCGGCTCCTTCCAATAGGTGATCCAGCCGGCTTTCGGTTCGATCTGCAGCGCGCCGCGCACCGTGCCGTCGGGCTCCGGCGGCATCGCCACGATCCGCATGCGGCCGCCCTCGTTGCTCGCCCACGGCGTGGTCTCGGCGCGGCTCATCGAGGCAATGCCCAGGACAGCGGCCACGGTGATGCAGGCGGCGACCAAGGTCGGCGCGCGGGACGGCATGCTGCTCGGCGAAATTCTCTTCATCGACCAAGCGTTTAACCGATTGGCCTTGTTTGAACCAGTCACGACGCCACGCAAGTCGATCATTTTCAGTTGATTGATCGGTCGGACTGCCCCATCTTGATGGAATTGCAATCGACGCTTTCCTGTCCGTTGGCCGGGCCGGAAGGCAGGCTGGAGGCATCATGTCTTTCTCGACCCTCGGGGACAAGAGCGAACGGGGCTTCCTGGACGGACAGTTCCTGATTGCCATGCCAAGCATGCAGGACGGCAATTTCACCCGTGCCGTGGTTTATATATGTGCCCATTCGCCGGCCGGCGCGATGGGTTTCATCATCAATCGCGCCCAGCAGATTTCGTTCACGGACGTTCTCCTCCACCTGAAGATCATGGATCAGGCCGATGCGATCATGCTGCCGGTGCAGACCCGCGATTTCCCGATCCTCTCGGGTGGTCCGGTCGAGAGCGGCCGCGGCTTCGTGCTGCATTCGGACGACTTTGTCAGCGAATCCTCCATTCCCGTCAGTGACGACATCTCGCTGACCGCCACGCTCGATATCATCCGCGCCATCTGCGACGGGCGGGGACCGGCGCGCGCCACGATGCTGCTCGGTTATGCCGGCTGGGGCGCCGGCCAACTGGAGCTCGAAATTGCCAATAACGGCTGGCTGAATTGCCCCGCCAGCGACGAACTGATCTTCGACCGGGCGCTGGAAGGCAAATACGAACGTGCCCTGGCGCTGCTCGGTGTCAGCCCGGAAATGCTCTCCAGCGAAGCCGGCCACGCCTGATCGTTCAATTTGAAAAGATTTGCGGAACGAAGCCCCCGGCCCGGAGTTGTTTTCCCCGCAGGACGATGGACGTCCTCGTGAAGGAGAAGCATGATGGGCAGCACCAGTGACAAGATGGCCGGCAAGGCCAATGAAATGGCAGGCAAGGCCAAGCAGGCGGCCGGCGACATGACCGACAATCCGAAGCTCAAGGCGAAGGGTGCCGGCCAGGAAGCCAAGGGCCGTGCGCAGCAGGCCAAGGGCAAGGTCAAGGATGCCGCAAAGGGCGTTGTCGACCGCATGTAACGGTTACGCTACAAGCTTAGAATGCGAACCTGTTCCGGCTCCGGCCGGAGCAGGTTTTCTGTATCCGCTCCTTTGAAACCGACGGACATTCCATGCGCCTCTACGACTGCGATCATTGCGGCCAGACCATCCATTTCGACAATCGCTCCTGCGTCAACTGCGGCCACAGGTTGGCTTTCGTCCCGGAGCATCTGGCGATGCATGCGCTGGTGCAGGATGAGGGGGAGGAAACATGGCATCTTGTCGCCCGGCCGGACTACAAGGTTCGACACTGCGCCAACGCGGCGATGGACATCTGCAACTGGACGATCAGCGCCGACGATCCGCATCCGTTTTGCCCCGCATGCCGGCATAACCGACTGGTTCCGGATGCCTCGACCGAGGTCGGCCTCAGCCAATGGCGGCGTATCAGCCAGGCGCAACGGCATCTCTTCTATTCGCTTCTGCGCTGGAACCTGCCGCACACCAATCGCGACGAGGATCCCCAGGGCGGCCTCGTCTTCGATTTCCTGATCGACGCGGTGCAGCCGGACGGCACTGTCGTGCCGGCCATGACCGGCCACGAGGATGGCCTGATCGCGATCCGCGCCGCCGAGGCCGACGATGCGACCCGCGAGCAGGTGCGCGTCTCGATGAACGAGCCCTATCGCACCATGCTCGGACATTTTCGCCATGAGACCGGCCATTATGTCTGGGACAAGCTGGTGCGCGACGGCGGCAGGCTGGAGGAATTCCGCGCCATCTTCGGTGACGAGACCGTCGATTATGGCGCGGCGCTGCAGAGAAATTATGAACAGGGCCCGCCGCCCGGCTGGCAGGATTTCTACATCAGCACCTATGCCAGCACCCACCCCTGGGAGGATTTCGCCGAGTGCTTCGCCCACTATCTGCATATCGTAGACACGCTGGAGACCGCCCGTGCCTACGGCATGGTGATCGAGCCTCGCGGCCATGCGGAAATGGCGGCGGAAGTGGCCTTCAACCCCTATGCGGCGCGTGATGCGGAGCAGCTTGTCTCCGCCTGGGTGCCGTTCAGCATGGCGCTCAACAGCATCCACCGCTCGATGGGCCAGCCGGATCTCTACCCGTTCGTGCTGTCGCAGGCCGTCATGGTGAAATTGGAATATATTCACCGGCTGATCCGTTCCCGGAGGGGATAAGGAACTCCGCCGGAAAAAGAAAACCCGCCTTTCGGTGGATCGAAAGGCGGGGTGTAGTTTGTGGGGCGCATTCAGAGACCCCTGGGAATTAGGGGGCAAGATCACGATTTCGTCAACTCGAAATATGCATTTTCATATTTTGGGGGAGGCTGCACCGTATTGAAACAACGCTTTTCGCCTCTCATTCCTGACAAACGACGACGTATCTTATTTATTACCCGTTATTATATCTAGTTTTTGTCCCTCGATAGATCCCGAGGGTGTCGTCCCGATAGAAGGCTGCGCCGCTGCGGCGTGGGAAATGATCGGGGCCGGTCTAACAGTTAAACCCCTGATCAGGCGTTCTTCGGCTTCTTTTGGGACCGGGCGGAATTCAGTGCCACGGCGGCGCGAATAAGTGCCTTCAGCGCCTCTTCATCGATCTTGTCGCCCTCGTGGAAATCGATGGCGCGCCGGGTATTGCCATCGAGGCTGGAGTTGAAGAGGCCCGACGGATCCTCCAGCGAAGCCCCTTTGGCAAAGGTCAGTTTCACTGCATTCTTGTAGGTCTCGCCAGTGCAGATGATCCCGCCGAGTTCCCAGACCGGAACCCCTCGCCACTTCCACTCCTCGACCACGTCGGGTTCTGCCTGCTTGATCAGAGACCGGACACGAGCGAGCGTCTCGCCCCGCCAATCGCCAAGCTCGCTGATCCGCGCGTCGATCAGCTGTGCCGGAGAGGCTTGCTTGTCCGTCGAATTGCTTTTCATCGTTTCCATGGTTGCCGTCGCTTCCTTCATGCTGTTGCGTTTCGCCCGTTGCTACATTCGTTCGCCGGGCAACTGGCTGGCCTGCTTCACCCAATCGGCAAGCTGCGCTTCGTCGAGTTCGTCTCCCTCATGGATATGGACGTAGCGTGTCTGCGGCGTCTTGGAGGTGCCGGGAGGGATTGGACTGAGCGAAGCGCCGCGGAAGAAGGCCAGCTTGATGTATTTGGCAAAGCAATGGACGCCGAGGAACCAGCCGTCGCCCTCTATGCCGTAGAGCGGCGAGTTCCATTTGACCGCCTTGCAGACGTTGGGGACGGTGCTGGTGACAAGCGCGTCGAGGCGGCGCCCGACATCGCTTTTCCAGCCCGGCATGGCCGCGATATAGGCCTGCACCGGGGCGTCGCCATAACCCTTGGCGATCTGCGGATTGCCGCCCGAGAGCAGCACCGGCCCCGCACCGACATCACCGGCGGATGCCCTGGCAATATTCACGGACGTTTTGGACGCTTTGCCGGCCATTCGCTTCACTCCTATCCACGAATACCTTGCCCGCCACGGCGGGCGTAAGGCAGCGCAAACAGATATAGGCCGCTGAACAATAGCAGGAAGAGCGGGAGCAGGGGAGAATAGACCACCCACAAGGGCGGTTCCCCGAAGCCCATGGCGACGAAATTGGCGACGACGGTGATCGTGAAGACGATCGACAGCCAGCGGTGGACCTGCCGGGTCAACGAGTTCCAGTTCAACGGTAATACCTCCTCTGAAACGAGCGGCCCTGCCGCCCTGTAAAAAAATCCAGCCGTGCCTGTCGCCAGACCTCAGTCGATCCCCGCCAAAACCGTCTCCAGCGCTCCGAGGAATCCCTGCCATCCGTGGCGGGCACCGTTATAGGCGAGCTTCTGCTCGGGCCTGAAGCCGGACTGCTCCATGCGCAGATGGGTTCCGGTGCGGGTCGGGGTGAGCGTCAGGGTCACCACGCTTTTGAGATTATAGGCAGCATCGTCATGCGCATGGTCCCAGGTGTAGGAAAGCTTTTTATGAAGTTCCACGGCCAGCACCTCGCAGTCCAGCACGCCGCCCCATTCGCCGCGAAGCTTGAAGCGGTGCCCGACGGCCGGCTGGAAATCGTTCTTCATCAGCCATTCCTCGATCAGGTGCTGCTGCGTCAGTGCGCGCCAGACCTTTTCCGCCGGGTGAGGAATATCGCGTTCGACAACGACGGTGCGGGTTTCGGTCGAGGTCTCGTTCATTGGTCCATCCTTTTGAGCAGGTCTTCGAGCTTGTCGAAGCGGTTTTGCCAGAACCCGGCCATCTCGCTTGTCCAGTCTACCAGCGGGGCGAGTGCGCCGAGCTGCGCGCTATAATGCGTCTGGCGGCCTTCATGACGATCGCGCACCAGCCCGGCGCGCTTCAGCAATCCGAGATGTTTCGAGACGACGGGCTGCGAAACCCCGGCCTGCGCCGTGAGCACCCCGACCGTCTTCTCGCCTTCGCGGCACAGCCGTTCGAAGATCGCACGGCGCGTGGGGTCGGCGAGCGTTCTGAAGAGCACATCGTGAGCGTCCGACACTAAATTCATACCTCGTTGGCTATGGATTAACGTATAGCCAAGGAGGTATGAATGAGTCAAGCGGGAACAGGAGGCCTCGAAGCGGTTTCGCTGGACCCGAGTAGCCGTGTGTGGATTTCTCATGCCCCGGGGGCTATGCATCCTGTGATGCAGTTACCGGTCCGCGAAGGGCGGCGGATCCAGGCGCAGTGCGCTTCAGGCCCGCTTGGTCAGCGGAAAGCGCTCTTTCAGAAGCCGGAGCACGGCGTCTGCCGGGGCAGGCGGGCCGAACAGATAGCTCTGGCCGAAATGGCAGCCCATCTTGGCGAGTTCCGCCGCATCCTCGTCGGTCTCGACACCTTCCGCCACCACCGTCATCTCCAGCGCGCGGGCCATGGCGATCACGGAGCGCAGCAGCACGGCCCGCTTTTCCGTTGCGTTGCGGACCAGCGCCTTGTCGAGCTTGATCGTGTCGAAGGGGAACTGCGTGAGGTAGGCAAGCGACGAATAGCCGGTGCCGAAATCGTCGAGCGCCAGGCTGAGGCCCGTCTCCTTGAGCTTGCCGAGCACCAGCCGCGCCTGTTCCGGGTTCTCCATCATCAGTGATTCGGTAAGCTCGAGCTTCAGCTGGCCCGGGTTGACCTGGGTCTTCTGCAGCAGCGCCCGCACGTCGTTATAAAGGTCTGCGTTGAGCAGCTGCGCGCTCGACAGGTTGACCGATACGAACACCGGCAGGTCGCCTGTCTGCTGCTGCCAGACCATCAGGTCCGAGGCGGCACGGTCGATGGCGAACAGGCCGAGTGGGCCGATCAGGTCCGACATTTCGGCAATCGGAATGAATTCCGACGGCGGAATGCTGCCGCGCTTGGGATGATCCCAGCGCATCAGTGCCTCGAACCCGGCAATCTCGCCGTCCTTCAGGCGGATGATCGGCTGATAGGCCAGAAACAGCTCCTTGCGTTCGATGGCCCGGCGAAGGTCGGTTTCGATCTGCAACTTGTCGGCGCCGGCGGCACGGAATGCCGGGCGGAAGGGCTCGACGCGGTTGCCGCCGGCGCGTTTCGCCCGGTACATGGCAAGTTCCGCGTCGGCCAGCATGCCCGAAGCACTTTCCTGCTGGTCGACCCAGGAGGAGAGGCCGATCGAGGCGGTGAGGATGATCTCGCGGTTGGCGAAGTTGATCGGCACCATGATCGCCTTGGAGACCGCATCGGCAAAATCCGCCACCTTGGCGGGATCGCGCTCCGAAACCAGGATCAGTCCGAACTGGTCGCCGGCAAGCCGCGCCAGCGTATCCTGCGGCTTCAGCAGGCGGCGCAGGCGCCGGGTCAGCGCGATCAGGATATTGTCGCCGGCCGCAATCCCGAGTGAGTCGTTGACCTGCTTGTAACGGTCGATGTCGATCGCCATCACAGTCGGACGCACGGTATCGCCGCCGGGCGCCAGCGTCAGCACCGATTGCAGCCGGTCGAGGAAGACCTGGCGGTTCGGCAGGCCGGTCAGGTTGTCGTGCATCGCATCCTGCAGCAGGCGCTCGACGGAGTTCTTCTGCTCGGTGACGTCGATGATCGTACCGACGCAGCGGATGATTTCGCCGTTGGAGCCGAGCACCGGCCGGGCGCGGATCTGCAGCCAGTGGAAATGCCCGTCCTCGGCGCGGATGCGGAATTCATGGTTCAGCCGGCCGCGGCGGTGTTCCAGAAGCACGTCCAGCGTCGCGCGAAAACGATCGCGGTCGTCGGGATGCAGCCGCGGCACCCAATTGCGCACCGGCCCGTGCATGGCGCCGGAATCGAGCCCGAGGCGGGTCGAGATGTCGGGCGTGGTAACGACGCGGTCGCGGGCCACGTCCCAGTCCCAGACGGTATCGCCGCTGCCGGTCAGCGCCAGCGATTGCCGTTCGAGGTCGGAGAACAGGCCCTGCTGATAGGCGCCACCGGCAAAGGCATGCTGCATGACGGTGAAGCCGATCAGGAGAACGATGAGGACCAGGCCGCCGCCGAGCGCCGGCTGGATGATGTCGTTGTCGAGCCTGCCGGTCACCGTCAGCCAGCCGCCGAACAGCCAGACGAGGATCAGCGCCCAGGTCGGCACCAGCAGGATCGCCCGGTCGTAACGGCTGAAGCCGAGATAGATGATCAAAAGGATGCCGACCGTGCCGGTCAGCGCGAACGAAAGGCGGGCAATGCCCGACGCGACTGACGGATCGTAGATCGCGACGCCACCGAGCAGCACCAGGCCGACCACCCAGGCAAGCGTCGCGTAGCCGAGATGCACATGCCAGCGGTTGAGGTTGAGATAGGTGAACAGAAAGATCACAAGCGAGGAGGCGAGCGCCACTTCCGCCGCCGCGCGCCATATGCGCTGGTCGCCCGACGTGACGGTGATCAACTTGTCGAGAAAACCGAAGTCGACGCAGATATAGGCAAGCACCGCCCAGGCAAGTGCCGCCGCCGCCGGCAACATCGAGGTGCCCTTGACGACGAAAAGAATGGTCAGGAACACCGCCAGAAGGCCGGCAATGCCGAGCACGATGCCGCGATAGAGGGTGAACGAGTTGACCGTGTCCTTATAGGCGTCCGGCTGCCAGAGATAGATCTGCGGCAGCGAGGGCGTCGCCAGTTCCGCGACGAAGGTGATGGTCGAACCGGGGTTCAGCGTGATCCGGAAGACGTCGGCGTCCGGGCTCGGTATCCGGTCGAGCGCAAAACCTTCCGAAGGCGTGATCGAGATGATGCGCTGCGAGCCGAGATCCGGCCAGAACATTTTCGAATTGGCGAGCCGGAAATGCGGCGCGACGATCACCCGTTCGAGCTGTTCTTCGGAGACGTTGGAAAGTGCGAAAACAGCCCAGTCGCCCTGGTGGCCGGGGGAGCTGGCACGCACCTCGATACGGCGGCGGATGCCGTCCGAGCCGGCGGCCGTCGATACCTGGAAGGCTTCGCCCTGGTTGACGTAGATATCCGTGGTTCTCGTGAGGTCGAGCGCCGTGTCGTCTCGCGAAATCTTGACCGGTTCGGCGGCGCGCGCAGCCGGCGCCGCCGTCAAAAACATGGCGGCAGCAAGGAGGGCGATGATCGCCGGCATAAATCGGGTCAACGGCGCAAGACGCAAGAACGAGGCGCTCATGGCTTCAGCATCTTCCCGAACTCACCGTCTTCCGGCAGCCGGGAAAACATCAGGTGGTCGCGCCATTCGCCATTGATTTTGAGATACTTGCGCAAAAGACCTTCCTGCTCGAAACCGGCCTTTTCGAGAAGCCGTACACTCTTCCAGTTCTCCGGAATACAGGCTGCCTCGATCCGGTGCAACTGAAGTCCGCCGTAGATATACGGGATAGCCACCTTCAATGCGGCCAACATATGGCCTTGGCCGGAATGTTTCTCGCCCATCCAGTAGCCGACCATGCAGCTCTGCGCCGCACCGCGGCGGATATAGCCGATGGTCAGGCCGCCGAGCAGCACCTGGTCGTCGCGGCGGAAGAGAAGCAGCGGCACGGCAAGGCCCGAGGCATATTCCTGGCCGCTTCTGACGACCCGCAGGCGGAACGATCCTTCGGTCAGTTCATCCGGCCGCCAGACCGGCTCCCAGGGCTGTAAAAAGGGACGGCTTTCCGAGCGCAGCCGCTGCCACTGCTTGTAGTCGGAATAACGGGGGAGCCGGAGCAGGTGGTTTTCGCCATAAAGCTCTGGTGTGTCCGGCTGTCGCGACAGGAACCGAAACACCGACTTGGTCATGCTAGTGCTGCTCCGGGCAGGGCGGCCGGTTTAACCGGCAGCCTTCTTGGTCTGGATCCCCGGCGTGGCAAGTGCCGTGGTGATGTCGCTCAACGGTGCAAGCTGTTCGATTGGGCCGACCGCCGATAATGTCGGAACTGTATCGAAAAACAGCCGCCCGGCAAGATCGGTGAGCCGCTCCGTCGTGATCCCTTCCAGCCGTTCCATCATTTCCGGGTTCGGGATCGGGCGTCCGTAGAGCATCATCTGGCGCGCGATCTGGCCGGCGCGTGCCGCAGGGCTTTCCTGGCCCATCAGAAGCTGGGCGCGGATTTGGGCGCGGGCGCGGTCGATTTCCTGCTGATGAATGGTTTCCGAAGACTTTCGCAGCTCGTCGATGATGACTGGCACCAGCGTCGGCAGCTCGTTGCCGCCGGTTGCCGCGTGGATGCCGAAGATGCCGGTATCGGAAAAACCCCAGTGGAAGGCATAGACCGAATAGCAGAGGCCGCGGTGCTCGCGCACTTCCTGGAACAGGCGCGAGGACATGCCGCCACCGAGGATGTTCGCCAGAATCTGCGAACAGTAGAAGTCGCGCATATGATAGGCCTTGCCCTCGAAACCGAGCAGAACCTGCGCGTCCATCAGGTCGCGTGTTTCGCGCACGTCGCCGCCGATATAGCGGGCGGTTTCGAGCACGGGCGGCGAACTCGGGGTCATCGGCAGGCTGGCGAAGCGCTCTTCCACCTGCTTGGTGAACGTCGCATGATCGACGGCGCCGGCGGCGACCACGAACATCCGGTCCGTCGTGTAATTGCGCGAAAGATAGTTGCGGATCTGCCCCGGGGTGAACCCCTTGACCGTATCCGGCGTGCCGAGGATCGGCCGGCCGATCGTCTGGCCCCGATAGGCGACCTCGGAAAACTTGTCGAACACAACGTCGTCGGGCGTGTCGTTGGCCGCGCCGATCTCCTGCAGGATGACGTGCTTTTCGCGACGCAGTTCTTCCTCGTCGAAGGCTGATTCCGTCAGGATGTCGGCAAGGATATCGACCGCCAGCGGGACATGGTCCCTGAGCACGCGGGCGTAATAGGAGGTGGTTTCGGTGGATGTCGCGGCGTTGAGCTCGCCGCCGACATTCTCGATTTCCTCTGCGATGTCGCGGGCGCTGCGGCGGGCGGTGCCCTTGAAGGCCATGTGCTCGAGGAGATGGGCGATCCCGTGTTCGTCCTCGGTCTCGTTACGCGATCCGGACTTGATCCAGACACCCAGCGCGACGCTCTCCAGATGCGGCATGGTTTCGGTGACGACCGTCAACCCGGAGGCGAGCCGGGTGATTTCTACATTCATGTTTACGTCTTTCCGGCGCCGCCGATACCTTACTTACTTAGCGCGGGCATGCTCGCCGATGAAAGTTTCGACGGACTTAAGCTCAGGCTCCAAGATATCGAAGCGCTCCTCCCTTTGCATAAGATCAGCAAGCCATGATGGAAGCGCCGGATCAATTCCGCAAGCGGATTTTACCGAGGCCGGAAATTTGGCCGGGTGGGCGGTCGCAAGCGTCACCATCGGGCTCGCCGGCTTTGCGTTCTTTTTCGCGACGAAAACGCCGGTCGCCGTATGCGGGTCGAGCAGGTAACCGGTCTCGGCAAGCGTCTCGCGGATGGTCGCGGCAACCTGCCGCTCCGTCGCCCGCCCGGCACGGAACTCGCGGCGGACGGCTTTTAGCGCCTCCGGCTTGATCTCGAAGCTGCCGGATTGCTTCAGCCCGGCCATCGCAGCACGCACCGAAGCGGCGTCGCGGCCATAGGCCTCGAACAGCAGCCGCTCGAAATTGGACGAGATCTGGATGTCCATCGAAGGCGAGGTGGTTGCCTTGACGTCGCGCATCTCGTAGCGCCCAGTCTTCAGCGTCCGGGCAAGAATGTCGTTGTCATTGGTAGCGATCACCAGCCGGTCGATCGGCAGGCCCATCTTCTTGGCCACATAACCGGCGAAGATATCGCCGAAATTACCGGTCGGAACGGTGAAGGAGATTTTCCGGTCCGGCCCGCCGAGCGAAACTGCGGCGGTGAAATAATAGACCACCTGCGCCATGATCCGCGCCCAGTTGATCGAGTTGACGCCCGACAGCCTCACCCTGTCGCGGAAGGCGACGTCGTTGAACATCTCCTTGACGATGTTCTGGCAGTCGTCGAAATTGCCCTTCAGCGCCAGTGCATGCACGTTGGCGGCACTGGAGGTCGTCATCTGCCGCTGCTGCACGGGCGAGACTTTGCCATGCGGGAAAAGGATGAAGATGTCGGTGCGCTCGCGGCCCGCGAATGCGTCGATCGCCGCGCCGCCGGTATCGCCCGACGTCGCGCCGACGATCGTCGCCCGCTCGCCGCGCTCGGCGAGCACATAATCCATCAGCCGGGCGAGCAGCTGCATCGCCACGTCCTTGAAGGCGAGCGTCGTGCCGTGAAAGAGTTCGAGCACGAAATCGTTCGGTCCCGTCTGCACCAGCGGCACGACGGCCGGATGCCGGAACGTGGCATAAGCCTCGTCGATCATGCCTTTCAGCTTTTCGGCGGGGATTTCGTCGCCGACGAAGTGCTTGAGGATCTCGAAGGCGACCTCCTGATAGGTCTTGCCGCGCAGGGCGCGGATCTCCTTTTTGGAGAGCGAAGGCCATTGGCGTGGCACGTAAAGGCCGCCATCGCGGGCAAGTCCCGCCATCAGCGCATCGCGGAATCCGAGAGGGGCAGCTTCGCCCCGGGTAGAAATGTAGTCCACGACCTTCAATCCCCAATCGATTTTTATTCGCGCCGCTGATATAGACCAGGAAAATGGGCGGTGAAAGACCGGAAAGTGAAGCTCCGGTTCGCTTCGATGTTGCCCGGATAGTGGGATGGAAGAGGGTTGAGTACGGTGTTTGCAAAGATTTCGCGTGGTCTTCTGGCGGTATCGCTCGTAGCGGTTCTCGCAAGCTGCAATTCCTCGGCGCCGACAGAGGGGCTGACCCCGACCGCTACCGCCGCCCCCGCCGCTGAGGCAGCAACTCCCGTCGTGCAGGCGTTCTGCCCACCGGTCGTGATGCTGGAACAGACCGCCATTCACCGCGCCTATGCGCGCGGCGGCGAAAACAAGCCGGAACAACTGCTCTACCAGGCGTCGCTTGCCGACGCGACGCGCCAGTGCACCGCCAATGAGACGACGCTGACCATCAACGTCGTGGCGCAAGGGCGCCTCGTGCAGGGCCCGGTCGGCGTACCCGGCAAGATTACCCTGCCGATCCTTGTCGAAGTCGTGGACGGTGACAGCGTCATCTATTCGCAGAAGGTAGTTTTCCCGGTCGACATGCCGGCCGGCGGCACCCAGTTCATCTTCAACAAGGCAGATGTACAGATCCCGAACGCGCAAGGCGGCGCCTCGCGCTTCACCCGCGTCCGCCTCGGCTTCGACACCGGCCCGGCCAAGAAGCCGGTCCGCCGGAAATAATCGAGGCCGGAACCAATCTGGAAAGACCCGATCGGGGCGCTCAGAGCGCCCCGGCCCATTCGCCGAGGGCGGCGATGACCGCCGGCAGATCCATCATTCGCGAGATCACCGTTTCGGCACCCGCATCGGTCAGCCGGTCGGCATGGCTCGGATAGGTATGCGATGCGCCGGTAAAGCCGATGACGCGCATGCCGGCCGCCTTGGCGCCATGGACGCCATGGGTGGAATCCTCGATCACCAGGCACTTCTCCGGCGAGACTTTGAACTGCTCGGCCGCATGCAGGAAGATATCCGGCTTCGGCTTCACCCGATCCGGCCCGAGATCCTTGGCCGAATAGATATGCGGCGCGAAATAAGGTTTCAGACCGACCTTTTCGAGCATCACATCGAGGCGGTGGGTGCTTGAATTGGAGCAGATGCAGCGTTGCGTCGTCAGCCTTGCCAGCGCGAACTTTACGCCGTCGATGATCTTCACGTCGCGGGCAAGCCGCGCATCGAGCAGCGTCTCGGACTTGTCGAGCAGCGAGGCCGACAGGGGAATATCGGCTTCCTTCTCCACTGTCAGGAGAATGTTCTTCCAGGTCATGCCGGCGAAGCGCTCGCCCATTTCCTCGACGCTGATCGGATAACCCGCTTCGGTCAGCAGCCTGGATTCCACCTGCGCCGCGATGATTTCTGAATCGACGAGCACGCCGTCGCAATCGAAGATGATGAGGTCGAAGCTGCTCATGGGGGAATGCCTTTTATGGGCCTTGCATGGAGGGTGAGGCGGCCTTTTATACGATGGCAGGACAAACCTCAACCAACCGTCACGCATGGCTGGGACAAGCGGAGCGGGCGGCTCTCGACAAGCGGAAAACGGCGCACTAAGGAACGCTGATGGGCAAGGAACCGGAAGACACCATCGCCAGCCGCATCAGCCGCGTGCTTGCCGACCGCATCGTGCGTGGCGAGCTCGCCCCCGGTGCCCGCCTTCGCCAGGATCATATCGCCGAGGAATTCGAGACCAGCCACGTGCCGGTGCGCGAGGCATTCCGCCGGTTGGAAGCGCAGGGCCTGGCGATCAGCGAGCCGCGCCGCGGCGTGCGGGTCGCCTCCTTCGATCTCGCCGAAGTCCGCGAAGTGGCGGAAATGCGCGCCGTGCTTGAAGTGCTGGCCCTCCGCCACGCCGCCCGCCACCTGACCCCCGCCATTCTGGACGCGGCGGAGGAGGCGGCGAGGCAAGGCGATGCCGCCGCCGACGTGCATGCCTGGGAAGAGGCGAACCGCCGCTTCCATCGGCTGATTCTCGCCCCCTGCGGCATGAAGCGCCTGCTCGCCTCGATCGACGACCTGCATGCCGCAAGCGCCAGGTTCCTGTTTTCCGCCTGGCAGTCCGGCTGGGAAAAGCGCACCGACCACGACCATCGCGCCATTCTCGCCGCGCTCAGGCAGGGCAAGATCGACGAGGCCGCCGCCATCCTGCAGAAGCACGTGCAATGGATCGGCCGTGGCCCACAACCGGCCAAGACTGGTGCCGCGCGCGAGACTTTCGCCATCGTCGGCTGATCATTTCCAAAAATTATAGATAATTTATTTCCGCGGAAACCGGCTCTATAGGTATGTTTTGGCCGAGATGTGCCATCGTTTCCTCTGCGCCCGCTGTGTACTCGGCACCGTGCCCCTTGCCTCTGTCAAAAATTCGCCTCATAAAATAGATGGGAATCAAAATTATCTATAATTTGAGAAGGAGAGCCCGATGTCCCTGATTAATTCCCCCCAGACGCTTGTTTTCGATCCCTTTCGGCTTGTCGAGCGGTCCTTGCCCGCCAAAATCCTGTTCGTGCTTGCGGGCACGCTGGTGCTGGCGATCGCGTCCCGGATCGCCGTGCCGATGGTTCCGGTGCCGATCACCATGCAGACCTTTGCCGTGACCATGATCGGCACGCTTTACGGCTGGCGGCTCGGCGCCTTGACGGTGCTTGCTTGGCTTGGAGAAGCAGCACTTGGAGCGCCGGTGCTCGCGGGTGGGGCGGGCAGTATTGCCGTGTTCGCAGGGCCGACCGCCGGTTATCTCTTTTCCTTTCCGGTGATTGCGGCCGTTGCCGGCTGGCTTGCCGAACGTGGCTGGAGCGGGCGCCGCATCCTCGCCAGCTTCTCGGCGCATCTGATCGCAAACCTGCTATGCCTTGCGCTCGGCTGGGCCTGGCTCGCGGCACTGATCGGCGCTGAAAAGGCGTTCTGGGCCGGTGTTAGTCCGTTCATCGTCGGCGCTGCGCTGAAATCGGGCCTGGCGGCAGCCGCCCTTGCCGCCGTCGCCTCCCGCAATCGCGCCGCGGCAGAGTGACGGTGAGGCTGCGGCCGCATCATCTTCTCTGCATGCTGACCTTTGTCGGCGAGGGCTACAGCCCGGCCTTCGTCGCCAATTATCGTCGTCTCGCCGGCCGGCTTTCTGCTGGCGAGCCGGTCGAGATCGTCTCCGGTCCCGATGATATCTGCGCCCCGCTTCTCTCGGACGAAGATGCGCATTGTTTCGCTGCTTCGGTTGCCGGCCGCGATGCCGCGGCGCTGGCGGATATTGCCCGCCTGCTTGGGCGGGAGCTTGAGACCGGTTCGGTGATCACACCCGATCAGGCGCTGTTCGAGAAACTGCGCCGCGCCTTCTCTGCCGGCGTGACCCGCCGCGCTTGCACGGGCTGTGAATGGAGCAGCCTTTGCGATCGCATCGCGGCAGAAGATTATGCAGGCGCGCTGGTCATGACGTTCAGCCCGCCGGAAACAGCGAAAGAAACTTCCGTTCCCCATCCGGCGTGAACAGCACCGCGCGGCTCTCGTCACTGCGCCGTGCCCATCCGTTTTCGAGGAAATGGGCAAGCAGCGCCTTGCCGAGCGTGCCGGCCAGATGCGAGCGCCGCTCGCTCCAGTCGAGGCAGGATTTGCAGAGCGGCCGGCGATTGGATGTGAGCGATGCCACATCGATGCCGAGCGTGCCGAGTTCCGCGCGGCCGTCCTCGGTCATCGTCAAGTTGTCGCCATCGCTCTCGATCGCGCCGCGGGCGACGAAACTGTCGAGCATCCTCACCCCGTAATCTCCGGCAAGATGATCGTAACAGACGCGCGCCTTGCGCAGTTCCGGATCCTTCGGCCCCGGCCGGTGGCGCAGGTGGCCTCGGCTTGCCGCAAACCCCATGATGTTTTCGAGCAACGTGCCGGCGGCGGCATCTGCAAGCGTGAAATAACGATGCCGGCCCTGCTTGCGCTGGGCGAGAATGCCGCCTTCCTCGAGCTTGGAGAGATGCGAACTCGCCGTCTGCACCGTCACGCCGGCGGCTTGCGCAAGCTCGGTCGCCGTCAGCGCCTGGCCGCCCATCAAGGCAGTCAGCATGTTGGCGCGGGCGGGATCGCCGAACAGCATCCCGATGCGGGCAATGTCTGGACCTTCTTTCATACTTCGACCGTAACCGAAGCATCTTCGTCTGGCAATATGGCAAAACATCTCCACAACACAAGGAGACGAAGTCATGATCACCTGTTTCATCCGCTACGAAATCGACCCGTTCAAAAAAGATGAGTTCACTGAGTATGCCCGCAACTGGGGCCAGGCGATCCCGCGCTGCGGCGCCGATCTGATCGGTTATTTCGGCCCCCACGAGGGTTCGGCGACGACGGCCTACGGCGTCTACAATATCGACAGCCTCGCCGCTTACGAGACCTATCGCGCCCGGCTGATGGCCGATCCGCTGGGGCAGGAAAACTATGCGTTCTCGAAGCGCGAGCGTTTCATCCTTAAGGAGGACCGGATCTTCCTCAAGAACGTCTCCATGCCGCATGGAGCTTTGGTAAAGCCATGATCGCCGTTATCTTCGAAGTCATCCCCTATATGGGCGAGCGCCACAAATATCTCGACCTTGCCGGCGAACTCAGGTCCGAACTGGAAACCATCGACGGCTTCATCTCGATCGAGCGTTTCGAAAGCCTCACCCTGCGCGGAAAAATCCTCTCCCTGTCGTTCTGGCGGGACGAGGAGGCGGTCAAGGCGTGGCGCAACCTCGAAAGCCATCGCGCCGCCCAGAAAGCCGGCCGCGGCGGCATCTTTGCCGACTACCGCCTGCGCATCGGCCACGTCGTCAGAGACTACGGCATGTTCGAGAGGGACGAGGCGCCGAATGACAGCCGCGAGGTGCATGCGGCTTAGATGTTTATTCGCTGCGTTTGATGGCGGCGAGCTTGCCGAGCTGCCGGCTTTCTCCAAGATGCATCTTGAGCAACTCGAACCAGTCGCTCGGCAAATGGCCAATCAAACAGCTGTCGTCGGTGTGCGGTCGGCTCGACAGCCATGAAGCGGGACGTAAATCGGGACCCGGCCAGATGAAGACATTCAACTGGTCGGTATAAGCCCAGGACGGCTCCTCCGAGAGGCCGAGATACCTCAGCAGCTTTGTTGGCAGAGGTAATGCGCGTTGGTGAGATTTCGGTTCGCTATGCGAGATGCCGAGGCAATAGACGATCTCTTTGCTTCCATCGCGGACGGCGGACAAGACGATAATCGCAGGGCGCGTTTTCTCACCGTCGTCCCTTGTTCCGGATTGGGAATGCCAGAGATATTCGTAGGCGACAATGCTACCGACTGGCGCCGAAAGAGGGATTTTCAACGCGCCCGATCCGAGGGTTTCCGGGAGACAAGATTGCCTTCGTCGTCGAGGTCGTCGAGATTATAGGGCACGTCCGCCTTGACCTGCGCGGCGCGGATCGCTGCCATTTCCGCATCGCTGAGCTCTCGAGCAAGAAGCACTCTTCTTGTCGGCTGCTCGCCTCGCTTTGCGGATGCCTTTGTGGTGGGCATGATTGCACTCCATCATTGTTCTCCAAAGATACGGCATGTGTCGGAATGATCAAGCCGGCACCATCTTTCCACGCCTCAAAATTTTTCCCGAAACCGCACGCCGCTTCAGGCTTTGGTAACCAAAATGGGTAACCATAACAGGCAGTAAAAATTCGTATCGAGTAGAGTGTAGCGAGTAGCAAATGGCAGCAGTTCTTCCGCTGGCCGACCTGAAGCGTCAGGTCCGTCCGGACACTTGGCTAAACTCCATCATCAAGGGCGATTGCGTCGCCGCTCTGGAGGCTCTGCCGGATCATTCCGTCGATGCGATCTTCGCCGATCCCCCATATAATCTCCAGCTCGGCGGCACGCTTCACCGTCCCGACCAGTCGCTGGTCGATGCTGTCGACGATGAATGGGACCAGTTTGCCTCCTTCGAAGTCTATGACGCCTTCACCCGTGCCTGGCTGCTCGCCTGCCGCCGCGTCCTCAAGCCGAATGGCACGATCTGGGTCATCGGCTCCTACCATAACATCTTCCGCGTCGGCGCGATCATGCAGGACCTGAACTTCTGGCTGCTGAACGACATCGTCTGGCGCAAGGTGAACCCGATGCCGAACTTCAAGGGCCGCCGGTTCCAGAATGCCCATGAAACGATGATCTGGGCGAGCCGCGACGCCAAGTCGAAGGGCTATACCTTCAATTACGATGCGCTGAAGGCCTCCAACGACGACGTTCAGATGCGCTCCGACTGGCTCTTCCCGATCTGCTCCGGCGGCGAACGCCTGAAGGGCGATGACGGCAAGAAGGTCCATCCGACCCAGAAGCCGGAAGCGCTGCTTGCCCGTGTGATCATGGCCTCGACCAAGCCCGGCGACATCATTCTCGATCCCTTCTTCGGCACCGGCACGACCGGCGCCGTCGCAAAACGCCTCGGCCGCAATTTCGTCGGCATCGAGCGCGAGCAGGATTACATCGATGCGGCTTCCGAGCGCATCGCCTCCGTCGAACCGCTCGGCAAGGCGGAACTGACGGTCATGACCGGCAAGAAGGCCGAACCCCGTGTCGCCTTCAACACCCTGGTCGAAAGCGGTCTCGTCAAGCCCGGTCAGGTCCTGACCGATGCGAAGCGCCGCCACAGCGCGATCATCCGCGCCGACGGCACGCTCTCGGCAAATGGCGACGCCGGTTCCATTCATCGCCTCGGCGCGAAAGTGCAGGGCCTTGATGCATGCAACGGATGGACTTTCTGGCATTTCGACGATGGCAAATCCCTCAAGCCCATCGACGAACTGCGATCCGTGATCCGAAACGATATGGCGAAAATGGATTGATCCACCGGTCCCGCCACATCGACCGAATGCCTCGTCCGGTTTCGTACCTCTAGTCCCGGACGAGGATAATTGGCGCCCGGGAAGGCTGATCCCGGGCGCCATTTCTTTTTTGGCGTCGCGCTGACGGTCACTGCCGCCCGGCCAAACTCGACTTTGCGAAATTTCCGGTATTCCCGCCGTCACCTGCGCTTGATATCGTAGGTTGTATCAGGTTGAACGAATTTCCAGGTTAGCGTTTTTTAGAATGTCCATGCCTGTCAATGGCGAGCTGCGCCACCGGATCGAGCGTGCGTTGGCGCGGTTCTCTCCAAGCTGGGAGGGCAGGGATGCCGCGCGCCAGGCCGTGGCGCTGAAGATGCTGATCCTCTGCGAACTGGCCGGCGGTCGCCTGCGGGTCGTCGATGCGCTGGGCCTCAACGACAACACCCTCGACAACTACCGGCACGGCAAGACCGAGCCGCGCCACAGCACGCTCAACATGATGGCGGAACTGGCCGACGTGCCGATCGAATATCTCGGCAGCGTTTGGTCGGTGGAAGAAGGCGTCGTCCATTTCGCGGCGCCGGAAAACCAGCCGGCCGGATTTTCCGAGCCGAGCCCGGTCTGGGATCTCGCCGATCGTATCGTCATCCCGGCTTATGAAAACGAGGCGACCGGGCAGCCCCCGCTCGAACCGCACGACACCACATGGGCGGCCATCCCCCGAGGTTTTTGGGCCAAACTTTCGGCCGAACCGGAAAACATGCGGGTCGTGCCCGCAAGCGGCGATAGCATGTCTCCGACGATCGTCGACGGCGTCCCGATGTTCGTCGATACCAGCGACCGAAAGTTGGAAGACGGGCGCGTCTACCTGTTCGATACCGGCGCGGAACTGATCGCGCGGCGGGTGCAACGGTTTGCCAACGGCAGCCTCGAACTGCTGCCGGACAATCTGGAACGCTATCGCCCGCAGCATGTCCTCAAGGACAGTTTGTCCGATCTGAAGGTCGTCGGCCGCGTCTGCGCCGTAAGCCGGGTCCTGTAGATCCGGCGGCGTCAGCCCAAAGTCCTTATATCTCGATACCGTGGGCGATCAGGTCTTGGCGCAGCGTCTCGGCATCCTTGAAATGCACCGCCTGCCAGCCAGCCGCGCGCGCGCCTTCAACGTTCGCCTGGCTGTCGTCGATGAAGATCGAGGCTTCCGGAACCAGGCCGAAGTCGCGGGCGTGCTTTTCGTAGATCTCCATGTCCGGTTTGATCAGGCCGATCTCTCCAGACACGGTGACGCCGCGCGGTCTGTTGAGAAAGGGGAAGATCTGCCTAGCCTCGGCGAACGTGTCGGCGGCGAAATTGGTCAGCATCGTCACGTCGCGGCCCTTGTCGATCAGGCCTTCCATGATCGCGACCGAGCCGTCATAGGCATGCGGCACCATTTCGTGCCAGCATTTGCGGAAGGCGCGGATCTGTTCCTCGCGTTCCGGATACTGCTCGACTAGCAGCGCCTCGGCATCTTCCCACTTGCGGCCGCGATCCTGTTCCAGGTTCCATTCATGGGTGCAGACGTTCTCAAAAAACCATCTGCGTTCCTCCTCGTCCGGGATGACGCGGGCATAGGGAAGGTTCGGATCGTAATGGATCAGCACCTTGCCGATGTCGAAGACGATGTGGTCGATCTTGGCTGCCATGAACATGTCCTGGGAATATCAGTTCGGGGATTTTTCGAAGGCCAGCGGAATAGCCTGGGTGATCGCTTTTTTCATCACCGTCGGCAAGGCCTGGGCCTCGAGATTTGTGACCGGTTCCCACCATCCGTCGGCGGTGGCGACCCTCTCGGTCTTCGCCCGGAAGACCGAGAGCCTCAGTTCGAAATGGGTGAAGACATGGGTGACGGTGCCGGACGCTTCCCATGCTGCCGGGAAGGGGGCGTGCTCCGTCGTCGTCCCGCCGTCGATGCGCGACGTCCAGGCTGTGGTCGGCACTTCGGTCATGCCGCCGAGGAGGCCGCTGTCGATCCGCCGCCTGAGCAGCACTTCGCCCTCCGATGTCACAGCGATGAACACCGCGCCAAGCCGCACCGGCTTTTCCTTCTTTGCTGCCTTTACCGGAAACCGCTCCGGGTCGCGTTCTGCAAAGGCCAGACAGTCGTCGCGGAAGGGACAGAGCGCACAGGCCGGCCGTTTCGGGGTGCAGATCGTCGCGCCGAGATCCATCATCGCCTGCGCGAAGTCGCCGGGCCGTTCAGTGGGCGTCAGTTCAGCAACCCTTGTCTTCATCGCCGGCTTCGAGCCCGGAAGCGGCGCGTCGATGGCATAGAGCCGCGAAATCACTCGCTCGACATTGCCGTCCATGACGGCGGACTGGCGGTTGAAGGCGATGGCCGAAACGGCGGCTGACGTATAGTCGCCGATGCCGGGAAGCGCTCGCAGGCCTTCCTCCGTGTCGGGAAACACACCACCATGCTCGGCCGCAACCGCTTCGGCGCATTTTTTCAGGTTGCGGGCGCGTGCGTAATAACCAAGCCCCGCCCAGGCTGCCATCACGTCCTCGACCGGTGCTGCGGCAAGGTCGGTCACTTTGGGCCAGAGCGTCAGGAATTTGGCGAAATAGGGTTTCACCGCCTGCACGGTGGTCTGCTGCAGCATCACTTCCGAAAGCCAGACGTGGTAAGGATCGGCTCGTTTTCCGGCCTTTGCCGCGGCCGGGCTCACCCGCCATGGAAGCTCGCGGTGATGCCGGTCGTACCAGGTCAGAAGCTTCTGCGCATGGGTGATGTTGATCGTCTGGAGCATCGTTTGCCGTAATGGGAAGAGATGGCGTATAGTTGTGGGAATAGTGCGCCGGCATCAAGGCCTGCCGGTGCCGCAATGGCGGGCGTCATGAGTTATCCCAAGAAACGCGAGCTGCAGATATCGGAAATCGCCAACGGCATCATCGATCCGGTGCTCGCCCGCCGCGCCGGCATATCGACGGCGCTGCTCGGCTCCTGGGACGAGATCGCCGGCGAGGACTTTGCCGATTGCACCCGACCGGAAAAGATCGCCTGGCCGCGCCGCGACGAGGGCACCGGTTCGGGCGGCGGTCATCAGGCCGGTGTGCTGACGATCGCCTGCGAAGGGGCGCGCGCTCTTTTCCTCACCCATGCCCAGGGCGAACTGATCGCCCGCATCAACGGCTTTTTCGGTTTCCCGGCCGTGCGCCAGATCCGCATCGTCCAGAAACCGGTATCCCAGACCTTCAAGCATCCCCGCAAGCCGCCGCCTTTGAAGGGCGAGGCCGCCAAGCGGCTGGAAACCATGATGGAAGGCATCGAAAGCGAGGCGCTGAAGAAGGCGGTAGCAAGGCTTGGCACCGCCGTTCTGCAGCAGAAACGCAAAGTCTGAGAGATAAACCTGCCGATCCTCTTGATAGACCTCCGATTTGTCACAATTCTTTGAAGAGATTTGCTTATCGACAGCTTGTTCGCGCTGGGGCGCC
Organism: Neorhizobium sp. P1_A6; assembly: GCF_056406795.1. Taxonomy (NCBI): domain Bacteria; kingdom Pseudomonadati; phylum Pseudomonadota; class Alphaproteobacteria; order Hyphomicrobiales; family Rhizobiaceae; genus Neorhizobium; species Neorhizobium sp. P1_A6. The sequence continues at coordinate 82,059 of NZ_JBFTZM010000011.1, read as the reverse complement.
GCGATACGGAATGTCACCTTTATTGAAGATTTCTCGCACACGGGTGTTCCATGCAGATGAACGAAATGACCATGACCAGGCGCACGCTTCTCGGCGGAGTGGCTGTAACCGCCCTTTGCCTGGCGCTGCCGCTCGGCGCTTCCGAAGCCTTTGCGCAGGAAATGCCGGAATCCCAGGGCGACGTGGACATGGCCGCTGCACTGAAGCCGGGCCCGCTGCCGGAAATGGCGCTGGGCGACGAAAAGGCCAAGGTCACAATCATCGAATACATGTCGATGACCTGCCCGCATTGCGCCAACTTCCACAACAAGACCTTCGACACGATCAAGACCAAGTATATCGACAGCGGCAAGGTGCGCTTCATCATCCGCGAATTCCCGTTCGATCCGGTTGCGACCGCCGCTTTCATGCTGGCCCGCTGCAGCCCGCAGAACGCCGCGGAGCTTTCGACGCCGGCCCAGTATTTCCCGATGGTCTCGATGCTCTTCAAGCAGCAGCGCGGCTGGGCGTCGCCGGCGGACGGAAATGTGCGCAATGCGCTGCTCCAGACGGTCAAACTGGCAGGTTACTCACAGCAGACTTTCGAGGCCTGCTTGACGAACCAGAAGCTTCTCGATGAAGTGAATGCTGTCGTGAAGAGGGCTGCGGACGAATTTGGCGTCAATTCCACGCCGACTTTCCTGATCAACGGCAAGAAGTATTCGGGAGATATGTCGGTTGAATCCATGTCCAAGCTCATCGACAGCTTGTTGTGAGCACACCTTCCTTAAAGGGAAGGTGAGGGGCGCGGCATGAAGTTCAACAAGCTGCGCGTTCTCGGATTCAAGTCTTTCGTCGAACCGACGGAATTCATCATCGAGCGCGGGCTGACCGGTGTGGTCGGCCCGAACGGCTGCGGCAAGTCGAACCTTGTCGAAGCGCTGCGCTGGGTGATGGGGGAAAACTCCTACAAGAACATGCGCGCGTCCGGCATGGACGACGTGATCTTCTCGGGCTCCGGCAACCGGCCAGCCCGCAATACGGCCGAAGTCGGCCTTTATCTCGACAATTCCGACCGCACGGCGCCTGCTGCCTTCAACGATTCCGACGAGATCCAGGTAACCCGCCGCATCGAGCGCGAATCTGGGTCCGTCTACCGCATCAACGGCAAGGAAGCCCGTGCCAAAGATGTGCAGCTGCTGTTTGCCGATGCCTCGACCGGCGCCCGCTCGCCGTCCATGGTCGGGCAGGGCCGCATCGGCGAACTGATCCAGGCAAAACCCCAGGCACGCCGCCAGCTCCTGGAAGAAGCCGCTGGCATTTCCGGCCTGCATTCGCGCCGCCACGAGGCGGAACTGCGGCTGCGGGCCGCCGAAGGCAATCTCGAACGACTGGACGACGTGCTCTCGCAGCTCGAAAGCCAGATCGAGAGCCTCAAGCGCCAGGCCCGGCAAGCCAACCGTTTCAAGACCCTGTCGGCCGATATCCGAGCCCGCGAGGCGATGTTGCTGCATATCCGCTGGGTTCAGGCCAAGGAGGCGGAAGGCGAGGCGGAAAGCGCTCTCAACCAGGTGACCAGCGTAGTCGCCGAAAAGGCTCAAGGTCAGATGGAGGCCGCCAAGAACCAGGCGATCGCCAGCCTCAAGCTGCCTGAACTGCGCGAGGAGGAGGCGAAGGCAGGTGCCGCCCTGCAGCGCCTGCAGATCGCCCGCGGCCAGCTGGAGGACGAGGCAAACCGCCTGCTAAAGCGCCGCGACGAACTGACCCGCCGGCTCGTCCAGCTGGGCGAGGATATCAGCCGCGAGGAGCGGCTCGCCGCCGACAATATGTCCTTCCTTGAAAAGCTTGGCGAGGAAGAGGCCGAGCTCAACGATATGCTCGCCGATACCGGTGCCGAAGCCGAGGAGATGCGCGAGACCTTCGAGGCCGCCGCCGCATCGCTGGCGACGAGCGAAGCGCTGTTTTCGGCAATCACCGCCGAGCGCGCCGAGGCCGCCGCCGGCCGTAACCAGCTCGAACGGCTGATCCGCGATCTGACCGAGCGCCGCCAGCGCCTCGACCGGCAGCTTGGCGATGCGACGAACGAACTCGATGCCATCAACGAGCGTCTCTCCGGCCTCGACGACCCGGCCGAAAGGCGCGACGCGGTCGAAGCGGCGGAAATCGCCGTCGAGGATGCGACGATCGCTGCCGAGGACGTGGAAGCCGCACTTTCTGCCGCGCGCTCCGCCGAGCTTTTGGCGCGTGGTCCGGTGGAAGCGGCCCGCTCGGCGCTCAATGCGCTGGAGACCGAGGCCCGTACCATTTCGAAAATGCTCGCAGCCGGTGCGACGTCGGGGGATTTCGTCGCGGTTGCTGACATGATCCGCGTCGATCGCGGTTTCGAGGCAGCCCTCGGTGCAGCACTCGGGGAGGATCTCGACAGCCCGGTCGATGCCGCGGCTCCGACCTACTGGTCGGTGAATGGCGACGGGTCCGGTGATCCCGGCCTGCCCCAGGGTGCTGAGCCGCTGATCGCCCATGTTACCGCGCCGCCGGAGCTGTCCCGCAGCCTTGGCCAGATCGGCGTCGTCGCGGCAGCGGACGCCCAGCGGATGATGCGCCTGCTGCGGCCCGGCCAACGCCTGGTGACCCGCGAAGGCGCCGTCTATCGTTGGGACGGCCACGTTACCGGCTCCGAGGCGCCGGGTGCCGCCGCCTTGCGGCTCTCCCAGAAGAACCGCCTCTCTGAGTTGGAAGCCGAGATCGACGAAGCGCGCATCGTGCTCTCCGAGACCGAAGTGGCGCTCGCTGTCGCCGCCTCGGAAATTTCCGCTGCGGAACGGCGCCTTACGGATGCCCGCGACCGCGCCCGCATCGCCGCCCGCCATCTGTCCGAAGCCCGCGATGCGCTGGCCGCTGCCGAACGCGCCGCCGGCGACCTGATGCGTCGCCGCGACGTGGCAGGCGAGGCGGTCAGCCAGGTAACGGCCCAGATCGAGGATCTCGGCGTCCAGGAAGAAAACGCCCGCATCGAACTCGAGGATGCGCCGGATATTTCCGATCTCGACAGCCGGCTGCGTGATCAGCAGGCGGTTGTCGCGACCGACCGCGGCCTGCTCGCCGAGGCGCGCGCCCGTTACGAGGGCTTGAGCCGCGAGACCGAGGCCCGCAAGCGGCGCCTTGCCGCGATCGCGCAGGAGCGCGCCTCCTGGACCGCCCGAGCGGCAAGCGCCGCCGACCATATCGAGAGCCTCAGAGAACGTGAGGAAGAGGCCCGCGAAGAGATCGCCGATCTCGAAGCCGCGCCCGAGGAATTCGACGATAAACGCCGTGCGTTGCTGACCGAACTCCAGAAGGCCGAAGAGGCCCGCCGCGCCGCCGCCGACCGGCTGACCGAAGCGGAAACCTATCAGCGCGAAGCCGATCGGATCGCGGTCGTTGCCCTGTCCGAACTCGCCGAATCGCGGGAGAAGCGCGGCCGTGCCGAGGAGCGCCTGGTCTCGGCGGCGGAAAAACGTCACGAGAGCGAGGTCCGCATCCGCGAAACGCTCAATGTCTCGCCGCACGAGGTCCTGCGGCTGGCAGGCCTGAAGCCCGACTCGACGCTGCCCGATATCCGCGAGATCGAGCGCGAGGTCGATCGCCTGCGCATGGAGCGCGAACGGCTTGGCGCCGTCAACCTGCGCGCCGACGAAGAGCAGAAGGAGCTTTCCGACAAGCTCGACAACCTGATGCGCGAGCGCGCCGACGTGATCGACGCCATCCGCAAGCTGCGCGGCGCGATCCAGAGCCTCAACCGCGAAGGCCGCGAACGGCTGCTCGCCGCCTTCGACGTGGTCAACGAGCAGTTCCAGCGGCTCTTCACCCATCTCTTCGGCGGCGGCACGGCGGAGCTGCAGCTGATCGAATCGGACGATCCGCTCGAGGCGGGCCTCGAAATCCTCGCCCGCCCGCCCGGCAAGAAGCCGCAGACCATGACGCTCCTGTCAGGCGGCGAGCAGGCGCTGACGGCGATGGCGCTGATCTTCGCCGTCTTCCTCACCAACCCGGCGCCCATCTGCGTGCTGGACGAGGTGGATGCGCCGCTGGATGACCACAATGTGGAACGCTATTGCAATCTGATGGACGAGATGGCGGCCTCCACCGAAACTCGCTTCATCATCATTACCCACAATCCCATCACCATGGCCCGCATGAACCGTCTTTTCGGCGTGACAATGGCTGAACAGGGCGTTTCCCAGCTCGTTTCCGTCGATCTGCAGACCGCGGAACTGCTGCGCGAGGCGAGCTGAGCGGGTCCGGTTGAGGCGGGTTGACCGTTCCGTCGCACATGATTTTTGCCAGTCATTGACGAGGATCAATTTTCAGCTTTATGTCTCCGGTATAAATTTACCTGCATCTACGTAGAATCACCCATATGGGGGATGTAATTTTCGGATTATTGTTGTTTTGTTGACTGTGGAATTGGAACGCGCCTGAGCGTCCATACGCTTCGCAGTCCGACTTGAAAGTTTCCCACCCCCCGTCCGGGTTTCCTGTCCTGGGCGGAAAGCTTTGCGGGGCCGCCTGTGATCCGGCCCCGCAAAGCTTTGTTTTTAAGCGCTCCCAAGCCCGTTTCGGAACCGCATGTGACCGCTTTTGTTGCGGCGCAACATAATCCTGCCCATATCCGTTTCCAAACCGTCATAAAACTTGTAGTTATGCGTAAAAGACTGCGACGGGTGGAGAGCAGCAATGTCGAAATGGGTCTATCGCTTCGGCGGCGGCGAGGCGGAGGGCCGCGCCGCGGATGTCGAGCGGCTGGGCGGCAAGGGCGCCAATCTCGCCGAGATGGCAAGCCTCGGCCTGCCCGTTCCTCCGGGACTGACCATCGTCGCCGATGCCTGCGTTTTCTATTTCAACAACAACAGAACCATTCCCGATGACCTGAAGACGCAGGTCCTCGAAGGGATAACCGTCATCGAAGGCCAGACCGGACGCGTCTTCGGCGGCAAGGTCAAGCCTCTGCTGCTGTCGGTGCGCTCCGGCGCCCGCGCCTCGATGCCGGGCATGATGGACACCGTCCTCAACCTCGGCCTCAACGACGAGACCGTGCAGGCGCTCGGGCACGATGCCGGCGATGCGCGCTTTGCCTGGGACAGTTACCGCCGCTTCATCCAGATGTATGCGGATGTGGTCATGGGCCTCGACCACGAGATCTTCGAAGAGATCCTGGAAGACGAAAAAGCCCGCCTCGGCCACGACTACGACACCGATCTTTCGGCGGTCGAGTGGCAGCATATCGTCAGCCTCTACAAGAGGATGATCGAGGACGAGCTGGACACCAGCTTTCCGCAGGATCCGCATGTGCAGCTCTGGGGCGCCATCCGCGCCGTCTTTTCGAGCTGGATGAACCCGCGCGCCGTGACCTACCGCATGCTTCACCGCATTCCGGAGGAATGGGGCACGGCGGTCAACGTCCAGACCATGGTGTTCGGCAATCTCGGCTCGTCGTCTGCGACCGGCGTCGCCTTCACCCGCAACCCCTCGACCGGCGAACGGGAGCTCTACGGCGAATTTCTGGTCAATGCCCAAGGCGAGGATGTCGTCGCCGGCATCCGCACGCCGCAATCGATCACCGAAGAGGGGCGTATCGCCTCCGGCTCGGAAAAGCCGTCGATGGAAAAGCTGATGCCGGAGGCGTTTGCCGCATTCAAGGCGATTTGCGACCGGCTGGAAATCCATTACCGCGACATGCAAGACCTCGAATTCACCATCGAGCGCGGCAAGCTATGGATGTTGCAAACACGTTCCGGCAAGCGCACCACCCGCGCGGCGATGAAGATCGCCGTCGACATGGTGGAGGAAGGCGTCATCACCGAGGAAGAGGCCGTCTGCCGCATCGAGCCGCCCTCGCTCGACCAGCTTCTCCACCCGACCATCGATCCGCGCGTCGAGCGCCACGTGGTCGGGTCCGGCCTGCCGGCTTCCCCCGGCGCTGCGACCGGCGAGATCGTCTTTACCGCCGAGGAGGCGGTCGAGGCGGAGCACGAAGGCCGCAAGGTCATCCTGGTGCGCATCGAAACGAGCCCGGAAGACATCCACGGCATGCACGCCGCTGAAGGCATCCTCACCACCCGCGGCGGCATGACCAGCCATGCGGCCGTCGTTGCCCGCGGCATGGGTATTCCCTGCGTCGTCGGTGCCGGCTCGATGCGCGTCGACATGCGCAACGAACTCCTGATCGGAAGCGGCGGGATGACGCTGAAGCGCGGCGACACGGTGACGATAGACGGTTCGTCCGGCCAGGTGCTGAAGGGCGCCGTGTCGATGATCCAGCCGGCACTGTCGGGCGATTTCGGCAAGCTGATGGCCTGGGCCGACAAGACCCGCCGCATGACCGTGCGCACCAATGCCGACACCCCGCAGGATGCCCGCGCCGCCCGTTCCTTCGGGGCCGAAGGCATCGGCCTCTGCCGCACCGAGCACATGTTCTTCGAGGGCGACCGCATTCACGTCATGCGCGAGATGATCCTTGCCGAAGACGAGAAGGGCCGTCGCGAGGCGCTCGGAAAACTCCTGCCGATGCAACGCTCGGATTTTATCGAACTGTTCTCGATCATGCACGGCCTGCCGGTGACGATCCGCCTGCTCGATCCGCCGCTGCACGAATTCCTGCCGAAGACGGAAGCAGAGATCGCCGAGGTCGCCAAGGCGATGGCAATGCCGCCGGCCTTCCTCGCCCGCCGCATCGACGCCATCCACGAATTCAACCCGATGCTCGGCCATCGCGGCTGCCGGCTGGCGATCTCCTATCCTGAAATTGCCGAAATGCAGGCGCGCGCCATTTTCGAGGCGGCGGTCGAGGCCGGCAAGTCGACCGGCGAACCGGTCGAACTGGAAATCATGGTGCCGCTCGTCAGCCTGCGCAAGGAACTGGATTACGTGAAGGGCGTCATCGACCGCGTCGCTGAGGATGTCGCTAAGGAGACCGGCGTGCCGATCGCTTATCTCGCCGGCACGATGATCGAGCTGCCGCGCGCCGCCATCCGCGCCCATGTCATCGCCGAGACGGCCGAATTCTTCTCCTTCGGCACCAATGACCTGACCCAGACGACCTTCGGCATGTCGCGCGACGATGCGGCCGCTTTCATCCCGACCTACCAGAAGAAGGGCATCATCGAGCACGACCCGTTCATCTCGCTCGATTTCGACGGTGTCGGCGAACTCATCCAGATGGCCGCCGAACGCGGCCGCCGGACCCGCAACGACCTGAAGCTCGGCATCTGCGGCGAACACGGCGGTGATCCCGCCTCGATCCGCTTCTGCGAGAATGCCGACCTCGACTACGTCTCCTGCTCGCCCTTCCGCGTACCGATCGCCCGCCTTGCGGCGGCCCAGGCGGCGATCGAAAGGAGGAGGGGATGAGTGCCCGTACCTATTTCAGATGGTCCGGCCATTTTCGGGACGTGTGAAATATGGCCAGTATCTCCGCCCGTTCGCGAAGACGATAAAACGTGATATAAGGGGTGCCGGCAATGGTGAGGCGCCGTGTATCTCCATCCGAAGTCAGTCGGCCGACTTTCGGGTGCCACGCCAGCATGGAAACAGCTTCCACGATGCGGCGAACCACGTTTTCGGCAGCCTGTGGATTGTCGAGTGCGATATAGGAGCCGATCTCATCGAGATCTTGCAGCGCCTCGTCCAGCCAGACGAGTTCATCCATTGGGGATGAATTTGCGGATCACCGCGCGCACCGTCTCGGCGGAAGCAAATCGTCCGTCATCAGCCGACTTTTTTCGCTCTGCCAGTTTTTTGACCTGCCACGCGTGCAGGTCGTCGGCTGCCTCCGTCGGCGCCGGCGAAATAGCATCTTCAATCGAGATTGGCTTCTGCGGTTCGCTCATGGAAGGATCATGGCAGATCGAACCCACTTTTAAAAGCCGATTGGGGATGTTTATGTCATGCCGCCCGTCACTGGCAAAACAAAATCGCCGTTCGGAAATGCAGCCGAGGAGACCATCATGAACCAAGTTACCGTTCTCGCCGTGCCTGTCTTCAGCACGCTCTGTAACGAAGGTTTCCGCCTGCGCCGCGAGGTCTTCATCGTCGAGCAGAACGTACCCGCCGACATGGAGTTCGATGCCGACGACCTGACCGCCTTCCACTTCGTGGCCGTCGTTTCCGGCGAGGTCTGCGGCACGCTGCGGGTCATTTACGCGGAAGATTGCGTCAAGATCGGCCGGGTCGCGGTCACCAGCCCGTGGCGCGGCAAGGGCGTCGCCAGCGCCATGATCCGCGCTGCCATGGAAGCGCACGGACAAGCCCGCGGCAACCGCTTTCATCTGGCGGCCCAGAGGGACAAGATCTCCATGTACGAACGTTTCGGCTTCAAGGCTTATGGCGAAGAATTCTTCGATGTTGGCATTCCCCATTACGACATGAAGAATTTCTGAAGTCCGCCGTTTTCCGTTTCTGCCCATGGGGTTTAGGACGACGACCTTCCCGTGTTAGCTTATCTGCCGGGAGCGACAGGGAGGAAACATGCCGCGCTTGGACCACGTCAACATTCATACGCGCGACGCCGATGCGATGACCGCGTTCCTCGGCAGGGTGCTCGGTGCCGAGGAAGGCTACCGGCCGCCCTTTTCGGACCCCGGCCGCTGGCTTTATCTCGACGGCCATCCCTTCATTCATCTGAGCATCGTCACCCGTGACGAAGATTTTCCGCCCGGCATGTTCAACCATGTGGCTTTCGGCTTTTACGATCACGACGCCGCCATCGAGCGGATCACGGCGACCGGTTACCACTTCGAACACGACGCCATACCCGATACCGACATCGGCCAGATCTTCGTCTATGGTCCGGAAGGCCTGAAAATCGAGCTGCAATACCGCCGGTGATCGTCATTTCACCGCTGCCGTCTGCTGAGCGCCGGTGACGCGCCAGACGGTATTGCCGGTATCGTCGGCAACCAGCAGTGCGCCAGCCTTGTCGACCGCGACGCCGACCGGCCGGCCGCGGGCCGCCTCGTCCTTGTCGAGGAAGCCGGTGACCACGTCTTCCGCCTTGCCGTTGGGTTTGCCGTCTTTGAAGGGTACGAACACCACCTTGTAGCCGTTGAACTTGTCTCGGTCCCAACTGCCGTGTTCGCCGACGAACGCACCGCCCTTGTATTTGGCCGGCAGAGCATCGGCAGTGTAGAAAGTCATGCCCAGCGGCGCCACGTGCGAGCTCAGCGCATAATCCGGCGGGATCGCCTTGGCGACCAGGTCCGGCCGCTGCGGCTGCACCCGCGGGTCCACATGCTGGCCGTAATAGCTGTAGGGCCAGCCGTAAAAGGCACCGTCCTTCACCGAGGTCATATAGTCCGGCACCAGGTCCGGCCCGAGTTCGTCACGTTCGTTGATGACAGCCCAGAGCGCGTGGGTGGTCGGCTCGAACGTCAGCCCGTTCGGATTGCGAAGGCCGGTCGCGAAGATCCGCGAACGGCCGCTCGCCCGGTCCACCTCCCAGATCGCCGCCCGGTCCTTCTCCGCCTGCATGCCGTTCTCGGCAATGTTGCTGTTCGAGCCGACGCCGGCATAAAGCAGCGAGCCATCTGGGCTTGCCACCAGGCTCTTGGTCCAGTGGTGGTCGATCGGGCCGCCCGGAAGCTCGGTCAGCCGCGTGCCGGGGTCGGTGATCCTGGTGTCGCCGGTATTGTAGTGATAGCGCATGATCGCATCGGTATTGGCGACATAGAGGTCGCTGCCGACCAGTGCCACGCCGAACGGCGAGTTGAGGTGATCGAGAAACACGCTCTTCGTTTCCGGCTTGCCGTCGCCATCGGCATCGCGCAACAGGGTGATGCGGTTGCTTTCGCCGCCTTCACCGCCGCCGCCCGTCGTGATCGACTCGATCCAGCCCATCACAAGATCCTTCGGCCGTTTGACCGGTTCGAGCCCGGGCGCCTTTGATTCCACCACCAGGATATCCCCGTTCGGCAGCGTATAGAGCGAGCGCGGATGCTGAAGCCCGGTCGCCATCGCTTCGATCTTCAGCCCGGCCGCTACTGTCGGCGTTTCGCCGGGCTTCCAGCCAACCACCTTGGCGAGGTGCATCGGCGGAAATAGATATTGCTGCGGTTCGGGAAGTACGGGGTTCGGGCCGACCTGGCTCATCGGATCGAAGTCGTCGGCCGCCTGTGCCGCCACGACGAAGGTCGAGGTGAAAAGAAGCGCGACAGCGGCGGCGCCTCTGGGAAAAATCATCCTGGACATCATTCGGTTACTCCTACGCCATGACGATAGACCATCGACCAGCCGAGCCAGCCGGTGACGATCAGGATCACGACCGTGACGGCCGAGAGCGTCAGCCCCCAGGGCACGACCGAGGTCCAGGCATCGCGCGTGTGGATGAACATGTTGATCGTGGCGATGACGAGCACGATCAGGTTGCCGATCACATGCGGCCAGGCGGGGCGTTGGCTGCGGATCGCCCGGTCGCCGATGAAATCGACAAGCCCGGCGATCGCCGCGATCAAGCCGAGGATAACGCCGGCGCTGATCAGCCAGGCGGAAAAATTCGCCCACATCATCTCCGCACTTCGCCAATAGGCGATGTCGGTCAGAAGCGTGCCGACGAAACACGCGATCGGGAAGGGCACCAGCATCGGATGGATCGGATGTCGGGCAATGCGGGCCGTCGAATGGGGGGAATGGGAGGTCGTGGAATGGGTGGGCGAATGGGCCATGGGAAACGTCCTTCAAGCCGTCGACTTATTGGGAGATCCAAACAATTCGACAGGGGAAGAAGTTCCCGGCGGGCGATCGCGCCCGCCTAGCGCCGCTCCACGATTACCCGGCGTTCGACCACCATCGGCCGCCACATCATCGCATCGGCGCGGGACTGCATCGAGCGCCCTTCGGCGCGGCGGTCGAGTTCGATGTCGAGCATGCAGCGCGCCATCGCGTCCGTGCCGCGCTTGAAGCCGTAGCTGGCGCAGGTGGTCTCATCCGCCGCACGGCGTTCCTCCGGCGTCATCGTCTGGCAGCCGGCCAGCAGGACGCAAAGCGGGGCGATAAGCGAGGTGATGAGGAGAAGGCTGTGAGGGCGCATGAAATGAACTCCTTTTCATTCGGCCGGGCTGCAACCTTGGGATTTCATTCCGGGCGAAGCTGTTTTACACATGAGCGAGCGCTTTTGCCATGGAGCCTTTGCCGATCCCATGCCCGTCCGTTTTGTCCGGCCCGTTTCCCATTCGGCCTATACGGCCCGCAGGCTGGCCTTCTCGGCTCTGGCGCTGTTCGTGATCGCCGCGCTGGCACATCGTTTCGGTCCCCTGGCGACCCCGGATTTCCTGGCTCTGCTCTTTCTTTCCGTCGCAATCGCCGCCGTTTCCGTGCCCCTGTCGCTGATCGGCCTGATGCGGCTCTGGCAGGTCGGCGCGAGCGGCGGCGTTGCGGCGACGAAAGGGCTGATCTATGCGGTGGTTCCGCTCGCCGTGGTGGCGACCGGCGCCTTCTATTATTTCACCCTGCCGCCGCTCTACGACATTTCCACCGATATTGCCGACCCGCCGCCATGGATCGCTGAGCCGAAGGCCAGCCAGAAATGGCTGCCGCGCGCGACGGTAATCACGCCTGCCGATCGGCGGGTCCAGTTCGCCGCCTATCCCGGCCTCACCGGCAGGCGTTACGAAGGCGCGCTCGACCGCGTCTACCAGGGTGTGCAAAAGGCGGTGCTTTCCGCCCGCATCGCGATCACGAAGAAGGAGGGCGTCGAACTGATTGCGCCGGATATCTCCCAGCGCCCCGCGCCGCAGGACGAACAGGCGCCGGTGCCGGACGTGGCGCCGATCCCGCTGCCGCGCCCGGAACCCTCGCTCGCACCGGTTTTCGTCAATTCCGGCGATGTCCTGCTGCAGGGCGAGGCCCGCACCCTGATCCTCGGCCTGCGTTTCGACCTCGTCATCCGGCTGCGGGAAGAGGCTGAGACGACCTCGGTCGATATCCGGGTCGCCTCGCGCTACGGCCCGCACGATCTGGGAATGAGCCAGGCGATCGCCGAGGATTTTCTTGACCGGCTCGATACCGAACTTCTGGGGATCGCCGGGAATTAAAGCATGTCGGGCAAAAGTGTGCGGCGGTTTTGCGATAACGACATGCGGAGAAACTAAGGATTTGAAGCGGGTCATGCTAAATCCGAAGGATTGCGGCACGCTTCAAGCCGGCCAGTAAGTACCCGCAAGCGACGGCGGGCCTTCGGTCAGCACGCGGCCTTTCTCGACCAGGTCTTCCAGATGCGCAAGCACCGAAAGGGCCGCCGCTCCATGCAGGCGCGGATCGGTGCTGGCATAGATCACCTTGACCATGTCGGGGATCAGCCGGTCACCGGCCTTGATGCGCTCCAGCACGGCGCGTTCGCGCATGCGCCGATGGGTGCGAAGCCCCCGCAGGAACGAGCCCGGTTCCTTCACCGGTCCGCCATGGCCCGGAAAGAAGATGCGGTCCTCGCGCGGCAGCAGTTTTTCGATCGAGGCCATGAAATCCGCCATCGAACCGTCCGGCGGCGCGACGATCGTCGTCGCCCAGGCCATCACGTGGTCGGCGGAAAACAAGACGCCGGTTCCTTCCAATGCGAAGGCGGAATGGTTGGCTGTGTGGCCCGGCGTATGTACGGCCGACAGCGCCCAGCCGTCGCCTTCGATCACCTGGCCATCCGCGACCATGATATCGGGCACGAAGCCGGTGTCGGCGCTTTCGGCGAACGGGTTGACTTCGCCTGCATGCAGCGGCCGCGAGGCCCGGTGCGGGCCTTCGGCAACGGTCGGCGCCCCGGTCTCCTGGCTCAGCCGACGGGCAAGCGGCGAGTGGTCGCGGTGCGTGTGGCTGATGAAGATATGGGTGACCTCGCGGCCCTTCAGCGCTGCCATCAACGCTTCGAAATGCGCCTCGTTTTCCGGGCCCGGATCGATGACCGCCACCGACGAGCCGCCGACGATATAGCTATTGGTGCCGTGAAAGGTGAAGGGCGAGGGATTGTTGACGGTCAGCCGCTGCACGCCTTCGGCCACGCTGACCGGCACACCGTAGGAAGGAGTGAATTCCATATCGAAGGTAACGTCTTCCGCCATGCCGGGCCTCCGCGCCTGATGCGATATCGATGATGGCCATTACGGCATTGCCGGTTTGCGCCAGGTCTCGGATCGCATCGATTGCGCCGTTCAAGGCGCTGGAGAGGTCTAGCACCGCTTTTGCTGCGGCGCATTCAAAAATAGCCACCGGCCGTCACCCCGTCGGGCGACGGCCGATGGCTTTCATGACGTGGATCCGCTATCGCGGGCTCGCTCGCCTCAGCTGGCGGCCAGCAGTTCCGTGCAGTAGCTCGGGCCGTTGGCGCCCGGACGATCGGAAATGATGGTGATGTCGCGGATCACGTAGCTGGAGGAGACGGTGATCTTCGCGGTGCAGCTGACGCTGGCGCTGCGGCCGCCCTGCTGCTTGATGCGATTGTAGCCGCCACGCCAGGTATAAACGGTCGTGGAACCGTCGCTGGTGTCGCTGATCGGCGGGCTGAACTTTGCGAAGAACTCGCCGGCCGAGTGGCCCACCCAGCGGGTCTCGATCGGATTGCTGGCAACGCTGACGGTGGTGCAGGCCGAAAGGGCGAGYGCGAAAAGGGCGGTCGATGCGAGGACGCGGCGGCTCATGATCGTGAAAAATCCTTCATGTCTTCTGTTGTGCCCGGGAGGCAAGGCTTTTGAGGCTTTTTGAGGCAAGTCTTTCGAGACTGCACGTAACAGATTTTTGTCAGGCTTCGCGAGGCGATGAACGCCCCTCGACATCAAATTTCTCCTGCGCCGCTTTTTTGCAACGCCTTGGTTTTCCGCCTTTCCGGAGCGAGGGCGTGCACGATCGCGAAGCTGTCGCATATTTTTCATGAGCGGCGCTTGTGCAATGAAAAATGCTGGTCTATAGAGGCGCCGCTGGTCACGGAGTGTAGCGCAGTCTGGTAGCGCACCACGTTCGGGACGTGGGGGTCGAGTGTTCGAATCACTCCACTCCGACCAGCCGATCCTTGGTTTCCCAAGAGATTTCGCTCTCCCGATAGCCTTTCCTGTAAAAACCATAGTTTCAGCTCGCGCGCGGCACGGCCGATTGCGTCGGGCTTGGCGCTTTGGATCGGTCTTATCCACAACCCGCACTTTGGCAGGGCGAGATTATACTAGGGATCGCCATCCCGTTAATGCATCATGGCGGCGGGAACGTGTAACTTGTTGAAAGACCTTCCGGCTCAGGATCCGCTTCGGCGGTAGTGCCTGCGCCTGGCAGGGGAGAGGGCCGCAAAGCGCATGCCGCCTAGACGCGCCAGATCGGAACGGGTGACCCTGCTCGATGTCGCCAATGTTCTCGGAATCAGCTCGATCACCGTGTCCCGCGCCCTGCGAGAACCGGAAAAGGTGTCCGAGCCGCTTCGGCAGAAGATCCTCCGCCAGGTGGAGCAGATGGGTTACGTGCCCGATCTTGCCGCCCGGGCGCTCGCAAGCCGCCACAACGGCATTATCGGGGTTCTGGCGCCGGCGCTGACCAATCATGCCTATCTCGGCATCATGAGCGGCATCGAGGATCGGGTGCGCGATACGGATTTCCGTATCCAATATGCCAATACCAACCACGATGCGGACCAGGAATACCGTCAGGTCAAGCTTTTCCTGTCGCAGCATCCGGCCGGCATCCTGCTGACGGGATTGCAGGACCAGCGGGTCAGCGATCTGCTTGAACTCGCGCCGTGCCCGGTGGTTCAGATCGTCGATCTCAACCTGCTGCCCTCGGGTATCGCGGTCGGCATCAATCACCGCGAGGCGGCGGAGACCGCGACGCGCCATCTGCTCGCCTGCGGATATCGCCGCATCGGTCTGATCGGCGGCAGCCGCGATCTTCGCGCCCAGCGGCGGCATGATGGCTATGCGCTGGCGATGCAGGAGGCGGGGCTCTACGATCCGGGCCTCGTCATGACCGAGCACAAGCAAACGAGCATGCAGCTCGGCTGCGACCTCTTCAAGCGGCTGCTGGAAACGGCGCCCGATGTCGACGCGGTATTCTGCCAGAACGACGATCTTGCGCTTGGCGCGCTGTTCGAGGCGCAACGGGCGGGGCTGCGCGTGCCGGATGATTTCGGGATCTGCGGTTATAACGACCTGGATTTTGCGCTCTGCGCCGAACCGAGGCTGACGACCATCCGCGTGCCGCGTTTCCAGATGGGCTATCGCGCCACCGATCTCATCATCCGCGCCATCAACGACGAATGCCTGCCGAGCCGGGTAATCCAGCTGCCGTTCGATCTCATCCAGCGCGGTTCGACGCGGGCGATCGCCTGACGGGACCCTGGCGACGAAAAAAGGGACCTTCCTTCCGGCCCCTTTTCTATTTCCTGCCGAACGATCAGATATCGCCGCCGGCGTTGGAGAACAGCTCTGCCGCCTGCTTGGCGGTCATCCGTTTGACCTCGGTCTCGTCGCGGCGGCTGGCGAAGAGTTCGCTGGCCATCAACTGTTCGGCGAGATCGGCCGGCAGCGACAGCACGACGCGCTGGCCGCCTGGGGCATCAGTGCGGTGGATGCCGCCGATTTCGGCGCGCTTGGCGGTGATCATGCCGCCTGCGACCGTGTTCATCGTATCCGGATCGATCAGGATGAAGGCGCCGGTCGAGCGGTTCTGCTCGTAAGCGTCGAAGACCGCCAGTTCCTCGAAGGAGAGGCGCACCTTGCCGATCGCATTCATGGCGAGCGTCGAGGCATGCGGTTGCCACTTGCCGGTCGCAAGCTCGAGCTGGCTGATCGGTTCGACGGCGACGCGCTGGCGGCGCGAACCGCTCTTCAGCCAGTAGCGTTTGCCGGGCTCGATGCCGCCCGGCTGCAGCGACACGAGCTGGGCGTCGAAATGGTGGCCGGTCATCGGCTGGCCGTCGAGCGAAACGATGACGTCRCCGCGCGCCACGTCCACCTGCCGGTCGAGGACCAGCGTAATGGCATCGCCCGCCACTGCAGCGTTGCGCACCAGGTCGAAGGTGACGATCCGGCTGACATTGGCGACCGTGCCGGAAGGCAGGATGACGACGGAGTCGCCCGGCTTCACCGAGCCACCCGCGACAGTCCCCTGATATCCGCGGAAACTTTCGCCGGGACGCACGACGCGCTGCACCGGCAGGCGGAAACCGCCGGCCTGGGTGGAGCGCACGGTCGCCAGTTCCAGCGTCTCGACCAGGGTCGGGCCGTCATACCAGGGCATCGAGGCATCGGCCGGATAAACGACGTTTTCGCCCTTCAGCGCCGACATCGGGATGGCGGTGATCTGGCGCACGCCGAGCGACAGGGCGAATTCCCGGAAATCGTGGGAGATCCTGTCGAAGACAGCCTTGTCGTAGTGGACGAGGTCGATCTTGTTGACTGCGAGCACGAACTGGCGAATGCCCATCAGGGCGGCGATCGTCGCGTGCCGGCGGGTCTGTTCAAGAAGCCCGGCGCGGGCGTCGGCAAGCAGGATGGCGAGATCGGCGGTCGAGGCGCCGGTCGCCATGTTGCGGGTATATTGCTCATGGCCGGGCGTGTCGGCGACGATGAACGAGCGCCGGTCGGTCGAGAAATAACGATAGGCGACGTCGATCGTGATACCCTGTTCGCGTTCGGCCTGCAGGCCGTCGAGCAGCAGGGCGAAGTCCGGCAGGCCAAGGTCGTTCTGGCCGCCCGAGTCGCGGGCAAGCGTTGCGGCCTGGTCTTCCTTGACCGCCTTGGTGTCCCAGAGCAGCCGGCCGATCAGCGTCGACTTGCCGTCGTCGACGGAGCCGCAGGTGATGAGGCGCAGCGGACGCGTGTCGCGCACCGCCTTCAAGGGTTCTGCGAAGGGCAGGATGGTCGCCGAGGCGTTTTGGGCGGGAGCGGTCATCTCAGAAATATCCTTCGCGCTTCTTCTTTTCCATCGAGCCGGACTGGTCGCGGTCGATCGCGCGGCCCTGGCGTTCGGAAACGGTGGCGATTTCGAGCTCGGCGATCACCTCTTCGAGGTTGGAGGCTGTCGAGCGGATGGCGCCGGTCAGCGGGAAACAGCCGAGCGTGCGGAAACGGATCATGCCCTGCTGCACGGTTTCGCCGGGCAGCAGTTCAAGCCGCGGATCCTCGGCAAGGATCATCATCCCGTCGCGCTCCACATAGGGGCGTTCGGCGGCGTAATAGAGCGGCACGAGTGGGATGTCCTCCGCCTGGATGTAACGCCAGATGTCGACCTCGGTCCAGTTGGAGAGCGGGAAGGCGCGCACGCTTTCCCCTTTCCGAACCATGCCGTTATAGACGTTCCACAGTTCCGGGCGCTGGTTGCGCGGGTCCCATTTGTGGTCCGGGGTGCGGAACGAATAGATGCGTTCCTTGGCGCGGGAGGCTTCCTCGTCGCGTCGGGCGCCACCGAAGGCCGCGTCATAGCCGCCGGCATCCAGCGCCTGGCGGAGCGCCTCGGTCTTCATGATGTCGGTGTAGAGCGCCGAACCGTGGCTGAACGGCGAGATGCCTTCTTCGGCGCCGCGCGGATTGGTGTGGACCACAAGGTCGAGATCGTATTTCTCGGCGATCTGGTCGCGGAACTCGATCATCTCCTTGAACTTCCACGTCGTGTCCACATGCAAGAGCGGGAAGGGGACGCGGCCGGGATAAAAGGCCTTGCGGGCGAGATGGAGCAGGACGGAGGAGTCCTTGCCGATCGAATAGAGCATAACGGGTTTTTCGAATTCCGCCGCCACTTCGCGAAAGATGTGGATCGCTTCGTTTTCGAGGGCCTTTAGATGCGGATCGAGCGGCGGTCTGGAAACGGGCGGGTTCTTCACTTCCGTTTCCTGTACTGACAAGGGCATTTCGGTCTCCGGGTAGTCTCTAGAAACAAACAAAAAAGGCTTCAGTTCGCTTGGGGGCCAGGTTCTGCGATCGGTTGAGCGGCGTTCTCCGGCACATGCAGGCCGCATTCGCGCTTCTCGTCGTTTTCCCACCACCAGCGGCCGGCGCGCTCGGGCTCGCCGGGCTTGATGGCGCGGGTACAGGGTTCGCAGCCGATCGAAGGATAACCGCGCTTGTGGAGTGGATTGACCGGGATCGCTTCCGACGCCACATGGGCGTTGATCGTCTCGATGTCCCAGTCGGCCAGCGGGTTGATCTTGATCAGGTTGCGCTCGGCATCGTATTCCGCAAACGGCGTCGTGGCGCGATTGCCCGACTGGCCGCGGCGAAGGCCGGTGATCCAGACGTCGGCGCCGGCTAAGGCCTTGGCCAGAGGCTTCAGCTTGCGCACATGACAGCAGGCGTGGCGGGCTTCGACGCTGTCGTAGAAGCCGTTGAGACCATATTTCGCGGCGTATTCGTCGACGTCGTCCTGCTCCGGCCGAAAACGGTGGATCTCGATGCCGTAGCGTTCTTCGGTCTCGCCGATCAGGTCGACGGTTTCCTTGAACAGCCGCCCGGTTTCGAGCGTCGAGACCTCGACCGGCAGGCGGTGCGTGCCGATCGCTGCTGTGATCACCTGATCCTCGATGCCGAGCGAGGTGGTGAAGACGGCGCGGCCGAGCTCGGCGGCAAGCGCCAGGCGGCCGGCAAGGTCGAGGCTTTCAAGCTTTGCGTCGAGGGTGGCGGCCAATCCTAAGCGATCCTGGCCGGCGGCGTCGTGCAGTGTCATGGGTCTTCTTCCGTGAGCAATTGCTGGATTATCCAGATTCCACGCGCGTAAAGACAGGAAAACCCGTTTCTTCCCATGGTGATGCGGAGCAAATATCTCTCCAAAGCGACGCTCACACAGAAAACCTGCCGCCTTAACCAAAAGTGACCGAATTTATCCCGGAAACCCCTGCATTGGTTTGTATTTTCTCGTGATTTGGGCTATTGCGGGAACATGTCTCCGGGGCTTTGTTTCCCCTGGCGGATATGCAGCCCCTGAGCGCCCTTCCGGCGCCCCCGTGGATGCCCCGAACGAAGCTGAACTGAGCGGCGCCGTAAGGACTATTTACCTTGCGGCGGCGCTATTGTCGATGGTTGCGTGATGATATCCCAGAAAGCGAAATACGCTCTGCGGGCACTGGCCGCCCTGGCCCAGGCCGATCCCGAAGAGCCAATGCTGATTTCCGAGATTGCCCTCCAGCAGAGCATTCCGAAGAAATTCCTGGAACAGATTCTGCTCGACCTGAAACGCTCCGGCATCGTCGTTTCCCGCCGCGGCAAGCAGGGCGGTTATCTTCTCCTGAAGCCCGCTGACGCCATCACCTTCGGCGAAGTCCTGCGCCTGGTCGACGGCCCGATCGCGCCGCTCCCCTGCCTGTCGCAGACCGCCTACCGCAAATGCGAGGATTGCGACGGCGAACACCTCTGCGAAATCCGCCACGTCTTCGCCCGCGTCGCCGATGCGACCCGCGACGTGCTGTTCAACACCACGATCGCCGATGCCGTCGAAGGCGCCGGCGACGCCAAGGCCCCGGTCAGGGAACTGCTGACGGCTTGAGGCCTCTGGTTTCGGCTTGGTGATGTACCAAAATTTGGTATGGTCGCGAAGCTGGAGGCTGACATGTCGCACAACACTCCGATCTCCCTCGATGATCATTTAGCGCGGATCAAGGCATTGCAGGATGCCCTGATCGCCGGCGAATTATCCGGGCCGCCGCAGTCCTTCGACAACGAAGCTTTCCTCAAGCGCATGCGTGAACGGTACGGCCGGTAGCCGCACTACGGAATTCCCTCTTCTCCCCAGCGGGGAGAAGTGCCGAGCAAAGCGAGGCGATGAGGGGGCCGCGCCCGCAAAGTTCGCCTGGTGTCGGCTACCCCCTCATCCGACCCTTCGGGCCACCTTCTCCCCGCTGGGGAGAAGAGGGTGCCAGCCTCGATGGCCAACCCTTATCCGCGAGCACCTCAGCAGATTTCTCGCAAATCGCCCGCAAAATTCTCCTCCCGCACCCCCAAAGCCCCGATTATGGCCGGATTGTGATTTTGCAAACCGCCCGTTTGCCAACGCGGGCGTTCTGTCCATGTAGTGAGGGTTAATGGTTTCTTTGTCGTCGCGGGCCGACAAAGGGAAACAGTTTTGCCTTCTTGCCGGCCTCGATTGACTAAGACGACCCAACCGATAGAGTTTTGGCAGAACCACAGGAGGGACCTCATGTTCAAATTTGCCCCGGGATTGGGCTGGCGGCTAGGTGCGCGTTTGGGCGCCGTCGCTCTCGGTCTGTCCTTGACGGCCGGCATCGTGGCGCCGGCTTTTGCCGATAGCCAGCTTCTCAACGTCTCGTACGATCCGACCCGCGAGCTCTACAAGGATTTCAACGTCGCCTTCGCCAAATACTGGAAGGCGCAAGGCGGCGAGGATGTGACGATTCGCCAGTCGCATGGCGGTTCCGGCGCGCAGGCCCGTTCCGTCATCGACGGCCTTGAGGCCGACGTCGTGACGCTGGCGCTCGAAAGCGACATCAACGCGATCGAGAAGTCCGGCAAGATCAAGGCCGGCTGGCGCGACCGTCTGCCAAACCATGCATCGCCCTACACGTCGACGATCGTCTTCCTCGTCCGCAAGGGCAATCCGAAAGGGATCAAGAACTGGGGCGACCTGGTGAAGGGCGACGTTGCGATCGTCACGCCGAACCCCAAGACCTCGGGCGGTGCCCGCTGGAACTACCTTGCCGCCTGGGCCTGGGCCAACGAGGAGTACAAAGGCGATCAGGCCAAGATCAAGGCCTATGTCGGCGAGCTTTACAAGCGCGCCCCGGTTCTCGATACCGGCGCCCGCGGCTCGACGGTCACCTTCGCGCAGCGCCAGATCGGCGACGTTCTGCTTGCCTGGGAAAACGAGGCTTATCTCGCCGGCGAGGAATTCGGCAAGGATGCCTTTGAAATCGTCGTTCCGCCGATCTCGATCCTCGCCGAGCCGCCGGTTGCCGTCGTTGACGCCACCGTCGATTCCAAGGGTACCCGCAAGCAGGCGGAGGCCTATCTGCAGTATCTCTACTCCGACGAGGGCCAGAACATCGCGGCGAAGCACTTCTATCGTCCTTCGAAGCCCGATGTGGTAAAGCCGGAATTGTTGAAGGCGCTGCCGAACATCAAGCTCGTCACCATTGACGATCCGATCTTCGGCGGTTGGAAGAAGGCGCAGCCCGAACATTTCGGTGACGGCGGCATTTTCGACCAGATCTACAAGCCCGGTAAGTAAGTCGGAATATTAAATGATCCATAACGCCACTGCCTCACCGGCAAAGTGGCGACTGAAACGGCCGAGCATCATCCCGGGTTTCGGGTTGACGCTCGGCTTTTCGCTCGCCTACCTGTCGCTGATCATTCTCATCCCCGTTGCTGGCCTGCTTTGGCGTACTGCCGGGCTTGGCTGGAGCGGGTTTTTCGCTGTTCTGACCGACCGGCGCACGCTGGACGCACTTTATATATCCTTCGGCACGGCCTTCGTGGCCGCGCTGCTCAACGTCGTTTTCGGCACCGTCGTCGCCTGGGTGCTGACCCGTTACAATTTCCCCGGTCGCCGGCTGATCGATGCGATCGTCGACCTGCCGTTCGCACTGCCGACGGCGGTCGCCGGTATTGCGCTCGCGGCGCTCTATGCACCGAACGGCTGGGTGGGATCGCTGTTCATGCCGTTCCGCATCGCTTTCACGCCGCTCGGCATCATCGTGGCACTGGTTTTCATCGGGCTTCCCTTCGTGGTGCGCACGGTGCAGCCGGTCATGGAAGAGCTGGACCGCGAGGTGGAGGAAGCCGCAGCCACCCTCGGCGCCAATCGCTTCCAGACGATTTCGAAGGTGATCCTGCCGGGGCTGACGCCGGCGATCCTGACCGGTTTTGCGCTCGCCTTCGCCAGAGGCGTCGGCGAATATGGTTCGGTCATCTTCATTGCCGGCAACATCCCTTACGTCTCGGAGATCGCGCCGCTGCTGATCGTCATCAGGCTGGAGGAGTTCAACTATGCGGGTGCGACAGCGATCGCCACCATCATGCTGACCATCTCCTTCGTGATGCTCTTCGTTATCAACCTCATCCAGGCCTGGAACCGCAGGAGATACGGCAATGTCTGAAGTCTCCCGCGCAGTGCTCGGCAACCCGCCGCGATTCCGGAGCCCCGCCGACGAGCGGCCGCTCGCAAAGTTCCTGCTGATCGGGCTGGCGCTGGTTTTCCTCGCCTTCTTCCTGCTCCTGCCGCTGGTATCCGTCTTCGTCGAAGCCTTCCGCAAGGGTTGGTTGGAATATTACGAGGCCCTGATAGAGCCCGATGCCGCCGCGGCGATCCGCCTGACGCTTCTGGTGGCTGTGATTTCCGTTCCGCTCAATCTCGTCTTCGGGCTCTGCGCCGCCTGGGCGATCGCCAAGTTCGAGTTCAAGGGCAAATCCTTCCTGATCACCCTGATCGATCTGCCGTTCTCGATCTCGCCGGTCATCTCCGGCCTGGTCTACGTGCTGCTCTTCGGCTCCAACAGTCTGCTCGGCCCGATCCTCAAGAGCCACGGCATCACCATCCTGTTTGCCGTGCCGGGCATCGTGCTTGCCACCGTCTTCGTCACCTTTCCGTTCGTCGCGCGCGAACTGATCCCGCTGATGGAAGACCAGGGCACCGGCGACGAGGAGGCGGCCCTGTCGCTCGGCGCGTCCGGCTGGCAGACCTTCTGGTACGTGACGCTTCCGAACATCAAGTGGGGCCTGCTTTACGGCGTGCTCCTCTGCAACGCCCGCGCCATGGGTGAGTTCGGCGCCGTCTCGGTGGTTTCGGGCCATATCCGCGGTCTCACTAACACCATGCCGCTGCATGTGGAGATACTCTATAATGAGTATAACTTCGTCGCGGCCTTCGCGGTGGCGTCGCTGCTGGCATTGCTGGCGCTCGTCACCCTTGCATTGAAAACCCTTCTCGAACTTCGGTTCGGTGCCGGCGCTGCCGGCGGCAGGCATTGAAAGGTCTGAGGCTAGATGGAAGTCACCATCAACAATATCCGCAAGGAATTCGAACGTTTCCCGGCGCTGAACGACGTGTCCTTGAAGATCGCCTCCGGCGAGCTGATCGCGCTGCTCGGTCCGTCGGGTTCCGGCAAGACGACGCTGCTGCGGCTGATCGCCGGCCTCGATTTCCCGACATCGGGAAAGATCTTCTTCGGCGATCAGGACGCCTCGCACCATTCGGTGCAGGAGCGCAATGTCGGGTTCGTCTTTCAGCATTATGCGTTGTTCCGGCATATGACGGTCGCCGAGAATATCGGCTTCGGCCTCAAGGTCCGCCCGGCTGCCAGCCGCCCGCCGAAGACGGAAATCCGCCGCCGGGTCTCCGAGCTCCTGGAGATGGTCCAGCTCGGCGGGCTCGAGAAGCGGTATCCGAACCAGCTGTCCGGCGGCCAGCGCCAGCGCGTCGCGCTTGCCCGCGCCATGGCGATCGAGCCGCGCATCCTGCTGCTCGACGAACCGTTTGGCGCACTCGACGCCAAAGTCAGGAAGGAACTCCGCCGCTGGCTGCGGGAATTCCACGACCGCACCGGCCACACCACCGTCTTCGTCACCCATGACCAGGAAGAGGCGCTGGAACTCGCCGACCGCGTCGTGGTCATGAGCCAGGGCAAGATCGAGCAGGTCGGCTCGGCCGACGACGTTTATGACCGGCCCGGCTCGCCCTTCGTCTTCTCCTTCATCGGCGAGTCCTCGCAGCTCCCGGTCGAGGTCAGGGATGGCACCATGCTTTTCCAGGGCCATCCGATCGGCATTGCGGAAACCGGCAGCGGGGCAGGGGAACTGTTCTTCCGGCCGGAGGACGTGACGCTCGTCGACGCGCCGGACGCGCTGTTCGGCAAGGTCACCGCCTGTCGCCGCCTTGCCGGCACCCGCATCGCCGAAATCGACATCGCCAATGACGGCCACGCGCCTTATCACGTCGAGGTCGAAGTGCCGCTGCATGCGCCGATCGAGCTCGGCAGCGAAACGCGTTTTCGCCCGACCCGCTGGAAGGTTTTCCGCAAATAAGGTCTAAGGTCTAGCTTGCCGTGCGCTCCTCCGCGCGTCTCGCGCGGATGCTGGCGGCGATGAAGGCGCGCGACAGGCCGTGATAAAGTGGTTCCGGCGAAAGCATGCGCGAGGTGATGTAGCCGAGCATCGACGCCGCCATGATCGGGATGACGGCCTGATGGTTGCCGGTCATCTCGATGATGATCACGAAGGCCGTCATCGGCGCCTGCACAACGCCGGCGAAGTAACCCGCCATGCCGAGCAGGGCCGAAAGGGCGACACTGGCCCCGAGGAGCGTTCCGAGTGTTGCGCCCAACCCGACTCCGACCGATAACGATGGCGCGAAAATACCGCCCGGAATGCCTGAAATCATCGATAGGAAGGTCGCCGCGAGCTTCTCGATGAAAAACACCGGCGAGATCGTCTGGCCCTCCAGCATCGATTTTGCCTGATCGTAGCCGGTGCCGAAAGTCTGCCCGCCGGAGACGAGACCGATCGCGGCGACGGCCAGCCCGCAGAGGGCGGCGAGGCCGACAAGCCGCTTTAACGGATCGGGGTGCGCCCAGCGGCGGATGCGGCGCGACGCACGGATCGCAGCGGTGCTGAAGCCGGCCCCGAGCGCTCCACCGCAGACGCCGCAGACGATCACCATCGCCCAGTCGAGGCGTGACGCCGCCATGACCGAGGTCTCGCCGAAATAGGTATAACTGCCGACCAGCCCGAGCGCCGCGAGGCCCGATACGATAACCGCGGTCAGGACCAGGCCGTTCGAGCGCGATTCATAGGTGCGGCTCATCTCCTCGATCGCAAAGACGATGCCAGCGAGCGGCGTGTTGAAGGCCGCGGCGATACCGGCGGCCGAACCGGCGAGAATAAGGCCCCGGGCCTGCGCCATTCCGCCGAAACGGGCGGCGGCGAGCATGATCGAGGCACCCACCTGAACCGTCGGCCCTTCGCGCCCTATCGAAGCACCGGACAGCAGCCCAACGACGGTCAGCACGATCTTGCCGACGCCAAGCTTCAGCGATAGCAGTCCGAGCCTGTCCGCATCGTCATGGAGATGCCGCGCGGCGATTGCCTGCGGGATACCGCTTCCCTGAGAGTTCGGAAACACGCGGATCGCCAGCCAGGCGCAGAGGGTAAAGCCGGCGGGTGTCAGAACAATTGGCAGCAGCAAACCGTAGGTCCCGGTTCCGGTCAGGACATCGAAAAGCCGATGGGCTTCGTCCGCGGCCCGGGCGAAGCCGACGCTGACGACACCGATCGCGATCGCGCCGATCCAGAAAACGATCCGGGGCTTCCAGACGCGCCAGGAGCCGCGCATGACGCGGGAGCGGCGGAACATCCTGGACCTTCGATTGGGGGTAGTCATGGAGGGAAGACCTATATTCGCATTCGCTTATTCGCTTTGGCGGCGATAATTTCAAACCCGTTACACCGAATACGATGTAATCTTTCAACTAAACACCGTCCGGATTGCATTTATTGCGTGACGTTTTTACCTTAATCACGAAAAGTTTTTCAAAATTGATATGCGTCAATTTTTGATTTGCAATGAACGGGTATGAACCTCACGGGCGCAGGCCCTGACGAACGCTGGCGTAAAGTTCTTTCTGTGACGGGTAACCTATGGCAGATTTTGCCCAACTCGACGACACCTCCGAGCCGGTTTCCGGTTCGCCGGCAAAGCATTCTGCTCAAACTGCCGTGTCGATGGGAAGGGTACTGATTGACCGCCTTACCCCAGATACCGGCGTTCTCCTGGCATTCGGTCTGGCCCTGCTTGTGGTTTCGCTGGGCGTCAATCTTTTCCTGGAGGAAAGCCTGGCGAGGCTCGGCTGGAGCCTGCTTCTGTCGAACAGCGATATTCATGCGCCGACCGGTCTGGCGCTGACGCTGCTGATCGGCACATTCGCCACCAACCGGCTGCGGCGCCCGCGACGCTGCCGCAAGCCGCCGGCGAACGACGATATGGACCGCGCCATCGAGATCCTCGCCACCCAGCCGAATGCCAGTGCCGGCCTGGTGCGCCTTGGCGACAAGAAGATCCTGTTTTCCGAATGCGGCAAGGCTTTCATCATGTACGCCCAGCAGGGCCGTTCCTGGGTGGCCTTGTTCGACCCTGTCGGCTGTCGCAAGGCCTGGTCCGGCCTGACGCTGAAATTCATGGAACATGCCCGCCAGGCGGGCTGCCGCGCTGTTTTCTACCAGGTCTCCCCGGATTTCCTGCCGGTCACCGTCGAAGCCGGGTTGAAGCCCTACAAACTCGGCGAACAGGCGGTCGTTGATCTGACCAAATTCGATCTCAAGGGCGGCGCCTGGCTGAAGCTGCGCCGGTCCATCAACCGTGCCGAACGCGACGGCCTGCAATTCTCCATGCTGCAGCCGCAGGACGTGCCGGCTGTCCTCGATGAGTTGCTTGCCGTTTCCAGTACCTGGCTCGAGGCCCAGAACGCTGCCGAAAAAGGATTTTCGCTCGGCACGTTCCAGCCGCGATATGTTGCGGCCGGGCCGGTCGCGGTCATCCGCCTCGAAGGCCGCATCGTCGCCTTCGCCAATATCCTTTCGGTCGCGTCCGACGGCGACGCCTTCATCGACCTGATGCGGCATATTCCCGATACCCATCGCGGCATGATGGACCTGCTCTTCGTGCGCATCATGGAGCACATGAAGGCGCAAGGGTTCCGTACGCTCAATCTCGGCATGGCGCCGCTTGCCGGTCTCTCGACCCACAACAAGGCGCCGCTCTGGAACCATGTGGGCGAACGGATATTCAGGAGCGGCGAGCGTTTCTATAATTTTCAGGGCGTGCTGGCATTCAAGGCCAAGTTCGATCCGGAATGGCAGCCGCGGTATCTGGTCGTCTCCGGCCGCGGCATGCCGGTCGTTTCGATGCTCGACATTACCATGTTGATCGGTGGCGGGCTGAAGGGCATCCTTCGCAAATGAGGCTTCTGCCGATTGTTTTTGCCGGTATCACGCTGGCCGCTGCCATCTTCAATATCGTCTCCGAGCCGGCCCTGAAGACCAAGAGCCTTCCGACGGACCGGATCTCCTTCCCCGAAGGCAAGGCGACCGGCGTCGTGGTGCTGCTTTCGGATGGCGAAGGCTGGACGGATCGCGAAGAGCAGGTTTCCGAGGTGCTGACCGCGCATGGTGCGCTGGTGGTCGGCGTGGATATTCGCAGATATTATGCGGCGCTCGAAGAAGAGCGGGACGACTGCCTGTACCTGGTCTCCGATATCGAGACCCTGTCGCATCAGCTGCACCGTTCGGCCGACATTGCCAACTATCACCCGCCGGTCGTGGCGGGGATCGGTGACGGCGCGACGCTGGCGCTCGCGATCGCCGCCCAGACACCGGATTCGACGATCGCCGAGACCCTCGCCATCGATCCCCAGACCACCATCCCGCTATCGACCATTCTCTGCACGCCGGCCCCCAAGACGCCCGTTCCCGGCGGCACGGTCTACGGCCTGACCGAAGGCGACCTCCCCAATCCGATCCGTGTCGTCTTCAGTCCGTCAGCCGACGCGGCAGGTCGCATCCATGCCGAAGAACTAAAGGAGATCCATCCCGCGATCGAGTTCCGCGAAACGGCTGAGGGCGCGGATGTCGCCTTGCTGGAGAACATATCGGCCATCGCCCGGAGGCTCGCCCATTCCGCTTCGCCGCTCAATCTGCCGATCGTGCCGATCCACGCGACGCCGAAGCACAACACGATGGCGATCATCTATTCCGGCGACGGCGGCTGGCGCGATATCGACCAGCAGCTCGGCGCCTATCTGAAGGAAGAGGGCATCCCGGTCGTCGGCGTCGATGCGCTGCGTTATTTCTGGAGCGAGCGGACGCCGGAACAGACCGCCGCCGATCTTTCGCGGATCATGACCTCCTACCGAAAGCGGTGGAATGTCGATAATGTCCTGCTGATCGGATATTCCTTCGGTGCCAATGTCCTGCCGGCCACCTATCGGCTTCTGCCGGAGGCCGACAAGCGGGTGATTACGCTTGTTTCGCTTCTGGCGCTGTCGCATCACGCGGATTTCGAGATCGACGTGGGCGGCTGGCTCGGTATGCGCGGCACCGGCCACGGTGATCCTGTCGACGACCTGCGCAAGGTCGAGCCCTCCAAGATCCAGTGCATCTATGGGCTGAAGGAAAAGGACAGCGGCTGCCCTGCCGTCAGGGAAATCCCAGGCGCCCAGGTTCTCGCCCGCGAAGGAGGCCACCATTTCGACGGCGACTACCGCGCCCTCAACCGCCTGATCGTCGACAGGGCCGTGGCGCTGATGGCCGTCAACTGACGTTCGATCGCGGGGCTGACGTTCAAGAGACGGTGGTAGCTGGCGGCAGGTGGATCCGGTTCTTGTAGGCTGGTTTCGTCGCATCATTTTTAGTATTATCGATCAATCATGGCTGTGGAGGCTGACTTGCAGACCGTTGTTGAGTTGCCAGAAGCTGAAGTCGAGGCACTGGACCGTCTGGCGCAGAAGGAAAACATATCTCGGTCTGTTCTGATCGAGCGTGCTGTGCGGGATTTTCTGCAAAAAAGTGACAAGCAAAAGAGAGCTGAAGCTTTTGGCCTGTGGGGTGATCGCGCCGTGGACGGCTTGGATTTTCAACGAAAAGTTCGCGGTGAATGGTGAGCGATAGCGCCCTTCTCGGTACGAATATTATTGTCGATTATCTGAACTCCGTACCCGAAGGGCGTGAGGAATTTGAACGATACGGAAATCCATGCATCAGCATTGTGACGTGGATGGAGGTGCTCGTCGGCGTGCCCCCACATCTTGCTGCGGCAACACGAGAATTCCTGAATGCTCTGAATATCATCGCGCTCGACGATGCGGTTGCCGAGCGGGCTGAGGCTCTTCGCCAGAGGCATAAGATGAAGCTACCCGATGCGATCATCTGGGCGAGCGCGGATATTCATTCAATGCTGCTCGTCACAAGGAACACGAAGGACTTTCCTGCAAATCTGCCGGGAATTCGCGTACCTTACGTTCTGCGCCACTGATCACCGATCACTCACCATCGCCCTCGGATTGACCCACGGCTCCTGATTGCTGCGGGGCAGGGGCGTCCTGCCGAGGATATGATCGGCCGCCTTTTCGCCCGTCATGATCGAGGGGCCGTTGAGGTTGCCGTAGGTCACATGCGGGAAGATCGACGAGTCCGCGACCCTGAGGCCGTCGATGCCGATCACCCGGCATTCCGGATCGACCACCGCAAGCGGATCGTCGGCGCGTCCCATGCGGCAGGTACCGCAGGGGTGATAGGCGCTTTCCAGGTGCTCGCGCAGGAAGGCGTCGATTTGGCCGTCCGTCTCGACCTGTTCGCCCGGCTGGATTTCCGGCCCGCGATACTGGTCGAATGCCTTCTGCGAAAAGATCTCTCGGGTCAGCCGCACGCAGTAGCGGAACTTCTCCCAGTCTTCCGCATGGCTCATATAGTTGAAGCGGATCACCGGATCGGCCCCCGGATCGGGCGATCGCAACGTCACGCTTCCGCGCGATTTCGACAGATTATAGCCGACATGCACTTGGAATCCGTGGCTTTTCGCCGCCGCGCGGCCGTCATAGGAGATCGCCACCGGCAGGAAGTGATACTGAATATCCGGTTGGCTGAGCCCAGCGGTGGAGCGCAGGAAGGCGCAGGCCTCGAACTGGTTGGATGCACCGAGGCCGCCCTTCGACAGCAGCCATTGTGCGCCGACCACGCCCTGCCAGAACCAGGGCAGCCAGGAATAGAGCGAGACCGGCTTGGTCGAGACCTGCTGGAAATAGAATTCCATATGGTCCTGCAGATTGGCGCCGACACCCGGCCGGTCGGCCGTGACTTCGATGCCCATCTCCTTGAGATGATCCGCCGGTCCGATGCCGGACAGCATCAGCAGTTTCGGCGAGTTGAAGGAGGAGGCCGAGACGATCACCTCGCGGTTGGCGCGGATCACCTCGCTGATCCCGCGGCGAAAAATCTCGACGCCAACGGCCCGGCCGTTCTCGATGACGACCTTCTGCGCCAGCCCAAAGATCAATTGGACATTCTTGCGCTTCAGCGCCGGCCGCAGATAGGCGTTGGCGGCGGACCAGCGCCGGCCGTTATGGATCGTCTGCTCCATCAGCCCGAAACCTTCCTGTTTCGAACCGTTATAGTCTTGTGTCATCTCGAAACCGGCCTGGGAGCCCGCCTGGATGAAGGCATGGAAGAGCGGATTGGTCACCGGCCCGCGCTTCACATGCAGTGGCCCGTCCGTGCCGCGCCAGCCTTCCTCGCCGCCATGGCTATGCTCCATGCGCTTGAAATAGGGCAGCACGTCCGCATAGGCCCAGCCGGTCGCCCCAAGCTCTTCCCAGCGGTTATAGTCTTCGGCGTGCCCCCGGACATAGACAAGCCCGTTGATCGACGACGACCCGCCGATCACTTTCCCGCGCGGGGCGGTGATGCGGCGGTTGTTGAGGTTCGGCTCGGGCTCGGAAAGATAGCCCCAGTTGTAGCGCTTCATGCTCATCGGCCAGGCGAGCGCCCCGGGCATCTGGATGAACGGCCCGAAATCCGTGCCCCCGGCCTCGATGACGATCACCGAGTTTTTGCCGTCCTCCGACAGGCGATAGGCCATGGCGGAGCCTGCGGAACCGGAACCGATGATGACGAAATCTGCCTGAAGCATGTCAGTGTTCTCCAGACATTGTCGTGAGGTCGTGCCGTGCCAGCCCCCCTCTGGCCTGCCGGCCATCTCCCCCACGGGTGGGGAGATTACAACTGGCCCGACCTTCCCGCCAAATTGACCACGGGCCGAGTCGCTGCGCCTGTTGTTTGGGGAAGCCTGCGCCCCCAGCCAATCTCCCCACCTGTGGGGGAGATGGCCGGCAGGCCAGAGGGGGGCGGACTTGCGCGACGACAGCCGTGGTGAACATCAATACGGCGCCTCGACCTTGCCCATGCCCACATAGACCGTCTTTAGCTCGGAATAATGCTCCAGCGCCGCCAGCGAATTTTCGCGTCCGAAGCCGGATTGCTTGGAGCCGCCGAAGGGGATTTCTACCGGGCAGAGATTGTAGATGTTGATCCACAGCATCCCGGCTTCCAACTGATCCGCCACCCTGTGCCCACGCGTCAGATCGCTGGTGAACACGCCGCCCGAAAGGCCGAACTCCGTGCCGTTGGCCCGCGCGATCACCTCCGCCTCGTCGTCGAAATCGAGCACGCACATGACAGGCCCGAAAATCTCCTCACGGGCGATCGTCATCTCGTCGGTCACGTCGGCGAAAACGGTCGGCTGCACGTAATAACCCTCGCCGGTGACGTGATTGGGAATGCCGCCGCCGGTGACGAGCGTGGCACCCTCGGCCTTGCCCTTTTCGATATAGCTCATCACCTTCTGGCGCTGGTCGAAGGAGACCATCGGCCCGATCTGGGTCGTCTCGTCCATCGGATCGCCGATCACCATGTTTTCGGTGCGTGCCTTGAGCCGCGACAGGAATGTCTCCTTGATGCTCCGCTGCACGAAGACGCGGGTGCCGTTGGAGCAGACCTGGCCGGTCGAATAGAAATTGCCGAGCATCGCCCCGCCGATCGCACTGTCGATATCGGCGTCGTCGAAGACGATCAGCGGCGACTTGCCGCCGAGCTCCATCGTCACATGCTTGAGGCTTGCGGCAGCGGCGGCGGCCACCTTGCGGCCGGTCGGCACCGAGCCGGTCAGCGACACCTTGGCGACATCCGGATGGTTGACCAGCAGCGGCCCGGTCGTCCGATCGCCCTGGATGACGTTGTAGAGCCCCTTCGGCAACCCGGCTTCAATGAGAATTTCCGCGATCTTCAGCGCCCCGAGCGGCGTGTTTTCCGAAGGCTTGAACACCATGGCATTGCCGCAGATCAGCGCCGGGGCGCCTTTCCAGCAGGCGATCTGCTGCGGATAGTTCCAGGCGCCGATGCCGACGCAGACGCCGAGCGGCACCCGTTTCGTATAGGCAAAGTCCTGCCCCAGCGGGATATAACTGCCGTTGAGTCCTGCCGCTGCGATACCCCCGAAGAATTCGAAGCTGTCGGCGCCCGAGGTCGGGTCGGCGACGATGGTTTCCTGGATCGGCTTGCCCGTATCGAGCGTCTCCAGTTCGGAAAGCTCACGGTTGCGCTCCCGCATGATATCGGCGGCGCGTTTGAGGATGCGGCCGCGGGCGGTCGGGCTCATGGCCGCCCATTCCGGCTGGGCGCGCTTGGCAGCTGCAATTGCCTTCTCGACGACCGCGGGCGTTGCCGCATGCAGCCGCGCGATCACCTCTCCGGTCGCCGGATAGAGGCTTTCGATGACGGTGCCGTCGGTATCCTCGACATATTCGCCATCGATGAAATGGCTGGCGATCGGTTGGGCTTTCATCTCATTCTCCGCGCGGGTAGCGTTTGGACTCTTCGAGATTGTCGAGGTTCATGTGGTTGCGCATGTAGCGCTCCGATGCTTTCTGCAAGGGCTGGTGGTCCCAGGGATAATAGGCGCCGTTGCGCAGCGCCTCGTAGACCACCCAGCGCCGCGCCTGGCTTTCCCGCACCGCCGCGTCGAAGGCACCCATGTCCCACCGCTCCTCGCGCTGGCGCCGGAACAGAGCGACGACCTCGGCAAAGTCCGGATCGTCGGCGAGGTTGTTGAGCTCCCGGGGATCGCTTTCCAGGTCAAACAGCTGGTCCGGATCGAGCAGGCAATGGACATATTTCCATTTGCCCTCGCGGATGGCTACGAGCGGCGCATAGGAACCTTCGGCGGCATATTCCATCAGCACCGGGCTCGTGCGCGGAACACCCTCCATCATCGGCTTCAGGCTCTCGCCATCCGTCCAGGGCTTGATCTCGTCCATCGAAATGCCGGCGAGGTCGCAGAGCGTCGGCGTCACGTCGAGATTGGAAACCGGCGCCAGATGCAGGGCAGCGGGCACGCCCGGACCGGCGATCATCAGCGGCACGCGGGCCGAGCCCTCGAAGAAGTTCATCTTGAACCACAGCCCGCGCTCGCCCAGCATGTCGCCATGGTCGGAGCAGAACAGGATCAGCGTGTCATCCAGCATCCGCGTCCGCGTCAGCGTGTCAACCAGCTCGCCGACCYTCTCGTCGATATAGGAGATGTTGGCGAAATAGGCTCTTCGCGAGCGGCGGACATTCTCCTCCGTCACGTCGAAATTCTTGTAGTCGCAGGAAAAGATGATCCGCTTCGAATGCGGGTCCTGGTCTTCGAGCGGGATCGGCCCGACGTCCGGCAGTAGGTGCTCGCAATCCTCGTAGAGATCCCAGAACTTCTTCCGCGCCACATAGGGGTCGTGCGGATGGGTGAAGGAGACGGTCAGTGCCCAGGGGCGCCGCTTCGCATCGTCCCGCTCGCGGGCGAGGTGATAGAGCTTCTGGTTGGCGAGAAAGGCGACTTCGTCGTCATATTCCATCTGGTTGGTGATTTCGGCGACGCCCGCGCCGGTCACCGAACCGAGATTATGATACCACCAGTCGATCCGCTCACCCGGCTTGCGATAATCCGGCGTCCAGCCGAAATCGGCCGGATAGATATCGGTCGTCAGGCGATCCTCGAACCCGTGCAGCTGGTCCGGCCCGACGAAATGCATCTTTCCCGAAAGTGCCGTGTAATAACCGGCGCGGCGCAGGTGATGCGCGAAGGTCGGGATCGACGAGACATATTCGGCGGCATTGTCATAGACCCGCGTCCGGCTCGGCAGCTGTCCTGCCATGAACGAGGCACGCGCCGGCGCACAGAGCGGCGAGGACGTGTAATTGTTGACAAACCGGGCGCCGCGCGCGGCAAGCGCCTTGAGGTTCGGCGCATGCAGGAACGAAGCCGGCCCATCGGGAAACAGCGTCCCGTTCAGCTGGTCGACCATGACGATGAGGATATTGGGTTTGGTCATGCTGTCCTCAAAAGTCGACGTGGGCGCCCAAGGCGCGGATTGTCACGCATAGCATGCCGCTTGGTGGGGCGTGGATTCTCGGGTCAAGCCCGAGGATGACGGAGCGTATGGGATCGATCGGCGAAATAGGAAACGTTGCAATTCGCTCAGAGGTCTCTTTGGGCATCTGTCGCACTTCCCTCTCCGTAGTCATCCCGGGGCCTCTCCGTCGTCATCTTGGGCCTCTCTGTCGTCATCCTCGGGCTTGACCCGAGGATCCAGCCGCGCGCTCTGCTGCGGATGGGCCGCGATACGTCATCACCTGCAATGCCGCCTTCGGGGAGGGTGCTCGTTACGCTTCGTCTCTTGGCGGTCACCATTTCGATCGTGCCTTAGATTCCCTCAGTGAAATGAGTTATTTTTGATCCTCGCGCCAATCAAGAAGCGATTGCGAACCTTCCTGTCGCAAAAGCGCGCCGTTGACCCGGATCAAGCCTACTCCACATCTTATCCCTTAATGTTCGGGTGAGGTTCTTGCAAAAGGGGGTTGGCCATGACGTTTGGTCTGGATACGCCGTCGGTCGCGACGGTCCGTGATAAGTGGGGCTGGTTTCTGGCCCTCGGCATTCTGTTGCTGATCCTCGGTTTTCTCGCCCTCGCCAATCTCTTGGTGGCGACCGTCGCGTCGGTCTTTTACATTGGCATGATGATGCTGACGGGTGGCATCGCCTATCTCGTCCATGCTTTCCAGGTGAAAGGCTGGGATCATATCCTGTTCTGGGCGGCAAGCGGCATCCTCTATACCATTGCCGGTCTGCTCGCCTTCTGGAATCCGGCGCTGACCGCCGCCATCGTTACCTTCTTCATAGCGATGGCGCTGATCGTCGCGGGCATTTTTCGCCTCTGGATCGGGCTCAAGATGCGGCCGATGCGAGGTTCCGGATGGTTCATTTTCGGCGGCGTCATAACAGGGCTTGCGGGTCTCGTCATCGCCTTCGGCTGGCCGGTCAACAGCCTCTGGATCCTCGGCCTGTTCCTGGCGATCGATCTCACGATACAGGGCTGGGCACTGATTGCGCTGGCGCTTGCGGCCAAGGCCTGAAGCACGTGAGGTTGCGGTTAAGCCTTTCAAATATTGCATAAAAATGCCTTTTATCGTCACAAAACTTTCATCCAAGCTTCATGTTCGGGAAAGGTATTTTTGACCAATTTCCGGGAACCTGACATTCGTGTTTTAGGCATGTTTTAGGCCATTGCGCAGTGGAGTAATGAGTAATGTCGTCTGCGGCCATCTTGGAACCGGGCGTTTTCCGCCGGTATGCGAGCGATCAGCTTGTCACCCTGGCAAAACTGGTTCTGGAAAATGCCTTCCAGCCGATCGTCGAAGTCGGCACCGGTTCCGTCTTTGGTTATGAATCGCTGCTGCGCGGCCAGGAACGGATCGGTTTCTCCTCGCCGCTCGAACTGCTCGATGAGGCCCAGGAGACCAGCCAGCTTCTGGCACTCGAACAGATGATGGCAACCCGGGCGCTGGCGAAATTCGCCAGCCTGCCGGATTTCTCGTCCCAGACGCTGTTCCTCAATCTCGACGTCCGGCTGATCCGCCACGGCAAACATTTCCTTGAAAAGGTCGTGCAGCACCTGCGCAAGGCGAATATCGCCCCGTCCTCCGTCTGCTTCGAGTTCTCCGAGCGTTTCGACAATACCAGCGTGCCGGAATTCGCCGATCTGGTCACCCAGATGCGGAAGGAAGGCTTCAAGCTGGCGATCGACGACTTCGGCGTCGGCCATGGCGAAATGAAACTGCTGTGCGACTATCCGGTCGATTATCTGAAGATCGACCGCCATTTCGTCGCCGGCATCGACAAGAACCCGCGCAAGCGCCACCTCGTCAAGAACATCGTCAGCATCGCCCACGTGCTCGGCATCCGCGTCATTGCCGAGGGCATCGAGACGGAAGCGGAATTCCTCGTTTGCCGCGAATACGGCGTCGATCTCGTCCAGGGCTGGTTCATTGCCCGGCCGACGACATTCGTGTCCGAACTGCAGCCGTCCTTCCCCTATCTCGCCGATATCGGCCGTACCCGTCGCTCCAGCCAGTCGCTCGACGAAATCCTCATCCGCAAGCAGATCGAACACCTGCCGACCGTCTATGAGAACCAGAGCATCGACAGCGTCTTCGACCTGTTCCGCCGCAATCCGCGCCAGGCGTTCTTCCCGGTGCTGAATGCAAACGGCGAGCCGCGCGGCGTCATCAACGAATATCACCTCAAGGAATATATCTATCAGCCCTTCGGCCGCGATCTCCTGAAGAACAAGGTCTACGAACGCTCGATCTCGCATTTCGTCGACCGCGCCCCGATCGTCGGGCTCGATGCGGAAGCCGAAGAACTGATGAGCCTGTTCGCCAACATGGAAAACAGCGCCTGCGTCATTCTCACCGAAAACATGCGCTACGCGGGGGTCGTCTCGGCCGCCTCGCTGATCAAGGTCATCAACGAAAAGCAGCTGAAGATCGCCCAGGACCAGAACCCGCTGACCGGCCTGCCGGGCAACCGCGCCATCCGCGATTTCATGCAGGAAACCGGCCGCGACGACGACGAGACCCGCTTCTTCTGTTATTGCGACTTCGACAACTTCAAGCCGTTCAACGATCATTACGGCTTCCAGATGGGCGACCATGCGATCTCGCTGTTTGCCGCCCTGGTGAAGCGTTATTTCTTCTCCGACGGCGATTTCCTCGGCCATGTCGGCGGCGACGACTTCTTCATCGGTGTTTGCGACTGGACCCGCGACGAACTCAATGAAATCCTCGGCCGCCTGCTCTCCGATTTCCACGACGACGTCGTCCAGCTCTATTCCCCGGAAGAGCGTGCTGCCGGCAAGATCCGCGGCCACGACCGCTCCGGCGCCGAGCGGGATTTTCCGTTGCTGCGCTGCTCGATCGGCGTGCTTGAACTGCCCCAGGGCCTGTTGCTCGACGATGTCGGCCGCATCGGCGCGGAAATCGCCACCGTCAAGGCGCAGGCCAAGGAAAACGAAGCCGGTCTGTTTTTCGCGAGTTTCGGCGAGACAAAATGACCTAGGCGGCGGAACGCCGCCTTCCTATCAGCCGGGGACTGTCCTAAGTCAGTGCCCGACGCCGGCCGTAAGTCGATGGCTGGTTCTGAGAGGAGTCCTTCCATGCCGCTTCCCACCGAAATGCGTTTCGTCGATCTGCCGTCCTTCGGAGAGCCGGAGGTGATGACCATCGCGAACGGTCCGCTGCCGGCGGTGCGGCCGGGCGAAATCCTGGTCAGGGTCGAGGCGGCGGGCATCAACCGTCCCGATGTGCAGCAGCGCAAGGGCGCCTATCCGCCGCCGAAGGATGCAAGCCCGATCCTCGGCCTGGAAATATCCGGCGAAGTGGTAGCGCTTGGCGAGGGCGTTAGCGAATTCAAGCTCGGCGACAAGGTCTGCGGGCTCGCAAACGGTGGCGGTTATGCGGAATATTGCGTCGTGCCGGCGGGGCAGGCTCTGCCCTGGCCGAAGGGTTTTGACGCAGTCAAGGCCGCGGCGCTGCCGGAAACCTTCTTCACCGTCTGGGCCAATCTATTCCAGATGGCGGGCCTGACCGAAGGCGAGAGCGTGCTGATCCACGGCGGCACCAGCGGCATCGGCACGACGGCCATCCAGCTCGCCAAAGCGTTCGGCGCGACGGTCTACGCGACGGCCGGCTCCACGGAAAAATGCGAGGCCTGCGAAAAGCTCGGCGCCGTGAAAGGCATCGACTACAGGACCGAGAATTTCGCCGAGGTCATCAAGGCGGAAACCGGCGGCCGGGGAGTGGATGTCGTGCTCGACATGATCGGCGCGGCCTATCTCGAAAAGAACCTCTCGGTTCTCGCCAAGGACGGCTGCCTCTCGATCATCGCTTTCCTCGGCGGCAACGTCGCTGAAAAGGTCAACCTGTCGCCGATCATGGTCAAGCGCCTGACGGTCACCGGCTCGACCATGCGCCCGCGCACCGCGGACGAAAAACGCGCTATCCGCGACGATCTCCTGGCTGAGGTCTGGCCGCTCCTGGAAGACGGAACGGTCGCGCCGGTCATCCACTCCGTCTTGCCGTTCGCAGAGGTCGTTGAGGCCCACAAACTGATGGAAACCAGCAGCCATATCGGCAAGATCGTGGTGACGCTTTGACAAATTTGTCAAATTATATCAGTTTTGGTATAAATGATGAAGTCGGTCGTTTTTCTCGGTGATGCCCTGGAGCAGTTGCGGGACTTTCCGGAGGTCGCCCGTAAGGAGGCGGGCGTCCAGTTGCATAAAATTCAACTCGGCCTTGAGCCGAGCGACTGGAAGCCCATGACGACGATCGGAGCGGGTGTGCGGGAAATCCGCATTCGAGACGAAGCGGGCGCTTTTCGCGTCATCTACGTGACTAGGATAGAGGACGCCGTCTACGTGCTGCATGCATTTCAGAAGAAGACACAGCAGACGGCAAAGCGGGATCTGGATATCGCCACCGCGCGTCTGCGGCAGATCTGATTGGATTGGACCTATGGAACGTCAGAGCTTTTCAAATGTCTGGGACGCGCTGGAAGACACCCCGGCGGAAGCGGCCAATATGTCCATGCGTTCGGCCCTGCTGATTGCGATCGAGCAGAAGGTCCGGAACTGGAATGTGACCCAGAAGGATGCCGCGGCTCGCCTCGGCATCACTCAGCCGCGCCTGAACGACTTGCTGCGGGGCAGGATTGCAAATTTCAGCCTGGACGCACTCGTTGAATTGGCTGGGAAAGTTGGGCTTTCCGTCCGGCTGGATATCGCGGACGCAGCCTGATTTCCGATCCCACAAGCTGATGGAAATCGGCAAGATCGTTGTGACGTTGAGCTGAAGGGGAGAATCTGCCTCGATCAAAGCTGGCGAATTCTAGGGGCGGATGGTCGCTTCCGCAACTCAATTAAATTCGCGATCGTTTATATAACGTGGCTTGCAGAAGAAGGCTTTGGCCCCTACCTTTTAATCATCGTCAACGTAGTGAAAGGAAGGTGATCCAATGTCTAGTGAGATTTCGGTCTGTGCAACGGGCAATGGAAAGGTGGCGGTCTTGACGGGGCAACCCTCGGCCTGAACCTCATCTTCCTTCGGGGAGCTCACGAAGCGCCCCGGGTTCGTTCAACCGGACCAAACTCATGGAAGGGTCGCCTCGAGCGGCCCTTTTCCATTTATGGCCCTTCATTCAAAGCCGCTTTACTGGCTGGCGGCTCTTCATTTTTCATTATTTCTAATATGAGAATACCCATGCGCCCCTCGCATAGGTGGCCTGCTAAGTGGGCGCTTTCAGTGCACGTTTGATGAGCTTATATAAGCGTCATCGAAGCAAACGAGAGCGCCAAGGACTGGCGCTCAAGCTTCGAAAATCCCAGGAAAGGGGAACCATCATGAACGTCGCACGCACTCTCAACAATTGGCGCAAGTATCGTCAGACGGTTGCCGAACTGGGCCGTATGACACCGCGCGAACTCAACGATCTCGGCATCGCCCAGGGCGATATCCGCCGGGTTGCGCGTCAGGCCGTCGGCTTCTGATCGCCATCTGACATCTATTTATGTCGAACGCCCGCATCCGCGGGCGTTTTGCATTTCATGCATAGCTGCCATCTTAAATCCCGATCCGCCCGAGTGCCGGCACCTTGATGCCGGGATTGGCGAAATCGAGGCCTGCGACCAGGCCGAGGAAGTGCACCTCGAAACCGCTGCGCAGGCCGGCCGATAGGCCGATGAGGCCGCGCACGGTCACATGCACGTCGCGCCAGTCGTCGTCCACATGAATGAATTCGCCGTCCGGCAGATAGTCGCGCCCGACTGCATGCGGCGGCAGCACGGCGTCGAGCTCCGGCACGGTCCGCAGCACATGGGCGACGAACGTGTTGGAGTTCGGTCCCGACCAGATCGTGTAGCCGCCCGGTTCCGCATAGGGGTAGGCGGCGATCGCGCCCTCGATCTTGGGGATCAGCAGTTCCGCCTTCGAGCCGGTCACCGAGGTGACGAACTGCGGCGTGTTGGAATACCAGTAGGCGTCAGGCGAATAGCCGTTGCGGCGGATCGGACTGCCCCAGCCCACCTTGTCGAAGCGCGTATAGGTTTTCGCGCCTTTTTCCTTGAAGGCGATCCAGGCATGGCTTGCGACCGCGCCCTTCATGCCTCCCGTCATCGCCGAGAAGACGTAGATCGCCGCTTCGTTGCTCGTCTCGGGCTTCGGCAATATACCGGCCGAGGACCATCGCGCATCGCGCCAGCGCGACGGCCGGTCCTTGATCGCCCATAACCCAGCCGACGCGAAGGTCGGAACCAGATAGACGATGAAGATGACCAGAAATAACCGCTTAACCGATTTCATACGGTCCCCCATGAAAATCCCGCCGGACTCGTTTAAGAGCCTGTGATATCGCCAGACGATAGGCACATTGAAACCGGCAATTTCAGGACAGACCATGCAAAACCCCGTTACCGTCGAAGTCACTAGAGGCAACCTGGTCGAAAGCCGCCATCGCGGGCTCGGCGCGGTCGTCGATGGTGACGGCAAGGTGCTGTTCTCGTTCGGCGAGGCGGACGCGCATGTTTTCCCCCGTTCCGCCAGCAAGGCCATGCAGGCGCTGCCGCTCATCGAAAGCGGTGCGGCGGACGCCTATGGCTTCGGCAACAAGGAACTCGCCTTTGCCTGCGCCTCCCACTCCGGCGAGGACGCGCATGTGGCGATGGCCGCCTCGATGCTGAGCAAGGCCGGCCGCGACGACAGCGTGCTCGAATGCGGCGCCCATTGGTCCTCGGAACAGGCGGTGCTGATCCATCAGGCCCGCACCATCGAGGCCCCGACGGCACTTCACAACAACTGCTCCGGCAAACATTCCGGCTTCGTCTGCACCTGCGTCCACACGGGAATGGATCTGAAAGGCTACGTCGACTACGACCATCCGCTGCAGGCCGAAATCCGCGGCACGATGGAAACCCTGACCGGCGCCATCATCGGCCACCAGAACTGCGGCACCGACGGCTGCTCGATCCCCACCTATGCGGTGCCGCTGAAGGGCCTTGCCCACGGTTTTGCAAAAATGGCGACTGGCAACACCCTGTCGGCCGAACGTGCCAAGGCCTCGCGCCGGCTGATGGAAGCCTGCATGGCCGAGCCCTTTTATGTCGCCGGCACCAACCGCGCCTGCACCAGGCTGATGGAAGTCGCGCCGGGTAAGATCTTTGCCAAGACCGGCGCCGAAGGCGTCTTCGTCGCCGCGCTTCCGGATCAGGGCATCGCCATGGCGGTGAAATGCGAGGACGGCACCACCCGCGCCGCCGAAGCGATGATCTTCGCTCTGATCGCCCGTTATTTCGAAAAGGGCAGCGAGGTGCACGCCAATCTGATGGCGATGGCCAACAAGCCGATGAAGAACTGGAACGGCATCCATGTGGGTGATGTCAGGGTGACCGACGCGCTGTTTGCGTGAGGTCGACGCCGGCAGGGTGGGCGTGGCAGCGCCCTCCCTCATCAAGCGGAGGGACGGTTCTTCTCGCCACCTTTTAGATATTCTCGCTTGCACATAATCTGCTCACGTTTATAAATTCAGAGCATGAATCTTCAAGATATCGAGGCCTTCGTGGCAGTGGCGGAAACGGGCTCCGTGAGCCGCGCGGCAGCACGCCTCAATCTTACCCAGCCCGCTATGACGCGGCGCATCCAAAGCTTCGAAATCGCTGTGGGAGAAGGCCTCCTCTTCAATCGCACGGTGAAGCCTGCCATACTGACGGCGCTTGGCAGCCATGTTCTCGAACATTGCCGGCGCGTGCTTGCTGCCGTGACAGAGTTGGAAGCCTGTACGACGAGCGCCGCCGATCCGGCCGGCGAACTGAAGATCGGGGTGGCCCACGGCCTGGGAGAGATAGTTCTCAGCACGCCGCTGGAAACGCTTCGGCAGGATTTGCCGCGCCTGCGACTCCAGATCAGTTCGAATTGGAGCGTCGGCCTGATCGAAGAAGTGCGGAGTGGCGCCATCGATTGCGCCGTTGGATTGTTGACCGACGACCACACGGTCCCAGCCGGGCTGCAGCGTATCGCGCTCGGCGCGGAACAGGTCGTCGTGGTTTCTGCGTCGCGCCTCCCCACAAAACGGGACGGCAGTCCGTGGCGCCTGAGGGATCTGGCGGAGGAAGATTGGTTTCTCAACCCGCCGGGATGTGGATGTCGTGCAGCGTTGGTGCGGTCTTTCGATCGCCAGCAGCTTCCCATGCGAATCGCCGCCGAGATTTTCGGGGAAGATCTTCAGCTGTCGCTTCTGTCTAAGGTGGGAGGTCTCGCGCTCGTCCCGCGCCGTTTGTTCGAGCACAGCCCGCATCGCGAAGGCCGGCAGATCCTGTCGGTGATGGATTTCGTCATCCCCGCAACCGTCACCCTGGTCCGCAGCGCTATGCCGAGACGCTTCGACCCGGCGGTCGATCGACTGGCGAACGCCTTGACGAAGAGGCTCGAGAGCTCCTCGTGCGAGGTATAATCATTATAGAAACAATGCATTTGATTTATAGTTGAGCGGCGCTCATCCTCTTCTGGAACGGACCGGATCGCCCACGACGCGGCCCCGCGTGTCGTTTCCCGGTGTTTAGAGGAGCCCGCCCCATGATCGTCACTGTCTTCCGCCCGCGATTGTTCTCCGGCGCCAAAGACGTCGTTCATGGCCGCGTCCGGCAAAGGAAGGCGGAAGCAAAATGATATACGCACGCCTGTTGCCGAAGCGGCAGGAAGTTCGCCCGCCTATCGTTACTTCGAGCGTGATAAGGCATCACGGACGACTGGCCGGCCAATTGCGGAACGCCGCAATCCGCCGTGTCTTTGTCGAATGTTTTCGCATGGCCTGTCGCCCACTGGTGAGAAAGCCGCTTGGGCCGGCTCTCGACGGCGGGCCTCAGGTTTCCAGCAAGGCGATACCCAAAGTCCTGTAAGGCGCCAGCCGCTCCTCGTCGATGCCCTCCTGCACGATCATGCCCGACAATGCCGAAACCGGCATGATCACATGCGGCGAGACCGCATCCAGCTTCTCCTCCGTGACGAGCGTGATGGTCTCTGTGGAGCAGGCGGCAATATGGCGCTTGATCGCCGCCTCCTCGAAATCGCCGGTCGAAAGCCCGCGGGCGGGATGTACCGCAGTGATGCCGAGGAAGAATATGTCCGGCCGCATCAGCGCGATCTGCGCCATTGCCGCCGCACCTGTCGCGACCATCGAATGTTTGTAAAGCCGCCCGCCGATCAGGATCACCTCTGCCGTCGGATGGTGTTCGAGTTCTGCGGCGATCGTCGGACTATGGGTGACCACGGTGAAGGCAAGGTCGCGGGGCAGGGAGCGGGCGATTTCCGCGGTCGACGTTCCGCCGTCGAGAAAGATTGTCTGCCCCTCGCGCACCATCCCGGCCGCCTTTGCGCCGAGCCGCTGCTTTACATCCGATGACACCGCCCGCCGGGCCGAAAAATCCGGCAGGTCGGGCGCGATCGGCATCGCTCCGCCGTGCACCCGCCGCAGCAGCCCTTCCGCCGCCATTTCCCGAAGGTCCCGCCGGATCGTGTCCTCGGAAAGCGAAAATTCTTCCGCCGCCCGTTTGGCGACGACCTGCCCCTCCCGGCGCAGCATGTCGAGGATGAGGCTCTTGCGTTGGCTTGTCAGCATGGCTCTTGACTCTGCACGAAATTGCATGAATAAGAACGAATGTGCCTGAAAATGCGAACGATGTAAAGCATTTCCGGCATGTTCGTGCGATTCCGCGATGATTGCGGACAAGTTTGGAGAAACGAAGATGTTGATTTTGATCGCTGGTCCCTACCGCTCCGGCACCGGAGACGACCCTCAGAAGATGGCCGAGAACCTGAAGCGGCTCGAAGCGCCGTCGCATGCGTTGTTCAAGGCCGGCCATGTGCCGATGATCGGCGAATGGGTGGCGCTGCCGATCTGGCATGCGGCCGGCGGAAAACATGTGGGCGACGACCTTTACGAGGAGATATTTCACCCGGTCGCCGGTCGTCTGCTGCAACTCTGCGAGGGCGTCCTGCGTCTGCCGGGTGCCTCCAAGGGCGCCGACAACGACGTACGGATCGCCAACGAGCGGGGGATTCCGGTTTGGCATCGGCTGGAGGATGTGCCGGGCGTCAGTTGATCGCTGGTTTGAGACTTCTAACCTGAAAAAACCGTGCTAGAACGGCGCGGTCCAAAGGAGGATTTTCATGTATACGCTGTTCTTTTCGCCCAATGCCTGTTCACT
The DNA here is from genome assembly GCF_056406795.1 of Neorhizobium sp. P1_A6. NCBI lineage: Bacteria > Pseudomonadati > Pseudomonadota > Alphaproteobacteria > Hyphomicrobiales > Rhizobiaceae > Neorhizobium > Neorhizobium sp. P1_A6. Next base: position 37,970 of record NZ_JBFTZM010000011.1, on the reverse strand, counting down.
GGCCAGCCACATCGCGCTCGCCGAATCCGGTCTTCCCTACGAGATCAAATGGGTGAAATTCGCCGACAAGGAACAGCAGTCGGAAGCCTACCTGAAGATCAATTCCAAGGGCCGCGTTCCGGCACTCGCAACCGACGGAGGCGTTATCACCGAGTCCGTCGCGATCCTCGCCTTCATCGCCCAGGCCGCACCCGAGGCGAAGCTGGCACCACTCGACGACCCGTTCCTGTTCGGCAAGATGCAGGCGTTCAACGCCTATATCGCCTCGACGGTGCATGTCGCCTATGCCCATTGGCGCCGCGGTTATCGCTGGGCGGACAACCAGTCCTCCTTCGACGACATGGCCGCCAAGGCACCAAAGGTCTTCCACGATTGTTTTCAGGTGATCGAGGACTCGTTGCTCGAAGGTCCCTATGTGCTCGGCGAAACCTATTCGGTCGCCGACGCCTATCTCTACCTGATGACCGACTGGCTCGCCAACATGAAGCTCGACCGTGCGGATTTTCCGAAGGTCAATGCGCACTACGAGCGGATGAAACAGCGTCCCGCCGTTCAGCGCGCCCTGGCCGAACAGGCTGCGGCGACCGCGGTCTAACGCCGGAAGACGGCGGCTTAAATACGGGTTCACGTCAGCCACATGATCCGCCCCTCGGGGTCGTGGATCATGTGAGCATCAGGCGCATTTCGCGAGAGGCGCGTTGTTGCGATTCGTGTCAGCGTGAAGCGGGCGCGGGAAGGGCAGGTCGGCGAGTTGCCGCAGGTCCATCGCGCGGATGTCGGGATGACGGAACGGGTCGTTCGACTGCAGGTCCGTCAATGTTTCGGGCGTTTCCAACCAGGTTTTCAGGTTCAAGAAAATCTTCAGCGGTACCATGACCGTTACCTCGCAAATTGTTACCATTTGCAACGGTAATATCGGCTCTGTTGCTCGCATTTTCAATTGAGTTCTTGAGAAGAAGACTATAGAAAATCTATATGAACAATCTCAACCTCGTGCATCTCAACGGCTTGCGGGCGCTGGAGGCGGTCGGGCGCCTGGGCTCGCTGCAGGCGGCTGCCGACGAACTCGGCGTGTCGGTCGGTGCCGTCAGCCAACAGGTCATCAAGGCCGAGGCCCAACTCGGCCAGCCGGTCTTTCAACGCCTGCCGAAGGGCATGATGCCGGTCGATGCGGCCCGCCCCATGCTGGCGCGATTGAGCGAAGGTTTCCATGCGCTTTCCGAAGCGGTGGCGATCGGCAAGCGCCAGGACGATGCGCTGCTGACCATTTCTGTCGCACCTGTGTTTGCAGCGCGGTTCCTCGTCCACCGGCTCGATCGGTTCTCGAGCCTGCACCCGGAAATCCGCCTGCGCATGGACGCCACGACCAGGCTCGCGGACCTTGGCGTCGACGATATCGATCTCGGCATCCGCGTCGGGCCGGGGACCTGGCCGGGCGTCGATGCCGAACTGCTGATCGAGCAGACGGTGTTTCCGGTCTGCTCCCCGGCACTCGCTGAAAAGCTCAAGGAGCCGAAGGATATCCTGAAACTGCCGGCGATCATCGACGGCCCCTCGATGTTTTCCTGGGAGATATGGCTGAACGAGGCGGGATTGTCCGGTGCCGGCATGGCGACGCGCCATGTCTTCAACGACGCCTCGCTCTGCCTCGATGCGACGATTGCGGGGCAGGGCGTGATGCTCGCCTGGCATACGCTCGCCACCTACGCGCTGGAACAGGGGCGGCTGGTCGAGCCGTTTTCGATACGGGCACATACCGGCATGGGGCATTATCTCGTCACCCGCGCCGGCGCTAGGATGCCGGCGAAGGTGAGGGCTTTCCGGGAGTGGCTGAAGACGGAGCTGCCGCCGCTCACGAAAAGCCGGGATTAAAGCGTTACGCCGGTTCGGCGGTGCGCTTGTCCCACATTGCCTTGAAACCGGAGCGAGCCTGGGCAGCCTCGATCCACGCCTTCAACGCCGGGCGGCTGTCGAACAGCGGCGCATATCCTTGTGCATAACGCACGACTTCTCCGACATTGATGTCCGCCACGGTAAAGCGGCCGCCGACCATGTGGCCGTTCTTGGACAGGTGCTTTTCGAGCACGTCGAACGGCCGCTTCAGGGTGCGGGCCGCCACTTCGATATCCGCCTTGCCTTCCTCGGTCTCGGCGCGGCCACCGGCGATCGTGGCGGAGATCTTCAGCGCCGGGGTCTCGATGCTGGTCGCACCGAACAGCGACCACTGCACCATCTGGCCTTCCTCGGCGATATCCTTCGGGCCGAGCTCGCCGCCGTATTTGCGGGCGAGGTAAAGCGTGATGGCGAGCGATTCGTGCAGCACGAAACCGTCGTCGTCCATCGACGGGATCGAGCCCATCGGGTTGACGCTCAGGAATTCCGGCGACAGCGTGTTGACCGGTGCGCCCGGTGCCATCGGCTCGGGCAGGCGATAACCCTGGATGATCGGAATATGTTCGAAAGGAATACCCAGCTCTTCGATAAGCCAGAGCGGCCGCGTGGCGCGCGAGCGGTAAACACCATAGATTTTCAGCATTCAATGTCCCTCCTGAAATGCAGGCCGCAAGCTATGGGCAGGGCGCGCAAAACGGAAGACCAATCCGCATTGGACTGCTATGAAAGTTTTCGATAGGATTTAATCGTGTCCGATTTCCTGGAAAGTAGCCGATCATGCGCACCACCCAGTCGCTCAGCATCACCCTGCCGCTCGAAATGGCGCAGATGGTCAAGTCCAAGGTCGCCTCCGGCGAATACGCCACCGAAAGCGAAGTCATTCGTGACGGCCTGCGCACGCTGCTCGCCCGCGATGCGGCAATCGAGAAGTGGCTGGTTGAGGAAGTGGTGCCGACGCTGGATGAGATCGAAGCGGATCCCTCCAAGGTCATGCCGCTTGAGGAGGCACGTAGAAGGCTGCATGCCCGCGTCGACAAACTGGTCGATCCAGAGGCATGAAGTATACGGTCTTGTTCTCGGATGATGCCGAAGAGGACGTCGCGGAGCTCTTGGAGTACTTGGTACCTGCCGCGGGGGAGAAAGTTGCCAAGCGATACGTCGATCGGTTGATCGACTACTGTTACTCCTTTGAAACCTTTCCCGAACGCGGCGTTTTCTCCAACAAGAGGCCGGGCCTGCGTCTCGTCGGATACCGGCGCAAAGCGACCATCGCGTTTCAGGTTAAAGGCGATGTCGTCGTTATCGCCCGCATCTTCCATCGCGGCCGCAATATTGATTTCGGCGACGCTTCCAGCGATCTCGACTAAACAATCCGGTTGTTCTCGATCGTCAGATGCTTGAACCCCTGGGCCTGACCGTCTCCGCGAGCCAGCTCTGCCGTGGATGGCGCCTTCCAGCGATGGCCGATCACCGCGCCGTCCTTCACCGCCTCGAACAGGTTACCGGAAATCAGCGCGCTTCCGGCCCCTTCGACGACGGTCACCGCGCAGCCGACTTTCGCCTGGCGGACGATGTTGTTGCTGGCAAGCACGTTGCGCAGGTACGGACCGAAACCGAGCGCCATGCCCCAGAGCGGCACATTCTCGATGACGTTGCCGGTCACCGCGGTGTCCGCCTCGACGCTGATGCCGACGCCGAAGATCGCTTCGTCGAGCACATAGGGACCGGTGGGCTTCAGGTTGCGGACGATGTTGTTGGCGACGGTCGCCAGCCGGCCGCCCTCGTTGAAATTGACAACAGAGATGCCGTTCGCCGCGCCGTCAATGATATTGCCCGACACCATGGCGCCCTCGAAGGCGAATTCCGCATAGATCGCCGTCTCGCCGGAGGCGAGGCAGGTATTGCTGGCGATCTGGGCGTTCGAGGCGCTGTTGGCACGGATCGCCGAAAAGGCCGAATGCGAGATCTGGTTGCCGGTCACCATCACGTTGTCGGCCCGGAACAGGTTGATCGCATTGCCATACTGACCGGTGCCGCCGTTTGTTGCTCCGATCCGGGAGATACGATTGCCGGAAACAATCGTACCGTCGGCGCCCTTGGTCCACCGATGGATGAGAATGCCGCCGTTGCCGCAGTCGGAAACCGTATTGCCGTTGACCGAAAGCCCGGTGCTCTCGACGGCATAGAGGCCATATTCCGCGGCTCCGGAAATTCGGCTCCGCTCGATCCGCCCGCCGCAGCGTTCGATTTGCACGCCCGTCTTGCGCGCTCCGATGATCTCGCAATTGTCGATGACGATCTCACTGATGCCGCGCATGGTGACGAGCGCCGGGCTCTGGTCGTCGAGCCGGCGGCTCGCTCCGTCGATGACGATGTTGGAAAGCTCGATGCGGCGCACCCCGTCGGCCGTAAGCATCCGTCCGTCACCGGAATAGACGAGCCGCGACGCGCCCGGTACGCCGGTGATGCGCGTACCTTCGGGCAGGTCGAGATTGGACACCGGGTAGTTTCCGGGCGGCAGGAAGACCGGCATGTTCTGGCGCGCCGCCTTGGCGATAATCTCTGCGAGTTTGCGGTTCTGCTTGTCTCCACCGTCAGGGGTGACGCCATGCGCACCGGCATCGATCGAGCCGCGCAGGTCGACCGACGGAAAGCCTTGTGAGGCGGAGAAAACGCGGGGAGGCAAGGTTCCGGCAGCCGCCGCACCCGCGATCATCGTCAACGCCGCCCGTCTCGAAATCATCCAGCGCCTCCTCCTGGCGTCAATAAAGCATTTTCTATGCCAGTCCTTTATATTGTTATTACGCTAAAAGTCTTGGACAGCTCAGTAAAAAGACTTCTGCCCAAGCTTCAATCATGGCAATTTCACGATGATTTTAAGCAACGATAAGGAATTCTCCGTCATGCTATAGGGCAATTGGCGCGAGTTCCCGCGTATTTTCTGTTGAAAATGAAAAGGAGGCACTCGGATGGCGGGACCCATGTCGCATAGCATGCCCTTGACGTTTGCCCCCGATCCGCTCGACGAGCTCTGCAGCCGTCTCCTGCGCGTTTCCACCGACAGCGATATCGACCTCGACGTTGCCCTGGTCACGCTCGAACTGGAAACCCGTACCCTTCTCGACCAGCTCCCGGACTTCATTTACGTAAAGGACCGTCGCGGCCGCTTCGTCTTTGCCAATGCCGCGGCCGGCCGCAGCAGCAAGCTGCATGAAGGCAACGACCTGATCGGCAAGACGGATTTCGACATTCTCGATCATGAAACCGCACGCGAACTGTTTCTCATCGAACAGGAGATCATGTCGACCGGTGTGGCGATCGACGGTCGCGAGGAGCGCGTCAAGCTCGGCGATGGCCGTGTGCTCTGGCTTACCACCTCCAAAATGCCGCTGCGCGATGTTCACGGCCAGATCGTTGGCCTGGTTGGCATTTCCCGCAACATTACCGAGCGCAAGCGCCAGGACGACCGCCGGCACGGCCATGCGCGTCTTCTCGAGATGATCGCCCGCGGCCAGCCTTTGACGGCGGTTCTGGATGCGCTGGTCAAAACGGTGGAGGATGAGCTGGACGACGTCACGGCCTCGGTCCTGTTTCTCGAAGAAGGTACGGACCGGCTGCGTCACGGCTCGGCGTCACGCCTTCCGCCGGCCTATGTGAAACTGATCGATGGCATCGAGATCGGCCCGAAGGTCGGCTCCTGTGGCACCGCCGCCTGGCGGCGCGAACCTGTCTTCGTCAAGGACGTGCTGACCGATCCGCTCTGGGACAACTATCGCGAACTGGCGCTGAGGTTCGGTTTTCGCTCCTGCTGGTCGACGCCGATCATGGGCGCTGACGGGCGAGTGCTTGGCACGTTCGGGCTCTATTCCGACGCGCCGCGCGAACCGACTGAGCTCGAACTCGAGCTGACCGCGATGGCGACCGATATTGCCGGCATCGCCATCGAGCGCGCCCGCTCGGAAGAACGCATCCACCACATGGCCCATCACGATCCGCTGACCGGCCTGCCGAACCGGACGCTGTTCTGGGCGCAGTTCAGCCGCGCCCTGCATGAGGCCCGCCGCGAGAAACGCAAGGTCACGGTCGCTTATCTCGACCTCGACAATTTCAAGCAGATCAACGATACGCTGGGTCACGCGGCCGGCGACGAGGTGTTGAAAACGCTGTCGTGGCGCATGGTCAACTGCGTCCGCGTCACCGATCTTCTGGTTCGCCTTGGTGGCGACGAGTTCGCGATCGTCTTCAGCAATGTCAGTCACGACGAACTCGGATTGATGCGCCGGCTTCAGGAATTGCGAACCGCGATCTCGAAGCCGATAGTCATCGACGACCAGAGCGTCACCGCCACCTGCAGCATGGGCGTCGCCTTCTTCCCGCAGGATGGTGAAACGCCCGAAGAACTGCTCGCCCGCGCCGACCGTGCCATGTACGAAGCCAAGGATCTCGGCCGCGACCGCCTGCGGGTCTCGCATGTGCCGGGCGATGGCCTCGGCATTTAGGCGTCCTTATCAGGATGGGAGCTACCGAGATATCGCCGGGCTAACCAATAGCCCTGTTTGTGCAGTTCTTCGGCTGCCGCTTCGAGCGAAGTGTCGAGGTCTCGTCACGGACATCTCAGTAGCAATGTCTCCCGCAATGCCGGAAGCTTATGGCATTGGCGGAGACGCCTCGGAGAGCGCGTCGTCCGGCGATTTTTCCGGCGTCACGAAGACCTCTTCGTAACTCGATACAAATTTTTCGAACAGCAGCGAGAATGTGTGAAGTTCGTCTTCCGGCCAGTCCTCCAGGACACGTGCCAGCAGGGAGCGTTTGACGGAACGGATCTCGGCCAGCAGGCCGTCGCCCAGTTCGGTGCGCACGACCAGCGAACGGCGGCCGTCCGCCTGGGAGGCGTCGCGGCGCAGGATGCCGCGGGCGACGAGATCGGCCACCAGCCGGCTGCCGCGCGAGGGGTCGATGCGCATCGCCTCGGCGATCGCCCCCACCGTCACCTCGCCTTCGATGCGGCGCATCACATCCAGCACGTCGAGATGCGAAATTTCCAGGCCCGGCGCGATATTGGCAATCGCCGTGCGGCCGATGATCCGCCGGCCGATCAGGATCCGCATCCGCCCGAGCATTTCGCTCACGCGGGCCACGTCCTCGGGGGAGGGTGAGGCGGCAGCGGGTTTCGGGTTTAAAAGGCTCTTGCTCGTCATGCCGCCGAACATATCAAAGCCCATAAAGCTTTCCAACCGTTCTTTGCCCTGCGCATCAAAGTGCCGTTGACAATTATATGCTGAAGGCACATAAATTTTAGGACACTTTGGATTGACCCATGGATATGACCCGTCCGGCCCATGTGCCGCTCGTCGCCAACCACCGCCAGCGGTTGGTGATCTTCTGTTTTTTGCTGACGGCGCTGTTCATGGCGACGCTGGACAACCAGATCGTCTCGACGGCGTTGCCGACGATTGTCGGCGAGTTCGGCGAACTGGAGCGTTTTGGCTGGATCGGGTCGGCCTATCTCCTCGCCAGCAGCACGTCGATGCCGATCTACGGCAAGCTCGGCGATCTGTTCGGCCGCAAATACGTGATGCTGGCGGCGATCGTCATCTTCACCGTCGGTTCGCTCACCTGCGGGCTTGCCTGGTCGATGGATTCGCTGATCGCCTCGCGCGTGCTGCAGGGCTTTGGCGGCGGCGGCATCATGGTGTCGATCTTCTCGATCAACGCCGACCTGTTCGAGCCGCGGGAACGGGCGAAATACCAGAGCTATTCGAGCCTGGTGATCATGGCCTCCGGCAGCCTCGGCCCTCTGCTCGGCGGCACGATGAGCGAACTGTTCGGCTGGCGGTCGATCTTCCTGATCAACCTGCCGATCGGTATCATCGCGGTCACCGGCATATCGCTTCTGCTTCCCTATCGCCGCCCGATCCGCAAGCCGAAGATCGACTATCTCGGCGCCGTCCTGCTGGCGGGAACCGTTGCGAGCATTGTCGTCTGGGCCGATAGCGTCACGCTGTTCGGTTCGCTGGTCGCCTGGCAGTCGATGGTGGTCGTGGCAGCGGGCGCGCTCTGCGCCGTGGTCTGGGTCTTCATCGAGGGGAAGGTGCCGGAGCCGATCGTACCACTGAAACTGTTCCGCGATTCGACCTTTTCCCTGTTCCTGATCGTCTCCTTCTGTACCGGCGCGGTGGCGATCGGCATGGCCAATTATTTCGCGCTCTTCCTGCAGACGACCACCGGTCTGTCGCCGACGACCGCAAGCTTCTGTTTTGTCGCCACGACCCTCGGCATCGTCATCGGCTCGCTGTCGACCGGCCGGCTGATCTCGATCACCGGCCGCTACAAGCCGTTCACGCTGATCGGCCTGTCGCTGAATATCGTTGCCTTGTTCATCTTCTCGCAGCTTCCGGTCGGTACCCCGATCTATGTCATCCTCGGCTTCATGCTGATGCAGGGCCTGGCGATCGGCTTCGGCCAGCAGGCGCCGATCATCGGCGTTCAGAATTCAGCCCCCCGCGAGGATGTCGGTGCCGCCACCGGCGCCGTGACGCTGATGCGCATGGCCGGCGCCTCGATTGCCATCTCGGTCTATGGCGCGATCGTCGCCGCCGGCATCCGGGGCGTCGGCACCAGCATCCCCGGCGTCGAGGATATCGGCTCGCTGACGCCGCTGATGATGCTCGCATTGCCCGAACCGTCGCGGATCGCGGTCCACACGCTCTACACCGAGGCCTTCACGCCCGTGTTCATGGCCGGCAGCGCCATGGCGCTGATCGGCCTCATCGCCGCCCTGATGCTGAAACCGGTCCGCCTGCCGCAGGCGGTGATCGCCGAAAAGAAGCCGGCCACCGCCTCGGAGTGATCTGGCGTCCGACCGTTTTTGCCCTATCTTCAAGGACATGAAACCAGAGGCGCTGCTTCATCCCACCCCGGCCGGGCTGTTCTGCCCCATCGGCCGTTTCCATGTCGATCCGGTCCGTCCCGTCGAGCGGGCACTGATCACCCACGGTCATTCCGACCACGCCCGCGCCGGCCATGCCAAGGTTCTGGCGACCCGCCAGACGCTCGACATCATGCGGCTTCGTTACGGCGAGGATTTCTGCGGCGAGGAGCAGGCAGCCGCCTTCGGTGAGGAGATCGATGTCGAAGGCGTGCGGGTGAGTTTTCACCCCGCCGGCCATGTACTCGGCTCGGCCCAGATCGCCATCGAGAGGCAAGGTCTGCGCATTGTCGTTTCGGGCGATTACAAGCGCGGCGTCGATCCCACCTGCGCACCTTTCGTGCCGGTCGCCTGCGACGTCTTCATCACCGAGGCGACCTTCGGCCTGCCGGTCTTTCACCACCCGGATCCGAAAGACGAGATCGACAAGCTGCTGACCTCGCTGAAACAGTTCCCCGAACGCAGCCATCTCGTCGGCGCCTATGCGCTCGGCAAGGCGCAGCGGGTCATCCGGCTGATCCGCGATTGCGGGTATCACGAGCCGATCTTCATCCATGGCGCGCTCGCAAGACTCTGCGATTATTATGTCGGCCAGGGCATCGACCTCGGCGATATAAGGCCTGCGACCGTCGAGAAGAGCAGCCCCGACGCTTTCAGGGGCGCCGTCATCGTCGGTCCGCCCTCGGCCTTTCAGGATCGCTGGGCGCGCCGCTTCAACGAACCGCTGATCGCCTTTGCCTCCGGCTGGATGATGGTGCGCCAGCGCGCCAAGCAGGGCGGCGTCGAACTGCCGCTGGTCATCTCCGATCACTGCGACTGGCCGGAACTGCTGTCGACTATCGAGGAGATCGGTCCATCCGAAGTGTGGGTGACACACGGCCGCGAGGAGGCGCTGGTGCGCTGGTGCGAGCTGAAGAACATTCCGGCAAGGCCGCTGCATCTGGTTGGTTACGAGGACGAGGGGGATTGATGGGGATCGACAATATTCGTTGTGCCACCAGTACCCCCCTCTGCCCTGCCGGGCATCTCCCCMTCAAGGGGGGAGATCGGCAAGTGGTATGGCCATTGCCATTCTTCAAAGACAAAACCCCTCCCCAACCCCTCCCCACAAGGGGGAGGGGCTTCGCTGCCACGCGTTTCCGTCGAGATCGAGGCAAGGCATTGCCACGAGTCTTCTCCCCCCTTGTGGGGGAGATGGCCGGCAGGCCAGAAGGGGTCTTTCTTCGGGAGGCTGGCTCATGAAACCCTTCGCCACCCTCCTCGACCGCCTCGTCCTCACCCCGTCCCGCAACGGCAAGCTCACCCTTCTCGCCGACTATTTTCGCGATACGCCCGATCCCGACCGCGGTTACGGCCTAGCCGCATTGGCCGGTGGCCTCGATCTGAAAAGCGTCAAGCCCGCCATGCTACGCGACCTCGTGCTGGAACGCATGGATCCGGTTCTCTTCCAGTATTCCTACGACTATGTCGGCGATCTCGCCGAGACCATCTCGCTGGTCTGGGACGGCACCCGCAAGGACGAAATCGATGATGATCACCAGCCGCGCCTCGGCGAAGTCGTCACCAGAATGAACTCGCTCGGCCGCACCGAGGTGCGCTCCGCCGTCCGCGACCTGCTCGACAGGCTCGACCCGTCAAGCCGTTTCGCTTTCCTGAAGCTCGTCACCGGTGCGCTCCGCATCGGCGTTTCGGCCCGCCTCGCCAAGCAGGCGCTGTCGGACATGAGCGGAAAGGACGTCACCGAAATCGAGACGCTCTGGCACGGATTGACCCCGCCCTATGAACCGCTTTTTGCCTGGCTGGAGGGCAGGGCGGACAAACCGGTCCTCGCCACGCCGGCGATCTTCCACTCGGTCATGCTGGCCAATCCGGTGGAGACCGGCGATCTCGAAAAGCTGGATCCCGCCGATTACGCCGCCGAGTGGAAATGGGACGGCATCCGCGTGCAGATGTCGAGCTACGGCGGCACGAAGAAGCTCTATTCCCGCTCCGGCGACGACATCACCGGCGCCTTTCCGGATGTCGTCGGGTCGATCAATTTCGAAGGCGTCATCGACGGCGAACTGCTGGTCGGCGGCACCGCCCGGTCCAACAATCCGACGCGCACCTTCTCCGATCTGCAGCAGCGGCTGAACCGCAAGACGGTGACAACCAAGATGCTCGACGACTACCCCGCCTTCGTGCGTGCCTACGACCTGCTGTTCGAAAGCGACCGCGATATCCGTGCCGAGACCTTTTTCGAACGCCGCAGGCGGCTCGGCGACGTGATCGAACGGGCGCCGCACGACCGTTTCGATCTCTCCGAACTCGTGCCGTTCACCACCTGGGACGAGCTCGACCGCATTCGCGTCGCGCCGCCCGATCCGGTCATCGAAGGGGTGATGATCAAACGCAAGGACAGCCCTTATCAGGCGGGCCGCCTCAAGGGGCCATGGTTCAAGTGGAAGCGCGACCCCTACAATATCGACGCGGTGATGCTTTATGCCCAGCGCGGTCACGGCAAGCGGTCGAGCTATTATTCCGACTTCACCTTCGGCGTCTGGGCCGAGACGCCGGATGGCGAGGCGCTGGTGCCGGTCGGCAAGGCCTATTTCGGCTTTACCGATGCGGAGCTCGAAGTGCTCGACAAGTTCGTGCGCGACAACACGGTCGATCGCTTCGGGCCGGTCCGGGCGGTGCGTGCGGAACCGGATTTCGGTTTCGTGCTGGAGGTCGCCTTCGAGGGCATCAACCGCTCGACCCGCCACAAGTCGGGCGTCGCCATGCGCTTTCCGCGGATCGCCCGCCTGCGCCAGGACAAGCTGCCGCGCGACGCCGACCGGCTTTCGACGCTGACGGCAATGGTGGACGCCAAGGCGAATTAGGCGGTGCCGTTCCCGAATCGTTGAATGGACAGCGCCTTTGGCGAGTGCTGAAATCAGATTCGCGCGCAACGGAAGAAATGGATTCCGCAGACATGGCATCAAAAGACATGGCATCAGACCGCATCATTGCCCCGAATTCCCACTCGATACGCGACGGCGTCACACGCCGGACACTTTTGGCGGCCGCCGCCGGCGTTTCGGCCGCTGCCATGTTGCCGGCCGCGGCGCGCGCGGAATTCCCCATTCCGGACGTTCCTCCGCTTGAGAGGGAAGACTATGGCGAAGCCCGCAGGCGGTTCCATACCAATCTCTTGAGGAAGGGGCCTTCTCCCGAACAGTCTGCCCCGCTCGGCACGCCCGCAGGCGCCAGGAGGGTGATGTATCGCGGCGGCCCGGACGGTTCGATCGAACTGATCGCCTGGATCTCGCCCTATGAGCCTTCCGCGAAGCTGAAGCCCGCGGTTCTTTTCCTGCACGGCGGCAACGCCACCGGTGACGGCCATTGGGAACTGATGAAGGCCTATTGGGAAGCCGGTTACGTCGTCATGCTGCCCTCGTTCCGCGGCGAAAACGGCCAGGCCGGCAATTATTCGGGCTTCTACGACGAGACATCGGATGCGCTCGCTGCCGCAAGCTACCTGGAGGAACTGCCGGGGATCGACAAGAGCCGCTTTTTCCTCGCCGGCCATTCGAATGGCGGCACCCTTGCGCTGCTCGCCTCGATGACCCGAAAATTCCGCGCCTCGGCGCCGATCTCGGCGGGTGTCAATTCCTGGCGTTATTTCGGCCGCTTCGAGCGCGAAGTCCGTTTCGACGAAAACGACCAGCAGGAATTCGTCATGCGCTCCTCGGTCTGTTTCGGCCACAGCCTCAAATGCCCGACGCTGCTGCTGCGCGGCACCGAGGAACGCCCCTTCGATGCCGACCACCAGCTGCTGATGGATCGGGCAAAATCGACAGGCGTTTCCATCGAGGCAAAGCTCTTGCCCGGCAACCATAACGGCGTCGTGCCGGGCGCGGTCGCCGAGAGCATCCGCTTCTTCAACCAGGTGATAGGGTAGGGCTTAGCCGACCTCATTGTGCATCGTCAGAATTACCCGAACATCAGCGACCGGTGCGTTCCCGCGCCTGCCATGGCGCCGTCGCCGACTGAAATTGCCACCGAGCCCGCAGCGCGGGCTGCATCGCCGCACGCGAAAACACCGGGAACGCTGGTCTGCTGGGTCATGTCGGTGCGGATGAATTTGCCCACCGGGCCGTCTTCCAGGGCGCACCCGAGCTGTTCGGCAATCGGGCTTGCCAATTCCGTTTGCGACAGGACGAAAAGTCCGGCGAAACTCAAGGCCCGGCCATCCTGCAGCAGGATTTCGGCATGGCCGCCGATCGACGAGATCGGCATTTCTTCGATGGTGACGCCGCGCGCCGCCAGCTGGCCAGCCTGTTCCGTGTCAGGTCGGAACGCATCGTTGAGCAGCAAGGTCGTCGGCCCCCAATCGGGCAGCATCAGCGCGTGATGCATCGACAGCCTGGAGACGGCGATCACGCCTATCTGCCCGCGGTTCAGTTCGTAGCCGTGGCAATAGGGGCAATGAAAGACGCTTTTGCCCCACCGGTCGAGCAGGCCGGGGACTTCAGGCAGATGATCCTTGACGCCCATGGCGAGCACCAGCCGTTTCGCCGCAAGCTCTTTGCCGTCTGCTGTCACCGAGAAGCCGTCATCGCTTTTCCGGGCATCGTCGGCCCGCGCGTCGAGCCAATCGACGGTCGGATAGGCCATCAGTTGCGAACGGGCTTCACCAGCAATGATCTCGGGCCTTTCCCCATCGCGGGTGAGGAACCCGTGAGAAGTCTCGGCAAAACGGTTCCTGCGATGGCCGTCGTCGATCACCAGAATGCGGCGGCGGGCGCGGGCGAGCTGCAGGGCGGCGGAGAGGCCGGCATAGCTGCCACCGATGACGATCGCTTCATAATCCATGCGAAATCCTCCTCATGAGTCTCGAAACAACATAAGTTACATGAATGCGCGCGGTCAATAGATTCGTAACTTATGTTGTTGCGAATGATTGCCCGTGTTAGGAATGGATGGCCGATAACGCGCAAGGAACGCCACGATGAGACATGACAGCCGCCTCTCGCGCATGCTGCACGTGTTGATCCACATGGACCGGCACGAAGGCGCGGCCACGTCGGAAACCATTGCCGCGATGCTCAACACCAATCCGGTCGTGGTCCGCCGCACCATGGCCGGGCTTCGGGAAAAGGGCTATGTGCGCTCGGAAAAGGGCCATGGCGGCGGCTGGAGACTGGGTCGCCCCTTGTCGGAAATGACATTGCTCGACATCTACGAAGCGGTCGGCGAGCCCGCGGTCTTTGCGGTCGGCCCCGCCTGCGACCAGCCGGCATGCCTGGTGGAACAGGCCGTCAATGCAGCCCTTTCCGAAGCTTTCGAGGAAGCCGAAAAGCTGCTTCTGAGCCGCTTCGGCAAGGTGACGCTGGCAGATATCGCCCGCGACTTCGATGCCCGCATGGCACGCCATCCGGCATTGGCGGCCGATGCCGGGACGGGTTGGCACGCGTAAACGGTTCCACCAGCCTCGCGCCAGCCGCATCTGCGATGGTCGGCCCAGACGTCATCTGCTGGAAGCGGGTTCCCATGCCATTCTCCTTTCGATCTTTCCGCCGAACCCTTGGGCTTTCCGTCACGCTCGCTGCGACCGCTGCGGTCAGCGGCTGCCAGATTCCCTTGGTCACCGATACCAGCCGCATGAACCCCGACGTCTTCGTCCAGGAGACGTCGCCGGTCTTCAACGTCGCACCCTATGCGGATCCGCCGTCGAACCAGCCGCCTCCGATGCCGGGTGCGATCCCGCACAAGCGCCAGCTCTATCCGTCGACTTTCCATCAGACCTACGGGTTGCCGATTTCCAACCCGGTCCACCGGGCGATGTATGGCGTGATCCGCGATGACGGCCACACGCTTCCGGCAATCCCTTATTCGCGCATCGATGCCCGTTATCTGCGCCAGGACGTCGACTACCGAACCAGCGAGGCGCCGGGCACGATCGTCGTCGATACCAGGGAGCGCTTCCTCTATCTCGTGCAGCCGGGCGGCAAGGCGATCCGTTACGGCGTCGGCCTCGGCAAGGCCGGTTTTGCCTGGCAGGGCCGCGGCGTGATCCAGCGCAAGGCGGAATGGCCGCGCTGGACGCCGCCGGACGAGATGGTCGCCCGCCAGCCGGATCTGCGCAAATTTTCGGCCGCCGAAGGCGGTGCCAATCCCGGGCTCAACAATCCGCTCGGCGCCCGCGCGCTCTACATCTTCAAGGATGGCCAGGACACGCTCTACCGGGTGCACGGCACGCCGGATTGGCAGTCCGTCGGCAAACAGACCTCGTCCGGCTGCGTGCGCATGTTCAACCAGGATGTCATCGACCTCTTCGACCGCGTGCCCTCCGGCACCCCGATCGTGGTCCTCTGAGCGCAGCAACTGGCTTGGCAATAGACGGAAAGGGCGGCGGTGCCGCTCTTTTTCGTTTGATTCATCTCATGGGTTTGAACCGCCGTGTAGGTCTCGTGAATAGTTGATTAACGACCGCAGACCTATCTTCCCTGCGGAAGGAGCGAGTCGGAACTTTTCTGCCGCCCTGCCGTTAAAGAGCGATTTTGCTGTTCCCTGCGTTTCCTATCGGACGGTCCTGCCTCAGATGATCCTGACCCCTTCGTTTTCCCGCCGGAGTTTTTTGTCTCTCCTCGGTGCGGGCGCGGCCTCCACGCTTGCCGGCTGCGCCTCATCGGTGCCGCGTCCGCTGGCGACCACGGTTGCCTTCCGACCGGAGCCTATTGAAGGTCCGTCGTCGGAACTGGATGTGATGTACGGTTCCATGGTCGACGGCGGTTTCGTCATTCCGGCGATACCCTATCGGCAGATCAACCCACGCTATTACCGCCAGCAGGTCGTCGATCCGACCGGTGAGCGTCCAGGCACCGTCGTCGTCGATACCGCCTCGCGTTTCCTCTACCTCATCGAGCCGGGCGGCACCGCGATGCGTTACGGCGTCGGCATCGGCCGCGAAGGGTTCGCCTGGCAGGGCGAGGGCGTCATCCAGTGGCGGCAGAGATGGCCGAAATGGACGCCGCCGGACGAAATGGTCGCCCGCCAGCCGGAACTCACCAAATATTCGGCCAAGAACGGCGGCATGCCGCCCGGCCTTCTGAACCCGCTCGGTGCCCGCGCGCTCTACATCTTCAAGAACGGCCAGGACACGCTCTACCGCCTGCACGGCTCGCCGGAATGGAACTCGATCGGCAAGGCCGTCTCGTCGGGCTGCGTGCGGCTGATGAACCAGGATATCATCGACCTCTACGACCGCGTGCCGGAAAAGGCGCGTATCGTGGTGTGGCAGTAATCTCTGTCACAGACGCTTGCTAATCATCCCCGGCGCAACCTAGATTTGCGCCGAAAGGGATTTGCGCATGGTCGAGATCGACATCGCTCTCGTGAAAAACCTGATAGCCGCCCAATTCCCCGATTGGGCGGATTTGTCCGTGCACCCGGTCGCGATCGGCGGATGGTGCAATCGCACCTTCCATCTCGGCGACAACATGCTGGTGCGCCTGCCTGGGGCCGAACGTTATGTCGCGCAGGTGGAGAAGGAACATCGCATCCTGCCGACGCTTGGCCCCCGATTGCCGCTTCCCATTCCAGTCCCCCTCGGGCTAGGAAAGCCGGGCGAAGGTTATCCCTGGCCCTGGTCAGTCTACGCCTGGATTGTGGGCGACCGGTCCAGTCTCAGGACGATCGCCGACCTGACCGTTTTTGCCGAGGATCTGGCCGATTTCCTGCTGGCTCTCTGGAAAGTCGACCCGTCCGACGGCCCGCCTGCCGGCACGCATAACTTTTTCCGCGGCGGCGCATTGGAAGTCTATGACGACGAGACGCGCCGCTCGATCAGAGTCCTTGCCGACCAGATCGATGTGCCGCTGATCACCGAAATCTGGGAACGGGCGCTCGCCTCGACCTGGAAGAACAGGCCGGTTTGGGTGCATGGCGACGTCGCCGAAGGCAACCTGCTTGTCCGCGACGGACGGCTTGCCGCTGTGATCGATTTCGGCAGTTCCGGCACCGGCGACCCGGCCTGCGACCTCGTCATCGCCTGGACCCTGTTCGATGAACCGGCAGCCCGCGCCTTCCGCAATCGAGTAAGGCTCGACGCCGAGACCTGGGAAAGGGCGCGCGGCTGGTGCCTATGGAAAGCGCTGATCACGGTTGCCGGCGAACCCGGCACAAATCCGCTGGTCAAGGATGAGCATCGCCGCTGGATCGACAGGATCGTTGCGGATCACCTCGGCCAGACCTGATCTCTACGGGAACTAGGCTGGAACTTTTCCGTTGAATTGCGTGAAATGTTCTGGAGGAAGTCGTGCAGCAGAATTCACTATGGCGAGCCTATAGCTACGCCTGGATCACCTTGGCATTTTTTGTTTTCAGTCTTGTCGGGCATTGGCTGTTCGGCTGGTTCGCCTTTGTCCAGGAACAGGCCGAGCACGGGCAGCCGGTGGAATTTTCTCCCTATCTGGTGGAAATGCTGAGGGATACGTTCGAAAACTGGCAGTCGGAATTCCTGCAGCTGCTCTGGCAGGTCGGCGGGCTTGCCTTCTTCCTGTTTCTGGGCTCGCCGCAATCGAAGGAAGGCTCCGATCGGCTGGAGGCGAAGATCGACGTCATCCTGCGCAGAGTGGATCCCGCCGACGGCGAAAGCGTGATCCGGGAATTGGACGAGCGTTATTCGGGCCGCCATACGGACGAACCGGAAGCCCACAAGACGTGAGCGGCGCAAGTTCTGCCACCCTCGCGTTGACCGGTCTCGACCGGCGATGGAGACTGTCAGACAGAGGGCAGCGCCTCTTTTTCGCTTCCCGCTTTCGTCAGCCTTTCCTTGAGCGCAACCAGTTCGTCGCGCAGTGCCATGGCTTCCTCGAAGCTGCAGCCGGTGGCTTTGCCGATTGCTGCGGTGACCCCGGCCGCCTGGGTTTTCAGTTCTCTGCCCTTTTTCGTCAGCAAAATCTTCACCTGCCGCTCGTCGTCGCGGTCACGCTTGCGGGCGACGAGGCCGGATTGTTCGAGCCGCTTGAGGAGAGGGGAGAGCGTGCCAGAATCCAGTCCGAGCCGGTCGCCAATCGCCTTTACCGGCTGGTCGTCCTCCTCCCACAGCGCGATCATCACCAGGTATTGCGGATAGGTGAGGCCGAGCGGCTCGAGCAGCGGCTTGTAGGTGCGCGTGAAGGCATGCGCCGCGCCGTAGATCGCAAAACACAGCTGCGCATCGAGCTCGATCTCGAAATTATCCGCGTTGCGCGCTTTTTTCTGCATGGCCGGTCCTGTCTTCACGTGCCTGTGCTCTATCTTTTTCGGCAAGCGCATTTTCGCAGGCTTGACGGCGAAATGCAATGCGCGTAATTAGATTGTGCGCAATTGAATTGCGGACAATTTTTTAACCTTGAACCATCATCAAAGACCAAGGGAGTTAGACCCATGCCTATTCTCTACACCACCAAGGCTTCTGCCACCGGCGGCCGCGCCGGCCATGGCGCCTCCGAAGACGGCGTTCTCGACGTCACGCTGACCGTTCCGAAGGAACTCGGCGGCGACGGCGCCCGCGGCACCAATCCGGAACAGCTTTTCGCAACCGGTTATTCCGCCTGCTTCCTCGGCGCGCTGAAGAACGTTGCCGGCAAGGAAAAGGTCAAGATCCCGGATGACGCCAAGGTGACGGCGACCGTCGGCATCGGCCCCCGCGACGACGGCAAGGGGTTCGGCATCGAAGTATCCCTCCTGGTCGACATCCCGGGCATGGACAAGGCCCAGGCCGAAGACCTCGTCGCCAAGGCCCATATCGTCTGCCCCTATAGCCACGCGATGCGCACTTCGACCGAAGTGCCGGTCTCGGTCGCCTGATCGTTCTGAAAATTTCCGAAATGGAAAGCCGGCCGCTTGCGCCGGCTTTTTCTATTTGATCCCGCCCAGCGTCGCCCGCAGTTCTGCCGGTCCGCCTTCGCCAAGCTCAGCGTCGATCTCGGCATGCACTCGCTTCCAGATCGGCAGGGCGGCCGACAGCATGGTCATGCCGTCATCTGTGAGGCGCAGCAGCCGGCCGCGCCGGTCCTTCGGATCGACGGTGGTTTCCACCAGGCCGCGCCGTTCCAGCACTTTCAGTGCCGCCGTCAGCGTTGTGCGGTCCATCGCGAGCAAGCTGGCGACCTGGCTCATCGGCGCCGGCTGCGGCCGGTTCAGCGACATCATCAGCGAGAATTGCCCGTTGGTAAGCCCGATCGGCTTCATTGCATTGTCGAAACGCCGGGCAAGCGCCCGCGCCGCCCGCTGCACATGCAGGCACAGGCACGTGTCGCGGACCAGCAGCGTTGTCGAAAAGGGAATCACTTCGATGGTCTGAATGTTTGACAGCATCGGAAGAGTATGTTGATATCAACTTATTCTGTCAAGCATAGGAGGAGCCTGTCATGGATGTCACCATGTCCCCGAAAAACCCTGTCGTCAGCCGCGAGGAGTGGCTCGAAGCCCGGCGCAAGCTGCTGGCTCTGGAAAAAGAAGAGACCCATCTGCGCGACAAGGTGCGCGCCGAGCGTCAGGCGATGCCCTGGGTAAAGGTCGACAAGGACTACGTGTTCGACACTCCGAAGGGCAAAAAGTCGCTCGCCGAACTGTTCGACGGCCGCAGCCAGCTGCTCGTCTACCATTTCATGCTCGGCCCGGACTGGGATGCCGGCTGCCTCGGCTGTTCATTTCTCTCGGACCATATCGATGGCGCTCTGCCGCATCTCAACAACCACGACGTCACCTATGTCGCGGTGGCCCGCGCGCCGCTCGACAAGATCGAGGCCTACAAGAAGCGCATGGGCTGGAAATTCCCCTGGGTCTCGTCCTTCGGCAGCGATTTCAACTTCGATTATCACGTCTCCTTTACCAAGGAAGACCTCGCCAAGGAGAAGGTGTATTATAACTTCCGCGAGGTCCCGCCGTCAGAGGCGCATGACGAGCTGCCGGGTCTTTCCGCCTTCTACAGAAACGAGGCGGGCGAGATCTTTCATACCTATTCCAGCTATGCCCGCGGCGGCGAAGAGCTGATCGGCACGCTGATGATCCTCGACCGGGCACCACTTGGCCGCAACGAGGATTCGACGATGAATTTCGTCAAGCGCCATGACGAATACGATGAGAAGCCACAGGAGACGGCTTCATCCTGCTGCCATTGAACGGGTTCATTCTGGCGCTTCGAAAAGAGGAGGAGGAAAAGATGAGCACGATGGAAATGCCCAAGCCGCAGGTCGAACACGGCTTTCTGGAAAGGATGGTCGGCCTCTGGGAGGTGACGTCCACCAGCATGGGCCATGACGAAAAATGGGTCGAGGTCTGCCGGTCGCTGAACGGCATCTGGTTCGTCGCCGAAGGCAGCGGCGAGATGCCGGGTGGCGGTGGCCCCGCCACCACCATCCTCACCCTCGGCTATGATCCGGCCAAGGGCAAATATGTCGGAACCTGGCTCGGCACGATGATGAACCATCTCTGGGTCTACGAGGGGGAGGTGTCGGACGACGGATCGACGCTCAATCTCTATACGACCGGCCCGGATTTCGCCAATCCCGGCAAGACCGGCGACTACCGCGAGCAGATCATCTTCACCGATGACGATCATCGCGTCTTCAATTCCAGCGCAAAACAGCCGGACGGCTCCTGGAAGCAGTTCATGGAGGCGAACTACGCCCGCAAGCGCTGAGCCTTGCGTGTGTCCAATTCAACGCGTCGGTCGACGCAGTCATTCATAGAGGAGACGACCATGTTGCAGACCGTTACCGGGTCTCGATCCGAGACCCATGGCAAATTCATCTGGGTCGAGCTGATGACGCCCGATACCGATGCCGGCGGAAAATTCTATTCGTCGGTGGTCGGCTGGAAGGTCAAGGAAATGTCGATGCCCGACATGCCCGCCTATTTCCTGTTCGAAATGGGAGAGGGCGACAATCGGCCGGGCGTCGGCGGCATGATGAACTTTCCGCCGGAACTCGAAGGCAAGATCCCGCCGAACTGGACCGGTTATGTCGCAGTCGACGACGTCGATCAGATGGCCAAGGACTATGTCGCCAATGGCGGCCGCGTCCAGCGTGAGCCGGAGGATATTCCGGGCATCGGCCGTTTCGCGGTCGTCGCCGATCCGCATGGTGCGGTCATCTGCATCATGACGCCGATCCCGCCGGAGAACCCGCCGCAGGCACTGGCGCCCGATGCCGTCGGCAATGTCGGCTGGCGGGAACTTTATGCCGGCAACGGCAAGGAAGCCATGGACTTCTACGGCAAGATGTTCGGCTGGACGCTCGACCACGATTTCGACATGGGCCCGATGGGTACCTACCACATCTTCTCCCATAACGGCCGGCAGATCGGCGGCATGATGACCAAGCCGGCGGAAGTGCCGATGGCCTGCTGGTGCTACTATTTCATTGTCGACTCGATCGATGCCGCAATCGCCCGGTTGACGGCAGGCGGCGGCAAGGTCGTCCACGGCCCGATGGAAGTTCCCGGCGGCTCCTGGATCGTTCAGGCGCTCGATCCGCAGGGCGCTTTCTTCGCGCTGACTTCCGCGAAGAAGTAAGCGGCATAGTCTGTTTTGGCAGGTGTTGGCTGTTTTGGCAGGTGTTGGCCCTCATTCTGAAGTGCATGTGGAGGCGTTGAAAAAGACGCCGGCATGTCGCCAAAGGGTGAGGGCCTTCCCCTTTTTTGCTTCGAAAAACTGATTGCAAAATGGAACTGGTTTGGTAGGCTGGAGCCAATTGCAGATCGCAACTGGTTCAAGGGGAAAGTAATGTCCGGTTCCAAACTGACATTCCTGATCGCCCACGGCGCCTGGACCGGCGGCTGGTCGTGGGAGCGGGTGCTGACCCGCCTGCATGCCAGGGGCCACCGCGCCTACGCGCCGACGCTGACCGGGCTTTGCGAGCGCAAGCACCTGGCGAGCCCTTCCGTCAACCTCGACACCCATATCGACGACCTGGTCAATGAGGCGATCTACAAGGACCTGACGGATATCGTCCTCGTCGGCCATTCCTATGGCGGCATCGTCGCCACCGGCGTTGTCGAGCGCATGCCCGAGCGGATCCGCTCGATCGTCTATGTCGAGGCCTTCATCCCCGAGGACGGCATGAGCTTCACCGACTACGATCCGGAGGGAGATTATTCCGCGCCGATGATCCCGGTGCCGGAAGGCCCCGGCGGCCATATGCGCGAAGAGGACGAGCTGTGGGCCGCACCGAAGGCGACGCCCCAGCCTTCCGGCACCCTGCGGCAGAAGTTGAAAGTCACCGGCGCCTATCAGCGTGTCCCGAAAAAGACCTTCATCGTCGCGACCGGCTGGGACGGGCCGTTTGGCCGGATGTCGGAGAAATATCGCGGCGCTCCCGGCTGGACCGTGCATGAGCTTGCCTGCGGCCACGATATCCCGATCGACATGCCGGACGAACTGACCGCGCTGCTGATCGAGGCGGCCTGATGAGGAACGGTTAAGGAGCGGCCGATGGCAAAACTGGTGTTCGAGATGATGATCTCGCTCGACGGCTATATCAACGACGCCCGGGGCGATTTCGACTGGGGACATATCGACGCCGAGGTGCATGGCCATGCCAACGAGGAGGGGCGTCGCTGCGGCCTCGCCGTCTACGGTCGGCGCATGTACGAGACCATGGCGTTCTGGCAGACCTATCGGGGCGATACGCCGTTCGAGGCGGAATATGCGGAAATCTGGCGGCAGACCGACAAGGTCGTCGTCTCGAAGACCTTGAGCGAGCCGAAGACGCCGCGCAYGAAACTGGTGACCTCTCTCGATGTCGGCGCGATGCGCGACCTGAAGGCGCAAACCGGGGGGAATATTTTCGTCTCCGGCCCGACGCTTGCCGCCGACTATCTGGATGCCGGCCTGGTCGACGAAATCGGCATCTATTACGTCCCCGTCGCGGTCGGCGACGGTACGCCGATGTTCCAGACCCGGAACAAGGTGAAACTCGCGCGCACTGAAGAGGTGCCCTTCACCAACGGCACCGTCTTTATCCGCTACGACGTTCTGAATGGCAGCTGACGGATAGAATCTGGGGCCTGGTACCGGAGCGGATGTCGCCTCAAGCTATTCGAATACCCTGGGGGAGATTTTGCAGCATGGCGAAACTCGTTTTTGGAATGAACCAGTCCCTGGACGGCTATGTCGACCACCAGGAAATGGCGACCGGCCCCGAACTCTTTCGTCACTGGATAGAGCATGTGCGCGATCTGGCGGGCAGTGTTTATGGTCGCCGCATGTACGAGACCATGCGGTATTGGGACGAAGACCGTCCCGAGTGGAGCGCGGAACACCGCGAGTTCGCCGCAGCCTGGCAGCGCCTGCCGAAATGGGTCGTATCGCGCTCGTTGAAGTCGGTCGGCCCCAACGCCACGCTTGTCGATGATGATGTCGAGGCGATGGTCCGTGGCCTGAAGGCTCGGCTCGTCGGGGAGATCTCGGTATCCGGACCGGACCTGGCAGGAAGCCTGACCGACCTTGGCCTTATCGACGAGTATCGGCTCTACCTCCACCCCGTCGTGCTTGGCCGCGGCAAGCCGTTCTTTGCCGGCCCGCGGCCGCCGCTCCGCCTTGTTTCCACCGATCGCGTCGGCGAGGACGTGATCAGGCTGACATACGTGCCCGCCTGATCGCGCGTCTCGCCAGACGGATTGCGTCGCCGCGTCGGTATCAGTGGCTCATCGAATTGATGCCGTTGAACATCGCGTCGAAATTGCCGTTCTCGACGGCATAACGCAGCGGCTTGCAGCGTTCGACGACGACTTCCTTGACGTCCGGCTGCCCCGCCAGGATGCCCATGACCTCCGAGATGAAATCGGCAAGCGGCATGGCGTTCGGGTCGCTCGACTGGCGCTCACTCATCAGCGATGTCTGCACATAGGGTGGCACGATCTCGATCACCTGCGGCCCCGCGCCCTTGAGCTGCTCGCGGATCGCCATCGAATAGGAATGGATCGCGGCCTTGGTGGCGGAATAGGTGGGCGTCAGCGCCATCGGCACGAAGGCAAGGCCCGAGGATACGGTCAGGATCGCGGCATCTTTCTGGGCGCTCAACTGCGGCAGCAGCGCCGCGATCAGCCGGATCGGGCCGAGCAGGTTGGCGGTGATCGTCTGCTCGGCGGTCGAGAGATAGTCCGAGCCCGCGCCGATATGCTCCGGCACCATGATGCCGGCATTGTTGATGACGGCGTTCAGCGACGGATAGGCCGCCGCGAGCTCGGCCGAGAATGACCTGATTGCTTCGGCATCGGAAAGATCGAGCACCATGCCTTTCATGCCGGGATTGGCGGCGGTCACCGCGTCGAGCGTTTCCCGGCGCCGCCCGGTGATGATCACCTGGTTGCCGAGCGCATGAAACGCCTCGGCGAGAGCCCGGCCGATGCCCGAATTGCCGCCGGTGATGAGGATCGTATTGCCGTTCATTTTCATGGTCTTCGCCTTTCCGTGTTGCGTGGCCGGAAAATACGGCTATCAATCTCTTCTCGGAAGAAGGCACCCAAAAGATTTATACGCACCAAAAGGAGAGTGACTGTGGATCAAGGAATTCGCCCGTCGATGCGGTCCCCCTCAGGTCGTGAAATCCCCGACGAGATCGATCCGGTACTGGAAGAACTGGTGCGCGGCATCATCGGCCAGGTAGCCGACAAATGGACCATGCTGATCCTCGAGGTCCTGGAAGAACACGGCACGCTGCGCTTCACCCAGATCGGCAAGCTGACCGGCGGCATCAGCCAGAAGATGCTGACCCAGACGCTGCGGCAGATGGAACGCGACGGTTTCGTGTCGCGCAAGGTCTACCCGGTCATCCCGCCGAAGGTCGAATACAGCCTCACGGAACTCGGCCGAAGCCTCAGCGCCGCCTTCTGCAGCGTCTGGGAATGGGCAGCGGCGCGCCACGCCGATATCGCAGCCGCGCGAAAAGCCTTCGAGGAGCGGAACGGGCAAGCCTGAGTTTTTCTCCTTATGGAGGGGAGGAAGGTCTGTCCTTATCCGGCTGCCACCACCGCTTCCCGAGCAATGTCCATCACGTCACCCACGGCTCGCCGCGAAAAACTCCTCCGGCCCCTCGACCTCGATCAGCTTCTTTTTGTCGATCACCCAGAACCGCGTGCCAACCACCCGCACGAAGCTGCGGTCGTGCGAGACCAGCAGGCCGCTTGCCTGATGCGCCATCAGCTCGCTTTCCAGCGCCTCCTGCCCATCGATGTCGAGATGGTTGGTCGGTTCGTCGAGCAGGTAGAAATTCGGCTCGCGCAGCCTCAGCGCCAAAAGGCCGAGCCGTGCCTTCTGCCCGCCCGAAAGCTCTGCCACCGGCCGCGCCTGCATCTCCACGGTGATGCCTATGCCGGCGAGCAGCGAGCGGGCCTTCTGGTCGCCGATGTCGAACCGGTGGATGATCGTTTCGTGCGGCGTCTGCCGGTCGTCGAGATCGGCGAGCGACTGGTCGCCGTAACCGAGGATCAGCGTCGGCGTCGCCTTGATGCCGGAGATCGTCGCGGAAGGTTCGGCGATCGCCCGGCGCAGCATCGTCACCAGCCGCGTCTTGCCGGTGCCGTTGCGGCCGAGCAGCACGATCCGGTCACCCTGGCAGATGAACTGCTTGCCGGTTTTGAACAGAACCGTGCCGTCCGGCGTCGTCACCGCCGCATCCTCCAGCGTCACCAGCACCTTGGCATGGGTACCCCGATTGGCGAGGCGGATGGCGCCGGCGGAGCGTTCCAGATGCGCCGGCCTTGCCGCGTCCTCCAGCTTCTCGGCCCGTTCCTTGAGCTGTTTTGTCTTGACGACCAGCAGGTCGCTGCCCGAATTGATGCCGATATTCTTCAGCTTCGCCGCCTGCCGGCGCAGCTGATCGGCCGTTTTCATATCGCGCTCGTAGCGCTTGGCATCCGCCGCATCCGCCTCGTCGAGCGCTGCCCGCGCCCGGGAATAGGGCAGGGAGAAGGCTTGAGAGTTCTCCGGTCGCAGGAAAAGCGTGCGGTTGGTCACAGTGTCGAGGAAGGCGCGGTCGTGGCTCGACAGGATCACCGGCATGTCACGGGGGAGCGCGTTCAGCCAGTCTTCCAGAAGCGCGATCTTGGCAAGATCGAGATGGTTGGTCGGCTCGTCGAGCAGCAGCGCGTCCGGTTCGGTCACCCAGGCCCGCGCGATCAGCGCCAGCCTTTGCCAGCCGCCGCTTAGCGCGGAAAGAGGCCGTTCGCGCAATCCCTCCGGCACCTCCATCCCTTCGAGCGCTACGTCGGCACGCCAGCTTTCGCTGTCGATCTGATCGGCCGGCAGCGCCTGGAGCACGGCTTCGCGAAAACTCGCCTGCATCAGCGCGGGGGGCACGTTCTGCTCCACCATGCCGATCGTCAGCCCGCGGCTTCTGGTGATCTCGCCTTCGCTCGCATCGAGCGTGCCGGCGATGCATTTCAAGAGCGTGGACTTGCCGCGCCCGTTGGCCGCGACGATGCCGATCCGATCGCCGGCATTGACGCTGAGGTTGAGCCCGGAAAACAGCGGGCTGGACAGGGTGATTCCGAGGTTGCGGAGGTTGATGAGGCTCATTGTCGTTCTCTGGTCTTGGCTTGCAGACACAGGACATCGCGGGCAACTCGCGGCCATCATCGATGTCATGCACAGTTTGCAGCGTGTTCGGAAATCGCAGCTATGCACGAGCGGGCGCTCGGCGCTGCGGGCCACGAAGGGCAGACCAGGAAGGTGTATTTTAAGAGAAACGGCCTCTGGTCAGCCCTGCAAACGCATTTGCAGGGCGTCGACGGGACCACGCGTCCGGTAGTACCGGAAATAGAAATTGTGCACGTGACCCTCCTTTCTCTTGAATGGCACAATGGCCAAATATCATCGCATATGGGCGAATGCAACCGGACGACGCTCGGCCGGCATATCGCCGCGGAGCTTGCTCAGGACGGTTCGGCTGTTATAAGCGGCCATCGCCGATTGGCGAATTTGTTGATTTTCAGGAGAGACGCCGATGGCTGGCGATGACGACGAATACGTCTATGACGAAGCGACCGGCGACTGGCGCCCGGCCTCCGAACTGGCTGCGGCCGCAGGCGCGGGTGCCGCCGAGGTTCGCGACGCCTCCGGAACCGTCCTCAAGGACGGCGATTCCGTCACCCTGATCAAAGACCTCAAGGTCAAGGGTGCAGGCCAGACCCTGAAACAGGGCACGGTCATCAAGTCGATCAAGCTGACCGACAACCCCGAAGAAATCGACTGCCGGCATGAGGCGATCAAGGGCCTGGTGTTGCGGACGGAGTTCGTGCGCAAGCGGTGATGATTGAGGTCGATGCCGGCCGCGGTAGGCTTCGTTGCGCTCCGGGGCACCCCCCTCTGCCCTGCCGGGCATCTCCCCCTCAAGGGGGGAGATCGGCCAGAGGCGGGCTCCGAATTCTCTCTTGGGCGACAGCGCATCAGCCCGGACCAAGGCGTATTAGCTTCGGCCCGAGCGCATCAGCCTAGGGCGACAGTGTGTCGGCTCCCGCTCTCGACCTTGATTGGGGCACGGTGCAAGCCCCATCCGATCTCCCCCCTTGAGGGGGAGATGCCCGGCAGGGCAGAGGGGGGTATCACGGGCGCGACAGCCAACTAGCAACCGAAATCCGACAAGCCTCCCCGCGAATTAGCCCAAACGCTCCCCTACCGCTTCAAGCTCCCCAAGATCCCGCGCACGATCGCCCGGCCGACCTGGGTCGCAACCGTCCGGGTCACGCTCTTCATCGCTGCTTCGATGATCGTTTCGCGCTGATAGCCGGAGCGGCGCGGCTGGGCGCGGTTCTGGTCGTTGTCGTCGTCCTTGCCGCCGAAGCCCGGCAGGGTCCAGCCGGTCGTCTCGCCGGAACCGGCGGGCGGGGCGGCCTGCAGCTCGTCCTGCGCCTTCCTGGCCGCAGCGGTATCGGCGGCCTGCTTGGCGCGGGCGGCGAGGATTTCGAAGGCGGATTCGCGATCTAGGTCCTCGTCATAGAGGCCGAGCACCGGGCTCTTGTCCATCACCGCCTGCCGTTCCTGGTCGGAAAGCGGGCCGATGCGGCCGGATGGCGGACGCACCAGCGTGCGTTCCACGATCGAAGGCGCACCCTTGCCTTCGAGCGTCGAGACCAGCGCCTCGCCGGTGCCGAGATTGGTGATCGCCGTGGCGCAGTCGAAATCGGGGTTGGGGCGGAACGTATCGGCCGCCGTCTTCACCGCCTTCTGTTCGCGCGGCGTATAGGCGCGCAGCGCGTGCTGCACCCGGTTGCCGAGCTGGGCGAGCACGGTTTCCGGCACGTCGAGCGGGTTCTGGGTGACGAAATAGACGCCGACGCCCTTGGAGCGGATCAGGCGCACGACCTGTTCGACGCGCTCGGTCAGCACCTTTGGCGCGTCGTTGAAGAGCAGATGCGCCTCGTCGAAGAAGAACACCAGCTTCGGCTGTTCCGGATCGCCCACTTCCGGCAGTTCCTCGAACAGTTCGGAGAGCAGCCACAGAAGGAAGGTCGCGTAAAGCCTCGGGTTCATCATCAGCTTGTCGGCGGCAAGCACCGAAATCTGCCCGTAGCCGGTGTTCGGGTTGGTGCGCATGATGTCTGAAATCTTCAGCGCCGGTTCGCCGAAGAAGTGCTCGGCACCCTGCTGTTCCAGCACCAGCAGCCCGCGCTGGATCGATGCGACCGAGGTTTTCGAGATCAGCCCGAACTGGCTCGATAGCTCGCTGGCATTCTCGGCCATGTAATTCAGCAGCGAGGCGAAATCCTTGAGGTCGAGCAGCGGCAGGTTCGCCTTGTCGGCGATCTTGAAGGCGATGTTGATGACGCCTTCCTGCGGCTCGGACGCATCCATCAGGCGCGACAGCAGGAGCGGCCCCATCTCGGCGATGGTGGTGCGTACCCGATGGCCCTTTTCGCCGAACAGATCCCAGAAGATCACCGGGAACTGTTCGAACTCGTAATCCTGGAAACCGATCTGCTCGGCGCGCTTCAGGAGAAAGTCCTTGGCCTCGCCCTTCAAGGCGATGCCGGACAAGTCGCCCTTGATATCGGCGGCGAAGACGGGCACGCCGGCCTTTGAAAAACCTTCGGCAAGCACCTGCAGGGTCACCGTCTTGCCGGTGCCGGTGGCGCCGGTCACGAGGCCGTGGCGGTTGCCGAACTTCAGTTCCAGATATTCAGCCTTGTTGAGCGAATCGTCCGGCTTGCGGCTGCCGCCGATGAAGAGCTTTCCCGTATCGTCCATGCAACTATGCGCTCCCTGACCGCGTTCTCTGCCAACTGCTTATAGGATGTGCGGAGGCGCCGGGCAACGGCAACGAGATCGGCCCGCGCCCGCTTGCGAGGGAAGGCTGGATGGGCATGACGACCGGCGAAACGGCGGCAACATCGGAAACCGACAGGGGGCGCGAGGCCGATTCCCCGGAGGAGATTCCCTCCACGGGCCTGAAGGATGTCTTCTGGCGCGTTTATGCCAGCGTCACCCAGGATCGCATCACGCTGATCGCCGCCGGCGTCACCTATTATCTGCTGCTGGCGCTGTTTCCGGCCGCAAGCGCGCTCGTATCCCTTTATGGTTTCGTCGCGGATCCCTCGGCGATCGTCGACCGCATCGCGTTCCTGAGTTCGGTCATGCCGGCGGACGGCCTGAACATCTTTCTCGAGCAGTTGCGGGCGCTGACGTCGGAGCGCAACACGACGCTGTCGATCGCCCTGATAGGTGGCCTGGCGCTGGCGCTGTGGAGCGCCAATAACGGCATGAAGGCGCTGTTCGAGGCGATGAACGTCGCCTATGCGGAGGAGGAAAAGCGCAGCATCGTCCGCCTCAACGTCATCTCGCTGCTGTTCACGCTCGGCGCGCTTTTGCTGGCGATCGTCATCCTGTTTGCCATGGGCGTCGTGCCGGCGGTGCTGCGTTATCTCTGGCTCGACCGCTTCACGGAAATCATCATCCGCATCGCTCGCTGGCCGGTGATGATGCTGTTCGTCGCGGGCGGGATCATGATGCTCTACCGCTTCGGCCCGAGCCGCGAACCGGCCAAACTCAAGTGGCTCACCTGGGGTGCGGCATTCTCGACCATCGCATGGCTCGCCGCCTCGATTGCGGTTTCCTTCTATCTGGGGAATATTGCCGATTACAACGCCACCTACGGCACGCTCGGCGCGCTGATCGGCTTCATGGTCTGGACATGGATATCGGTCATCATCGTCGTCGTCGGCGCCGAGATCAACGCCGAGCTCGAACACCAGACGGCCCGCGATTCGACCACAGGCATGCCGGTGCCGATGGGGGCGCGCGGTGCCTACATGGCGGACACGGTGGGCGAGCCTTCCGGCGAAAGCTGAAGGTCTGGGATACGCCAACTCCCTGTTGGCTTCGGCAAAGACTGTGTGTATTACCTTGACGTGAACGTCAAAACCTTCAGGAGAGATTGATGAACGAACTGGTTTCCCGCGTCGCCGAAAATGTCGGCATTGCCCCTGACGTCGCCGAAAAGGCGATCGGCATGATGCTCGGTTTCCTGCAGCGCGAGGCCGATGACGGCGCGGTTGCCAAGATGATCGAGGCGATCCCCGGCGCATCCGAACTCGTCGCCAAGTTCAACGGCGAAGGTGCCGGCGGCGGCGGTCTTCTCGGCGGCCTGATGGCGAGCTTCGGCGGCGGCGTCATGGCGCTCGGCCAGCAGCTGATGTCCCAGGGTCTCGGCATGGGCGAAATCACCGGCCTTGCCAAGGAAACCATGGCGGTCGCCCGCGAACACGCCGGCGACGAGGTCGTCGACACGGTCATCGCTTCGGTTCCGGGCCTGTCGCAGTTCGTCTGATCGCTTTTCCGGATCGTCGGCGGCCTCTTCCGCCGGCATCCGGTCCGCTGGGGCTATTCGTGGCGTTGACAGCGCTGGTGGATGGACTTGGCTGCCGATCGTCCGGTCTCTCCGGGCTGGCGCCGGCCTTACCAAATGTTAATCCGAAACCCCCGCGGCTGCGACAGAAAAGCCATTGACTTTTAGCCGTTTAAGGCACATTTCACCACGCGAGCGACGCCTGTCCAGGCGTCCTTCTTTCAAAGGACAATTGAGATGAACCCCGACAGTCGAAGTTCGACGTCATCATACCGACCCGTTCCTCCGGGGCTCTAGTCCTTCTCGATAAGGATGCGCGCTCCGAAGGGACCGATGGTCCGAAAAAGGAGCCGTCATGCTGCGCATCCATGCCTACGACCTTGATCGCCTTGTTTCCGTCGCGTCCGATGTGCCGGCCGTTGCCGCAGCGCCGGCGACATCCGACGTGTCGGCACCCGTAACGTCCGATCTTACAACGTCCGACCTCGCAACGCCCGCTCCCGCAAAGCCTGCTATCGTCTGGTACGATCTTGTCAGCCCGACGTCCGAGGAAGAGCGAGCCGTCGGCGAGCGTCTCGGCATTACCGTGCCGACCATGGACGAGATGGAGGACATCGAGCTTTCCGCCCGCCTCTACCAGGAGGACGGCGCCGAATTCATGACCATGACGGTGCTGACCAGGCCCGATGCCGGCACGCCGCGAAAGGTTCCCGTTACCTTCATCGTCAAGGGACAGGTCCTGGTCACCGTCCGTTATGCAGAGCCGCGCCCGTTCGACGCCTTCATGGCGCGCGCCCGCAAGCCGAACGGAACCGGCCTGCATTGCAGCTACGGCGAACTCATCATGACGGGGCTGATCGAGGCGATCATCGACCGCATGGCCGATACGCTGGAACGGCTCGGCACCGAGATCGACCAGATTTCCCAGGAGGTCTTCTCGGCCAAGGCCGCCAAGGCCAACAAGAAGACGCGCGACCTGCAGGACCTCATCCGCGAGGTCGGTCAGAAGGGCGAGTTCATCACCGTCGTGCGCGAAAGCCTCGTCAGCGTCTCCCGCGTGGTTGCCTATTATGCGGCGCTCGACGGTGTCGACCGCAAGCTGACCAAGGAACTGCGCCAGCGCCTGAAACTGCTGCAACGGGACGCCACTTCGCTTGGCGATCACTCCGCCTTCCTGTCCGGCAAGATCAATTTCCTGCTGGATGCGACGCTGGGGCTGATCAATCTCGAACAGAACCAGATCATCAAGATCTTCTCGGTCGCCTCCGTCGTCTTCCTGCCGCCGACCCTGGTCGCCTCGATCTACGGCATGAACTTCGCCAACCAGCCGGAACTGCAATGGACCTACGGCTATCATATGGCGATTGCCATGATGATCGTCTCGATGGCCCTGCCGTATCTCTATTTCAAGCGGAAAGGCTGGCTGTGACCAGGGAAGGCTTCCGGATGTTTCCGGGGTGCTTCCATCGATCTTCTCGTCAAATGGATTTAGGCAATAAAAATGCGCCGGGAATGACCCGGCGCATAGTTGCATCAAGCGGCTGAACGCTCAATTATCCCAATCCGGGGCCAGGTGCCCCGGGTTGACGATGCGGCCGGTCGGTCTGGCAAGCGCGTGGATCGCCTGCATCTCGTCCTCCGACAGCGCGAAATCGAACACGTCGAAATTTTCTGGCAGACGGGAAACGGTCGCGGTCTTGGAAAGCGCGATCACGTCCTTCTGCTGGATCGCCCAGCGCAGCGTCACCTGGGCGGCTGTCTTGCCGTGCTTGGCGCCGATATCCTTCAGCACCGCGTCGCCCGGAACCGCGCCGTTCGCCATCAGGTAATAGGCGGTCAGCGAC
Organism: Neorhizobium sp. P1_A6; assembly: GCF_056406795.1. Classification (NCBI taxonomy): domain Bacteria; kingdom Pseudomonadati; phylum Pseudomonadota; class Alphaproteobacteria; order Hyphomicrobiales; family Rhizobiaceae; genus Neorhizobium; species Neorhizobium sp. P1_A6. The sequence continues at coordinate 5,508 of NZ_JBFTZM010000011.1, read as the reverse complement.
ATGCCGTGCTCGGCGACTTCGGCCAGAACCTTCGTCTGGTCGAGATAGGGATGGTATTCCACCTGGTTGGTGGCAAGCGGTGCATCCGAAAGCTTCACCGCTTCGGCGATCAGCGCGACGGAAAAATTGGAGACGCCGATATTCTTCACCTTGCCGGCCTTTTTGAGCGCGTTCAACGCACCCATGCGGTCGGCGAGCGGCATTTCGCTCTGCGGCCAGTGGAGGAGAAGCAGGTCGACATAATCTGTCTTCAGCTTGGCGAGGCTCTCGTCGACCGAGGCGAGGAAGGCGGCATGGCCGACGCGGTCGACCCAGACCTTGGTGGTGAGGAAGATATCGGCGCGCGGGATGCCGGACTTGGAAAGCACATCGCCGACGGCTGCCTCGTTCTTGTAGATCTGTGCGGTATCGACATGGCGGAAGCCGAGCTTCAGGGCCTCCGGCAGCACGCGGGCGACGTCTTCGTCGGGCATGCGGAACGTGCCGAAGCCGAGGGCGGGAATGTTGGCGCCATTGGCGCTGACTGTGAACATATTGAACTCCTGAAGGGAAAGCCCGGCAAACGGCCGGGCCAAATGAGGCCCGTATTACATGGACCGATTCTGTGACGGATCAACCACCCTGATTTCAGGAGGCGTCAGCCGGCAAGCGGCGGGTTGAGGCGGGCAAAACCCTCCTGGCGCCGATAGGGGAAATGCGGATAGGGGGCGGTGACGGCGCTGGCCGCATCCAGCCTGCCGATCTGCTCCGGTGTCAACGACCAGCCGACGGCCCCGAGATTCTGGCGAAGCTGCTCCTCGTTGCGGGCGCCGATGATGACGGAGGAAACGGTGGGCCGGCTGACAAGCCAGTTGATCGCCACCTGCGGCACCGTCTTGCCCGTCTCGTCCGCCACCACCTGCAGCGCATCGACCACCCGGTAGAGCAGCTCGTCTTCGACAGGCGGGCCGAAATCCGCCGTCTCATGCAGGCGGCTGCTTTCCGGAAGCGGCTTGCCGCGGCTGATCCTGCCGGTGAGCCTTCCCCAGCCAAGCGGGCTCCAGACCAGCGCGCCAAGCCCCTGGTCCATGCCCAAGGGCATCAGGTCCCATTCGTAGTCGCGGCCGATCAGCGAATAATAGACCTGGTTCACGACATAACGCGTCCAGCCATGTTTCTCGGCGGCGGCGAGCGATTTCATGATCTGCCAGCCGGAGAAGTTCGAGACGCCGATGTAACGCAGCTTCCCATCCTTCACGAGCTGGTCGAGCGTCGAGACGACCTCTTCGACCGGCGTCGAGGCATCGAAGGCATGCAGCTGGAAGATGTCGATATGGTCGGTGCCGAGCCGCTTCAGGGCCGCATCCACGGAAGCGATCAGCCGGGAGCGGGAAGAGCCCCAGTCGTTCGGCCCGTCGCCGGTCGGCAGGCTGGCCTTGGTGGAGATCAGCACTTGGTCGCGCCGGCCCTTGATCGCCTGGCCGAGCACCTCTTCCGAAGCACCGTTCGAATAGACGTCGGCCGTATCGAACAGGTTGACGCCGGCCTCGAGGCAGATGTCGACGAGGCGGCGGGCTTCCTCGACATCGGTCGTGCCCCAGTGGCTGAACAGTGGTCCGGAACCGCCGAACGTGCCGGCACCGAAGCTTAATACCGGCACCCTGAGGCCGGATTGTCCGAGATTGCGGTATTCCATGGTCGTGATCCTTTGGTGTGTCGGTTATTCGGCCGGGCAGGAGAGGGCGGGCGCGCCGCTGATGGCGGTCTCGCGCTTGTCCAGCCGGATGGCGAAGAGGGCGACGGCAAGGGCTGCAAGCGGCACCAGGCCGGCGATCAGAGTGACCGAGCCGAGACCCGGGCCATGGTCGATAACCACGCCGCCGAGCCAGGCGCCGATGGCATTGCCGAGGTTGAAGGCGGCGATGTTGAACGACGAGGCAAGTCCCTGGCCGGCACCTTCGGCCTTCTGCAGCACCCAGATCTGAAGCGGCGAAACGGTGGCGAAGGCTGCGGCGCCGAACAGGCCGATGGCGATGACCGCGAGCACCGGCTGGTGGATCGCCGCGGTCAGTGCCAGCAGCACGGCGGAGAGCGCGACGAGGCTGGCGACGATGGTCGGCACCAGATGACGGTCGGCAAGCCAGCCGCCGGCCAGATTGCCGATCACCAGGCCGCCGCCGAAGACGAGCAGGATCGGCGAAACGGCGGCTTCCGAAAAGCCGGTGATCTGGGTGAGGATCGGGGCGATATAGGTGAAGCCTGCAAACACGCCGACCCAACTCAGCACGGTGATCAGCAGCCCGAGCAGGACCGAGCGGCGGCCGAGAACGGCAAGCGCACCCTGCGCGCTCTCTTCGTGGTTGTCCGCAGCCTTGTCCTTCGGGACGAACAGCGCGATCACGGCGAGCGCCACGAGACCGATCAGGGTGACGGCAAAGAAGGTCGAGCGCCAGCCATAGGCTTGGCCGAGCCACGTACCGAAGGGGACGCCGAGAATATTGGCGACCGTCAGGCCGGTGAACATGATGGCGATGGCCGAAGCCTTCTTGTTCGGGGCAACCAGGCTGGTGGCGACCACCGAGCCGACGCCGAAGAACGAGGCATGCGCGAACGCGGTCAGCACCCGGGCGGCCATCAGCGTCCAGTAGTCGGGCGCCAGCGCACAGGCGAGGTTGCCGACGGTGAACACCACCATCAGACTCATCAGCAGGGTCTTGCGCGACCATTTGCCTGTCAGCATGCCGAGGATGGGCGCACCGACGACGACGCCGAGCGCGTAACCGGAGATCAAGAGGCCGGCGGCCGAGATCGACACGCCGAGATCTTTGCTGACGTCGATCAGCAGACCCATGATGACGAATTCGGTGACGCCGATGCCGAAGGCACCGGCCGTCAGCGCGTAGAGAGCGAGAGGCATTGGCTTGGATCCTTGTCCTTGGGAGGAAGGAATTGAGTTTGATGAACCGCAATATCGTCGCGTCGGACTTGCCTGTGTAGCCGCATAAGCGGATAATCATTTGTGAATTGAAGTCACAGGTGACATTGATGGTGGAGCAAGACCGCCCCCCTCTGGCCTGCCGGCCATCTCCCCCTCGGGTGGGGAGATTGGCTGGGCGCCTGCTCACCGCTCTACACTCGACGTCTCATCCGGGGCGCCGACCAACCAGGGGACGACGGTTTGTTTGGAAGCGGCGATCGCGCCACTTGTGATCTCCCCACCCGTGGGGGAGATGGCCGGCAGGCCAGAGGGGGCGCCGCGGCAGAACCGAAATGATCGAAATCTGAAAGCGAGCCCCAAATGGATAACCGCGCCGGTGAAATGGAAGTGTTTGCGCTGGCCGCCGAGCTGAAGAGCTTCTCGGCCGCCGGTCGCAAGCTAAAGCTCTCCCCGTCCGCCGTCAGTAAACTCGTCACCCGCCTGGAGGACCGGCTCGGCACCCGCCTCGTGGTCCGGTCCACCCGCATGTTGCAGTTGACGCCGGAGGGGGAGACCTATCTGGCGCGGGCACAGCGCATCCTGGCCGAGATCGCCGATACGGAGGAAATGGTCTCCGGCGGCGGGCGGACGCTGCCGCGCGGGCCGCTGTCGATCAACGCTTCGGTCGGCTTCGGAGAACGTTATGTCCTGCCGCTCACCTGCGAGTTCCAGCAGCTTTTCCCCGATATTCAGCTCGATATCACCCTGACCGACGATATCGTCGATCTCATTCGCGAACGGGTCGACATCGCCATCCGCCATGGGCCGATGCGCAATTCGTCGCTGATGGCGCGAAAGCTCGGCGAGAGCCGCCAGGTGGTGATCGCCTCGCCCGGCTATCTGGAGCGTCACGGTGTCCCGAAAATGCCGGCCGAGCTCATCCATCACAACTGCATCAATTTTAATTTCCGGCGGGCGGTCGAAGGCTGGCCTTTTCGTGATCCGAAAACCGGCAGCCGGGAGCTGTTGCCGGTTTCCGGAAACCTGAAGGCGAGTAGCGGCTCGATCATCCGGCAGTTCTGCCTGGATCATCTCGGCATCGGCCGGGTCGGGCGTTTCCATGTGGAACCGGATATCGAGGCGGGCCGACTCGTGCCGGTTCTGGAGGATTTCAATCCCGAAGATATCGAGGAAATCCATGCCGTTTATGCCGGCCACGAGCATCTCGCCCTGCGCATTCGCACATACATCGACTTTATCGCGGCACGACTTTAAGAGACCGTTCCGTTCACGCTGATCGGCAAACGTGTCTTTCGGGCCACAGTTTCGCCTTGTATTGGTCATTTTTGCCACCCACATCGGCGGGATTAGGAGAATCTAATCCCATGAATGACCAGCTGAATGAAATCATCGCCCGCATCCGGGCGGAGGTGGCTGCCGCTTCGGCCGATCGCTCGCATGTCGCCATGTCGATGGAGGACCTGCTGCTGCTTGTTCAGAACTTTGAAAGCCTGCGTTCCGAGCGGGAGGAGCTGCGCCGCAGGGCGGAGCTGCATGCCGACGTGATCGAGGCGGTGAGGGTTTTTATGGAAGCCTATCGCGACAAATACAAGAACTACGGCAGCGGCGGCGTGCGCCCGAGTGCAGTCCTGCGCCACGAGGTGTGGCGAGTCTATGCTGCGATGCGCGGTCTGCCGATCGCCAATGACAGCATGTTCTGAAGCCCGCTACTGCCGGTGACCCATCCTAGTCCCGATCCGGTGCGCCGAGCGGGAAGAACGAGCGGTAAGGCCGGGCCTCGTCCACCGCGCGCGCAAAAGACGGTCGGGCGAGCAGCCGCTTGCGATAGGCCCGCACATGGGCGAACTGCTCGCCGATCCGGTGCGTCCAGTCCGCATAGAAGAGGGCGGGCGCCGCGGCGCAGTCGGCGAGGCTGAATGCCACTCCGGCCGCCCATTCCCGGTCCGCCATGCGCTGGTCGAGCCAGCCATAGGCGGCGTCCAGCATGTCGCGGGCTTCCTGCACGCCATAGGGATCGCGGCTCTCTTCCGGGCGGATGGCGTTGAAGACGACCTTCTGCTGCGGGATGGAGACGTAGTTGTCGAAGAAGCGGTCCATCATCCGCACATCGAGCGCCGCGTCCGCGTCGTCCGGGATCAGTTTTACCGGGCCGGGATAATGCTGGTCGAGATATTCGATGACGATCGACGATTCGAAGACCCGTTTCTCCCCGTCGATCAGGATCGGAAAACGCTTCACCGGCCACATGCTGCAGAGATCCTGGTAAGCCGAAGGATCCTCCGGCCCGAGCATGCGGGTGTCGAAGTCGGTACCGTTCTCATAGAGCGCGGTCAGCACCTTCTGGCAGTAGGACGAGAATGGATGTGAATACAGAACCGGACGCATGACGGCCTCCCATAACCGATTGCGAATTGAAACTGGTTTAGGAATAACTCAGCTGATTGCTTTTTGCAACTGGTTTATGCTGGCATGATTTCCTGCCGAGCAAGATCGCCCCCCTCTGCCCTGCCGGGCATCTCCCCCACAGGTGGGGAGATCACAAGCGGCTCGACCTTCGCCCAATATTGACCTGCGCGGAATAGTAGTAGTAG